>NZ_JEMA01000511.1 GCF_001589285.1 Sorangium cellulosum | reverse complement strand
GCCGCCGCTCCCAGCGCCCGCGTCGTTGGGCACGCAACCGCCGGCCACGCAGGTGCCGCCGGGGCAGCGCGCGCCCTCTTTCGGGAACAGGGCGCACTCGCCGTACCGCGGGTGGCACTGCGCGGCGGTGCAGACGTCGCCGGAGGGCGCGCACTGCAGCGGATCGCCGCCCTTGCAGACGCCGCCCTGGCAGGCGTCGGTCAGCGTGCAGGGATCGCCGTCGTCGCACGGCGCGCCATCGGGCCTCTGCGGCGCGTCGCAGGCGCACGCGTCGCCCACGCCGTCGCCGTTCGTGTCCTCCTGCGCGCTGTTCGCCAGGAGCGGGCAGTTGTCGTCGCCGTCGGGCACGCCGTCGCCGTCGTCGTCGTCATCGCAGCGGTCGCCCGCCCCGTCGTCGTCGGCGTCGTTCTGGCTCGGGTTCGCGATCACCGGGCAGTTGTCCGTGCGGTCCGGGGCCCCGTCGCCGTCGTCGTCGTCGTCGCACACGTCGCCGTCGCCGTCGCCGTCGAGATCGGCCTGGTCGGGGTTCGGGGCGGCGCGGCAGTTGTCGACGCCGTCCTCCACGCCGTCGTCATCCATGTCCCTGGCGTTCAGATCGCACGCGTCGCCCCGATCGTCCCCGTCCTCGTCGGCCTGATCGGGGTTGGGGACGAGGGGACAGTTATCGACCTCATCCGCGAGCGCGTCGTTGTCGTCGTCGCTGTCGCACGCGTCCCCGCTCTCGTCCGGCGGCGACTCGCGGGGGTTGTTCTCCTGCCCCGCGTTGGGCGCCGACGGGCAGTTGTCGACGGCGTCGGGCACGCCGTCGCCGTCGTCGTCGGGATCGCAGGCGTCGCCCGCGCCGTCGCCATCCAGGTCCGACTGGTCGGCGTTGGGCACGAGCGGGCAATTGTCACGGTCGTCGATCGCTCCGTCGCCGTCGTCGTCGGGATCGCAGGCGTCGCCGTGGCCATCGGTGTCGGTGTCGGTCTGATCGGGGTTCGGCGCCGCCGGACAGTTGTCCTCGACGTCGTCCGCCCCGTCGCCGTCGCTGTCGTGGTCCAGGTCCCAGTTGACGACGACGGCGCGCTCTGCCGCCGTCATCCCGAGCAGCGTCCCCTCGGGGAGGGCATCGAGGGAGGCCGCGCTCGCGTGCGCATCGGCCCGGCTCGCGCGCTGCCCGCCGAAGTGCATGAGGACCCGCGTCCCCCCGGGCGGAAGCGGCAGGACGAACTCGGCGAAGGGGCCCTGCATGCCCGCGCAGTCGAAGACGATCATCCCGACGCGCACCGGCGCGATCACCGCGGAGGGCCCGTGGAAGTTGAAATGCAGGCTCGGATCTCCCGCCATGTCGGCGTCGTCCGTGGCGAGCCATCGATCGGCCGGCGTGAACTCCAGGTCTCCGCTCTGCGTTTGCGTGATGGTGGTGCTGTCGTCGGCCCCGACGTTCGACTCGATCCGCACGACGGCGTCGAGCGTGCCGTCGGTGGGGTTGTGGAGGATCTCCAGGAAGCGCGCCCACCCTGCGTCTGCGGGCACGTACACCTTCCGGGTGACCTCGAGGTTGCCGAGGAGCGTCGGCCCGTGGACGAGCTGCCGCCCGTCCATCTCCGCCGCACGCGTCGAGGCAGGGAAGCTGACGCCGTCGACGCGCAGCCGTATGCCGGTGTCGAAGGCGTCGGCGCTCCCGTCGCTGATCACCCCATCTGTCCCGACGTCCCACCGGAAGCCGAGGCCATCGATGAGCTCCTGGAGGGGCCCCGCGGAGGAGCACTGCGCCGCCGCGCTCCGCGGCGCCGCCGCGATCGCCAGCGTGACGCCGAGCGCTGAGGCCATGACGGTTCGCTTCATCATCTCTCTCTTGCTTCCGGACCGCGCCGCGCGGCCCGACCGCGCCCCGTCGCCCTCACGGCGCCGCGCGTCGCGGATGCATGCCTACTTCTTCTCCAGGACCACGATCTCGATCCGCCGGTTCTTCTCACGCCCGGCCGCGCTCTTGTCGTCCGCGATCGGCCGGCTCGACCCGTACCCCTTCGCGACGAGCCGCTCGGCCGCGATCCCCTTGTCGACGAGCCACCTGCGCACCGCCTCCGCGCGCGCCGTCGAGAGCGTCTCGTTGAACCTGGCGTTGCCCGAGCTGTCCGTGTGCGCCGACACCTCGATCTTCACCCACTCCGGGTGCTGCGCGATCACGTCGCGCACCTCGGCGAGCACCGCCTCGCTCTTCGGGTCGATCGGCGCCGGATCGTTCTTCAGCACGCGGAACAGCACCGGCTCCAGCAGCGCGACCTGCGCGCCCTGCACCCGAACGCGCGTCGGGCAGCCGCGCGCGGCCGGGTCGTCGCTCGCCGGGCCCTTCTCCGCGGGGCACGCGTCGGCGTCGTCGAGCAGGCCGTCGCCGTCCTGGTCCGCGGGCTCGCTCGGCGCGGCGGGGCAGCCGGGGCGCGCCGCGCCGCCCGCTCCGTCGCCCTTCTCCGCGGGGCACGCGTCGAGCGCGTCGGGCAGGCCGTCGCCGTCCTGATCCGCGGGGCAGCCGCGCCGCGCCGGATCGCCGTCCCCGCCGCCGGCCTCGTCGGGGCACCGATCGTCCGGATCGGCGACGCCGTCCTCGTCCCGGTCCTCCACCGGACATCCATTTCGCCGCGCCTCCGCGCTGGCCGGCCCGTGCGCGTACGGGCACATATCAGCGGGGCCGGCGATGCCATCCGCGTCCGGATCCGGGTCCGCCGCCGCCCCCTGCGGCTGCGCGGGGGGAGCCCAGGCCACCATCGCCACCGCGCGGAACGACGGCGTGCCGATCGCCTCCCCGAGCCCCGGACCGGCGGCCGCCCCGAGCACGAGGCCCGCGAGGGGGCGGAGCCGGGCGCTCAGCAGGAGCTCGGCGCTCGTGGTCCGCTCCACGGCGACGCGCTCGCTCCCGGTGAGCGACAGCGAGCCGCCCTGCAGCATCGTCTCGGCGTACAGCTCCGTGCCGATCTGCAGCCGCTCGTCCCAGAGGAGCACGGCCGCGCCGCCGCCGTAGGCGAGCGTCGACGGGTTCCCGGAGCTCCGCATCACCGCGCCGCCCGCGACGCTCCACGCCACGCGCGAGGCGCGGCCGCCGAGCAGGAGCTGCGGCGTGACGCGGACCGCGCCCTCGCCGACGTACGCGTCCGAGGCGCCCGTGGGCAGGTGCAGGGCCGCGCTCGTGCCGATCTGCAACGCGTCGCCCTCGTCGCCGAGCAGCCGGACGCGCACGCCGAGGCGCAGGTCGCCGAGCGCGGGGGACGACGGCGCGTCGGGCGCGCCCACGCCGGCCGCGGCGGCGGGGCCGTCGCCGCTCTGCGCGAGCGCCAGCGGCAGCGAGGCCGAGACGAGCAGCCGATCCCAGAGCGAGAGCGAGCCGCCGACGTGCAGGAGCGACTGGCTGCCGACGATCACGCGCTCGGCCGCGGCGCCACCGGAGAGCGTGAGCGGGTCCTCCGCGTGATCGAGCATGACGAGCCCGCGGGGGACCAGGTGCCCGCCGATGAACGGCGACGGCACGGCGAACAGCGGGTCGCCCGCGGGGGTCGGATCGAACCGGCTCAGCGCGACGGCGCCAGGCCCCTCTGCGCGCGCGGGCGACGAGCCCAGGGCGATGCCGAGGAGCGCGCCCGCGAGCGCCGCGCCCACCGTGATGAGGCCTCTCATGGGCGCCGGATGGTATCCTCGTCAGCGCAGGCGGAGCAAAGACGATTCGCCCACGACGTTCCTGTTGTTGCTCGCGCGGGGCGCGCATCGGGTAGCATCGCGGTGACCGGAGCTCGGCCTGCGAGGCGAGTCTCCGCGAGAGCAAGGAGGTTCGATGCGAGGGAAGCACCTGGGCCAGGGGTGGCGCGCCGTCGCGGCCGCGCTCAGCGTGGGGCTCGCGACGGGCATCGCCGCGGCCCAACCGGCGCCCGCTGCGCCGGCGCGGCC
>NZ_JEMA01000510.1 GCF_001589285.1 Sorangium cellulosum | reverse complement strand
CGCTCGACGAGCGGCCGCAGGGGGGGCGGCTGCGCTGCCATTACTGCGACTACGCGGGGCCGCTGCCGGATCGCTGCGCGGCGTGCGGCTCGCGGTCGCTGCTGCTGGAGGGCCTCGGCACCGAGCGGCTCGAGGCGACGATCGCCGCGTCGTTCCCGGAGGCGCGCGTGGCGCGCCTCGACCGCGACGTCGCGGGCAAGGACAGGTCGCAGGCGATCCTCGCGCGCATGCGCGAGGGCAAGATCGACATCCTGGTCGGCACGCAGATGGTCACCAAGGGGCACGACCTGCCCAACGTGACCCTGGTCGGCGTGGTGAACGCCGACGCCGCGCTGGGGCTGCCCGATTTCCGCGCGGCGGAGCGCGGCTTCCAGCTCCTCGTGCAGGTGGCGGGGCGCGCGGGCCGGCGCGATCGCCCGGGCCGGGTGCTCATCCAGACGCGCAACCCCGAGCACCCGGCGATCGCGTTCGCCGCGGCGCACGACGTGCCCGGCTTCCTCGAGCGGGAGATCCGCGATCGCGAGGAGGTGGGCTATCCGCCGGCCACGCGCCTCGCGCTGCTCCGGGTCGACGCCGTCGACGAGGACGTGGGCCGCGGCGCCGCGGCGAAGCTGGCGGCCCACGCCCGCACCTGCCCGGAGGGGCTCGCGCGGCGCGTCGAGGTGCTCGGGCCGTCGGCGGCGCCGATCGCGCGCCTGCGGGGGAGGTACCGGTTCCGGGTGCTCCTCCGCGCCCGCGAGCGCGGCCCGCTCCGGGGGACGCTCGCGGCGCTGGCCGGGCTCCTGCGGGACGGCCTCGACCGGAACGCGCGGGTGATCATCGACGTGGATCCTGTCGCGATGCTGTGACCGGCGTCGCGGGGCGCGCTAGCCGGGCGCGGCGAGCGCCGCGAGCTCGCCCGCGCTCGAGAGCCGCTCGAACTCCGCGCCCAGCCAGTCGAGGAACGCCGCGTCCCACGACGGCCCTTCCGGTCGGCCGGCGACCGCCCCGGTGAGCTCGCGGTCCCAGCGGCCGTAGACCTCCCGGAGCAGGGCGTGCGCCCGGCGACCCGCGCCGGAGGCCGGATCTGCCTGGCCGTCCGCGCGCTCGGCGAAGGCGTCCTCGCAGAGGAAGTAGTTGCATGTCGCGGCCCGCCGCTCGGCGGGGACGGTGCAGCCGCGCGGGCCGTGATAGACGCACTTCGAGCGCCGCGGGGCCGCGCGATCCTCTCGTCTCCGCACGCGCCGGAGCTCGAGCCCGCGGCTCACGGGGAGCAGGTTGCCGGCGGCGATCTGCTCGAGCAGCCAGCCGCGACCGCCCAGGGAGACGATGCGGCCGATGTCGGTCCAGTCGAGCTCTGGCGGGCTGACGCAGCAGCCCGCGGGGCCTTGCGGGCACTGGCTGCACAGGGACGAGTGCAGCCGGGTGTGCTCTCCTGAGAGCTCCAGACGGATCATCGACGCCCCCGCCGTGGCTCCAGGGGCCGAGACACGCCATCGAGACAGCGCACGTCGAGGTACATGGCTCGCCAGCAATGGCAAAAGCGTTGCGCGGTTGCAAGGGCCCAGACCGAGCGCGGGTCAGACGCGAGCCGACGCCGCGCCACACGCGGCCCGGCGCGCCCCGCGCGTCCTTCCGTACCAACATGGCGTTCCAGAAAGCGCGAGAACTCGCACTCCCGGGCGCTCGTGGAGGAGCTGAATCAGTTATAGTAAGTAACGCGCACCGGCGTGAGCGCGCGCCCGCGCGGCGCCGCGCGACGCCGAGAGAAAGGTGCGATCGTCCTTTTCTGGCCGCGGCGGGAGTTGATAGGCTGCGCCGGTCATGGGCGATACGCTTCCCAGGGAGGTCGGCCGGGCCATTCGCGTGCTCCGGCTGCTGCACGGGCTCAGCTACGCCGAATTCGCCGAGAAGGCGCGCCTCTCTGCGACCTACCTGCGGCAGGTCGAGCGCGGCGAGCGCGACCTCGGGCTCGGGGCGCTGGCGCTCATCGCACAGGGGCTCAACTGCGATGCTCGACTCCTCCTTCCCGGCGACGGGCGGAGCCCGGTCTCCGCGGTCGTCGCCGATCGCTTCGACCGCGCGCCCGAGGCGCTCCAGGAGGCGCTCCTCTTCCTCCTGATCGAGCCGGAAGACTCGCCGAAGAAGCAGGCCATCCTCGCGCTCATCAACGATGATCCGGATCGCGCGCGGCCGCGCTCCCGGCCGCGGCCGGACGAGCGCGGGCCGCGGAGCGGGGCGCCCTCGTCGTCGAGCCGGCGCCCCGTGCGATGATCCGCTGGGCGCTCACGGGCGCGCGGACAGCGAGGACAGCAAGACGAGCGCCGGCGGGCCACTGGATACCGCCGCCGGGCGGGCGCCGTTCCGGACCTCGGTCCCGTCCATCGACGCGAGCCGCTGCGCGGCGAGGAGCTGAAAGGCGCTGAGCGCCCGCGTCCGCCGCTTGTAGGCCGTCGAGAGCGGGATTCCCGACTGGCTCGCGAAGTCCGCCATCGGGACGCCCTCGATGTCGTGCGCCATGAGGACCGCGCCGAGCTCTCCATCGATCTCCCGGAGCACCGAGAGCGCAAACAGGCGATCGCACTCCGAGATGATCTGCTCCTCTGCCGATGGCTCCTCGAGCTCCGCGTCGAAGTCGTCCGGCAGCGGCTCCTCCACCCGGCGCCGCGCGCGCTCGGCGTAGTGGGACGCGGTGTGGACAGCGATCCTGTTCAGCCAGCGGTCAGGCGGCCCGCGCGCCGGATCGTAGTTCCCGAAGCTCTCGTGCGCCGCGAGCATCACGTTCTGGGCGACGTCCCGGCGATCCCGGCGCGGCACCCCCAGCAGGCGCAGCCAGCGCCGCACGAGCACGATCGTTTTCTTGTTGAAGATCCGCCAAAAAGCCTTTTCCCTGTTGTTCGGCGGCTGTGCACCGTCGCTTCCATGCCCCGTGCCCGGCATCGCGTAACGATCGTTATCACAAGAAACGAAACTTGCAAAACGTGGCCGAAGCGATCCCAGGCGGAATTCAGCCTTGCGAGTGAGACAATGTAGGTAATGGTGGTTGGTGTCGGCGGTGTCCTCGACAGCGCGTGTTGCGCGCATGAAGGCTAAATCGTGGGAGAATGCGCCGTTCGACGATCGTGCTGGCGATGTAACGATCGTTCCTCTCCCGGTGCTGGCCGCGGGCGCCTCGGGCGCTGCCGTTCGCGGCGCGCCGGGGAGGGGCTCGCCCGCGCGGACGCGGCCGCTTTCCCCGCTGGACGCCACCGCATCGCGCCGGTAGACAGGCCGCGCTCGATGCACACGCTCCTTCGAAGGACGCCGGCCTCCCGGCGGATCGGCGCCCCGCTGGTCCGCAGGGGCCCTGGCGAGGCGGTCACCGCCCATGTCGACTGACGCGGGGGATCCGGGGGCGGCGCGCCGCGACGAGGCGGCGGCCGCGGCGGCGGGCGGCGCGGGGGAGGCCGCGGCCCCGCGTCCGCTGGTCGCCTACTTCGGGCGGCCCGGGACGTTCAGCCACGAGGTCGCTTCCCGGCGGTTCGGGCAGAGCGCGGACCTCGCGCCCCGGCGCACCATCTCGGAGGTGTTCGACGCCGTGGCCGCCGGCGCGGCGACCTACGGCGTCGTGCCGATCGAGAACGCGGTGGGCGGCCCGATCTACGACACAGTCGATCAGCTCATCCGCCGCGAGGGCACCGGCGCGGCGCTGGTCGTGTGCGAGGAGCTCTCGCTGCACGTCACGCTGTCGCTCCTCGGCAGGAGGGGCGTGACGCCGAAGCGCATCTATTCTCACTTCGTCCCGCTCAAGCACTGCGGCGACTGGCTGCGCCAGAGCTACCCTGACGCGCAGATCCTCGAGGCGGAGAGCACCGCCGAGGCCGTCGAGCGCGCGGCGCAGGACGGCGAGGCCTGGGCGATCGGCAACAAGGGCGCGGCGGCGATCTACAAGCTCGAGGTCCTCGTGCCGAAGCTCGGGGTGAAGGGCGAGAACATCACGCGCTTCTTCATCGTCGGCAGGGCCGAGGAGCCGCCGACCTCGGGCGGGCGGACGCTGCTCCTGTTCGGGCTGGACCACCGCCCCGGGGCCCTTGTCTCGGCGCTGTCCGCGCTCGGCAGACACCATATCAACCTCACGCGCATCGTCTCGCGCGCGCTGCCGGACAGCCCGGAGGAGTACCTCTTCCTCGTCGAGTGCGAGGGCAGCACCAGCGAGCCTGCCTTCCAGGAAGCGCTCGCGCTCCTCCAGCAGCACGCGACAGGCGTGCGCTCGCTCGGCTCGTTCCGCGTCAGCCAGAAGTACGAGTAGGCGCCCCGCTCGGCCAGGGGCGTCACCTCGTGACGAGGCTGCGCGATGGTGATCGCAACGAGCGCGTCGCGGTGGACGTGAGCCGGCCTCTCGTCGAGTAGGCACCCCCACCGTGCGCGTCGAACAACGCCGCTGAGAAGGTGGAAATATGATCGCGCGGGGTATCCTGCGTGACCCTCTGCTCCTTTCGATCGCCAACCGGTCCTCGCCTGGGACTAGAACGCTCGCCGCGTGCGGTCTCGCACCCCTCGACAGGCAAGGTGACATGGAACGACGATGGCGATGGCTCTTCGTGGTTGTGCCGGCGCTCATGGGCTCTCTGGAAGGGTGTGATCACGGCCCCTGGCTGGCGGCGTTACCGGTCGACAGCGTCCTGCGCGGCGACGCGGCGGGCCCGAAGGTCAAGCCGATCGGGGCGAGCTGCGGCTGTGACGCGGACTGCGACGGCGCGGGGGCCCTCTGCGTGCTCGGCATCTGCATGCAGCGCGCGGAGGGGCTGTGTGCGGCGCCGAACAGCGAAGAGGGGTGCGCGCCCGGATCCCGCTGCTTCAACACGGATATCCTGACGGACACGGGGGTGTGTTATCCCGTCTACGATCCCGCGACCTGCGAGGGCGTGGAGAGCCGTCATGGCCTTTGCTCCCCGCGGCGCGGGGAGGGGTGCAACCCGGCCTGCGGCGTGGCGTGCGCGGAGGACTCGGTGGGCGCCGGGGACGTGGGCGCGGCCTGCGAGACGGCGGAGGCGTGCTCGCTGCGCGGCGCGACCTGCTACAGCGACGCGAGCACGGCGGAGCCGAACGGCTGGGTCGAGGGCTATTGCCTCGCGTTCGACTGCGCGAGCGACGACGAGTGCGGCCCGGAGGCGGGCTGCTTCCCGGCGGCGGCGGGCGGCGCGCCCGTGTGCATGAACACCTGCGGCAGCGATCTCGACTGCCGGCCTGGCTACGTCTGTCACGTCGTCGACGGCGCGAGCAGCCCTGCCTGCTTCGCGGGCTGCGACGCCGCCGCGACCTGCCCGGCGGGCACGACCTGCCTCGGGGAGCTGTGCGTGTCCGACGACGTCGCGTGCTCACCGGACGTCCCCTCCGGGTGGTGTCCGGAGGGCGAGCGGTGCGACGACGGCGTGTGCCGCAAGGACGTGTCCGCCTGCGAATCCGGGGGTGACGTGCTCGAGCCCAACGATGCTCCGGGAGCCGCGGTGAGCGCGCCCGCGGGCGTCACGGAGGGGCTCACCGTGTGCGAGGGGGACGAGGACTGGTTCAGGATCGTGGTGCCGGAGGGGA
This sequence comes from Sorangium cellulosum, assembly GCF_001589285.1. Lineage (GTDB taxonomy): Bacteria > Myxococcota_A > Polyangia > Polyangiales > Polyangiaceae > Sorangium > Sorangium cellulosum_G. Next base: position 10,828 of record NZ_JEMA01000510.1, on the reverse strand, counting down.
CGATCGTCCGCGTGGGCATCCAGCTCAGCGACCCCGCCGGGGACCTCGATCTGGTGGCCTATGACGGCGAGGGCCGCCTGCTCGGGTCGCGTTACGGCGAGCAGTACCCGTACTCGTACCGTGATCAGGAGACGGACATCGAGGCGTACGGGTTCTACTCCGAGCGAGGCGGCGCCGAGTACCTCGTCCGGGTCGTCGGCCACGAGGGCGCGCAGAACACCTACCGGCTGGACGTGACCTCGTATCCTTACGTCGACGGCCCGAGCTGCGTGAGCGCCGGCTTCTCGTTCGACGACTGCGCCGGCTTCGGCGACGGCGGCAGCGGGCTCTTGCCGTTCCCGTTCCCCGACCCTGACGACTCGGTCGTCGGCGGCGGGTATGTCTGGGAGACCTTCAGCAACTACCGTTTTGCTCGGCGCGAGCTCATCATGCTCGTCCGCGACGCGCTGTCGGAGACGCTGGGCGCGTTCCCCGGCACGACGCCGCTCTCGCTGATCGACGTCTGCCAGATCGACGGCGTCACGCCCGGGTACGACATCGGCGATCCGCGCCACCCCGAGTCGACGCACGATCAGGGCGGCAACATCGACATCGCGTATTTCCAGACGGACGGCTCGAACGACGGAGAGATCATCTGCGGAGACGGGTCGAAGCACGAGGACGGGTACTGCTCCTCGGCGGCGAAGCGGAATCACATCGTCGATCTCGAGCGCCAGGCGTTCTTCATGGCCAGGCTGTTCCGCTCGCCCCGCACGCGCGTCATCGGCGTGGACAAGATCCTCGCGCCGTTCCTCTCGAAGACGGCGGCCCGGCTGAACGCCCTTCCAGCGCGCGATCCGCGGAGGATCACCGACGCCGAGCTCGCGAGCTTCTCGGACCGGATGGCCTACGGCTCCGGGTGGCCGTATCACCATCACCACATCCACCTCAGCATGGACTGGTGGCCGAAGCGCGCCGCGGCCGGCGGCGGCCCGGCGGCCGCGTCCTTCGCGTCGTCCCCTGTCATCCACCGCTCGCCCGCGGTCGCGGCACAGCGGATGGTATGGCCTCCGCGGCCGTAGCGCGGTGACACCGTGAGCGATTAGGAAGAGAAGAAATTAACCACAGAGGCACAGAGGGCACAGAGGAAGAGAGAGAAAGAGAAGAGAGATGAGGACGAGCTGTTCTCCCTCTCTCCCTCTCTCCCTCTCTCTTTCTCTCCCTCTGTGCCCTCTGTGCCTCTGTGGTTCAAATCTCTCTTCTTCCCCGAAGCAACCGAGCACCGCTCCGGGGGCGCCGGAGGCGAGCCTCCCGCTCAGGGCACGATCGTGATCCGGTCGAGCGGGGGCGGCGAGACGGGCGAGTTCGCCGCGAAGTAGTCCCGCAGGGCGTCGAGATCCAGGGCGCCGCCGAGGCGGTCGGTCCCCTCGTTGAGCACGGTGAAGCCGTCGCCGCCCGACGCCAGGAAGCTGTTCACCGCCACCCTGTACGTCCGCGCCGGCTCGAGCGGGGCGCCGTTGATCCGGATCGAGGTGATGTCGACCTTCGAGTCGACAGGCGCGCTCTGGCTGTAGGTGTAGGTGAAGCCGTCCGAGACCTGCAGGATCACGCTCTGCGGCGTTCCCATCGCGCCGACCCGGAACTGCTGCTCCAGCAGCGTATGGATCTGCGCGCCCGTCAGGGTCATCACGACAAGGCTGTTGCCGAACGGCTGCACCGTGAACGCCTCGCCGAACGTCACCACCCCGTCCATGGGCTCGGCCGGCGACGCCGCGTAGCCGAGGTCTGCGCGGACGCCGCCCGGGTTCATGAAGGCGATCTCGGCCCCGCCGATGCGCGCGTCGCGCGTGGCGGCGAGCTGGGCGTCGGCGATGACGGCGCCCAGCGCGAACAGCCCCGAGCTCATGGGCGGTACAGCGCGATCGAGCGTCGCTGTGATCGTGCCGATCTGCACGTTGGCCAGCGGCGCCGCGAGGTCCCTGTAGCGCGTCACCAGGGCGTCCACCCCCGCGTCGGCGTCCTCGCGCGCCACGACGACGTTGTTCGCCGTCTTCGCCGTCACCTCGCCCGTGGTCCGGCTGATCTCCAGATCGATGTCGGTGACCAGCCGGCCGAACGACGCCGCGCTCGTCACGACCTTGTCGTCGAGGATGCAGTTGTACGCCTGGTGCGTGTGCCCGCTGACGATGACGTCCACGGCGGGGTCCATGTTCGTGGCGATCTCGACGAGGGGGCCAGAGAGGCCCGGGCACTCGTTGAAATGGCCGCTGGGGAGCCCTCCCTCGTGGAGCACCACCACGATGGCCTCGATTCCCTGCGCCTGGAGCTCCGGGACGATGGCGTTCACCGTGTCGACCTCGTCCATGAACGAGAGCCCCGCGACGCCGATGGGCGTCACGATCGAAGGCGTGCCCTCGAGCGTCATGCCGATGAAGGCGATCTTCACGCCGTCGAACTCGCGGACGCCGTAGCGCGGGAAGAGCGTCCTGCCGGTCGTCGTGTCCACGACGACGTTGGCGGCGAGGAACTGGAAGCTCGCGCCCGCGAAGAAGGTGCCGTCCGCGCAGCCGTCGACCGGGCTGCACCCGCCGTGCTGCATGCGGAGGAGCTCCGCGGTGCCCTTGTCGAACTCGTGGTTGCCGACGCCGTTGATGTCGAGGCCGAGGAGGTTCATGGCCTCGATCGTCGGCTCGTCGTGGAAGAGCGCCGACACGAGCGGGCTCGCGCCGATGAGGTCTCCGGCCGACACCACCACGGTGTTCGGGTTCGTGGCGCGGAGCGCGGCGACGCGCGACGCGAAGTAGGCGACGCCGCCCGCGTCCACCTGCGTCGTGTCGGGCAGCGTGATCCTGCCGCTGCTGCCCGCCGGGGGCTCCAGGTTGCCGTGGAAGTCGTTGAAGGCGAGGATCTGCACGCTCACTGTGTCGCTGCCGCCCGAGCCGCCGTCGCCGCCCTGGCCGCCCGTGCCTGTGGCGCCGCCGGTGCCGACACCCGAGGCGGTGCCGGCGGCGCCGCCGGTCCCCCCGACGGGGCTCGTTGCGTCGTCGCCGCAGCCCGCGCCGGCGATCGGCGGCACGATCAGCGCGGCGCCGACAAGCGTCACCCGCCACGCCCGTGCGCACCGCCCCACGACCCCGGAAGCTCCAGTCCACCTCATCCCTGCTCCTCCACGTCGAAGCGCTCGCCGATCCACGCTCTCACAGGCTGGCGTTCGTGGGAAACAGCCACGTGAACGCCCCGCGGCGGCCTCATGGCTGGCCGCGGCCGCGGCTCCAGAACGCCACAACGTCCTCCGGCCGCTCGCGCTCGCGCAGGACGCGGAGCTCGCCGCCGTCGACGCCGAGCACCGCGGGGATGCCGCGGCTGCAGTGGCGGGACCACATGCTCAGCGTGTAAGCCCCCGTGTCGCGGACGAGCACGAGATCCCCGGGCGACAGCGCCGGGAACGGCAGGTCGCGGGCCAGCACGTCGCCGCCGAAGCACAGCGGGCCGCCGAGGGTGCACGGCGAGAGCGGCCCCTCCTTGGGCGCGGCATCCGCGTCGAGCGCCACGAAATCGTGGTGCCAGTCGGCCGGGTGATAGGCGCGGCGCAGCAGGAAGTCGGCCCCGAGGTGCAGGATCGCCGTGCGCCCGGCCGAGTCCTCCTTCACGTACTCCACGCGCGAGACGGCGAAGCCGCAGCCCGCCTGGACCCAGCGCCCGAGCTCGGTGGTCAGCGTGGTCCCCTCCTCGAAGAGCGTCGGCGCCTCCAGGCGCAGCGCGGCCGCGTAGTCCTCGAGCAGCGGCGGCCGGTCGGTGCTCCGGTAGGCGACCGGCAGCCCGCCGCCGATATCCATGGTGCGGGCGGCGCCCGGCCCGAGCGCGCGGCGGATCTCCTGGCGCAGCGCCTCGACGCGGCGGATCCCGTCGACGAGCTGCGAGAGCGCGCACCCCTGCGAGCCGACGTGCACGTGCAGGCCGGTGAGCCACCGGTACCGCGCGAAGGCGGCGCGCACGGCGTCGGCCTGCTCGAGCGGGACCCCGAACCTGGAGCGCCGATCCGCGACGCTGGTGAGGGCGATGCTGGACGCCCCGACCTGCGGGTTGATCCGCAGCCCGATGCGGTCGCCCGCCCCGTCGTGCCCGACGAGCGCGTCGATGCGCTCGAGCTCATCGAGGTTGTCGGCGTTGATCCGCACGCCCAGGCGGAGGGCCTCCGCGATGTCGTCGCGCGTCTTCGCGGGGGAGTCGTAGACGATGCGGCCGGGGGGGCACCCGGCGGCCGCCGCGAGCTTCACCTCCTCGATCGAGGCCGCCTCGAGCCCCGCGCCGCAGTCGACCGCCGCGCGGAGGACCTCCACGAGCGGGTTCGCCTTGATCGCCACCGCGTGGAGGGCGCCCGGCGGGAACGCCGCGCCGAGCCGCCCGATGCGCGCCCGCATGCGCCCGAGGTCGTGGAACAGGACCGCAGGCTCCACATCCATCCCGCGGCGCCGCGCCTCGCGGAACGCGCGCGCCATGCTCCCGGGATCCAGCCGATCCGCGTCGCTCATGGGACCTCCCTACAGCAGTCTGGCGCCCGGCCGGGAGGTTGTCCGCCCCTGCTCTCCATCGCGGCGCCCCGCGCCGGCGCTGTCGCGAGCAGGGGCGCGACCCGTATTTCCAGGATGTCTCGCGCCGGTGCGCTCAGCCGTTGCCGTTGACGACGACGTTGAGCTTACCGATGACGAGCCCGGGGGTGTACGACATGGTGGGCATCGCAGGGTCGCCGAACCCCGGGGGGTTGAGGCTCGACGCCGGGATGTTCGTCGAGCGCGCCGTGTACGCCGGCTCGTTCTCGTAGATCTGCCGGCTGAAGTCGGCCTCGAAGTAGAACTGCGTGGTGATCAGCCGGGTCGTGGCCCCGTTGATGCGCGCGACCAGGTGAACGTGGACGGGGCGCCCCGCGTACCACCCCGGCCAGATCGTCCTGAAGCCGGCGACCCCGTTGCGGTCGGTGAGCTGGACGCCGCGGCAGAACCGCTCGTCGTTCTCGACCGTGCGCTCGCCCGGGCCGCTGTACGGCGTGGAGGGGTCCTGGCCGTCGAAGCCGCTGTAATAGCCATCCGCATCGCAGTGCCAGATGTAGATCTCGGCGTCCGGGATGGGCTCGCAGTTGTTCTGGGCGTCCAGCAGGCGGAAATAGAACTGGAACTCGCAGCCGGGATGACCGTCCCGGAGATCGCTGCGGAACAGGCTGATGTCGTTCGGGATCTCGCTGTCGTCGATGAAGAAAGGCCCCTCGATGTCCGTGGTGGTCAAGGCGCACCTGACGGCGTCCTCGAAGATCGAGGGATCCAGGTCCAGCGAGTCGTCGCCCTCCGCGCCGCCCACACCGGCGCCGCCGATACCCGAGCTGGTGCTGCTCGTGCTGGTGGTGCCTGAGCTGCTGCTGGTCGTCGTGCCCAGGCCTCCTCCGCCGCCTCCGGTACCTCCGGCGCTGCTGGAGCCCGGGTCGTCGGTCCCGTCGTCCTCTCCGCAGGACGTGAGCGCGGGCGCGGTGATGGCGAACGCCCCGAGCTTGATGAGGATCTGCCGCCGGTCGAGGACCCAGCCGAGCAGATCACGAGCCAGGGGTCCCTTCTTCTCAGCCATACAAAGATCTCCTTGGATAAGTCATGCCACGACCGTGAATTGCTCTGATCAGGCTGGGCGGGGATCGGCGCCCCATCCAAGTTCCACCGACGAATGAGCTCGAGCCCATCGGCCGGGATGCCCACGCCGCCCGGCGGCGCCGTCTCGCTGGCTCCATCGGAGGGATCCACGATCTCCGCATCGCACGCCGTCACGAGGAGCGATGAACGCGCGGGGGCCGGGGATACGGCGAGGGCACGGGCCGCCGGAGCTGCCTGGCAACGGACCGACGCTCCCGCTGTTCAAGGAACGACGGTGCTCCAGGGACATGAGGGACTGCCATCCCTAAGAAAGACTCGCGTGACGTACTACCGGACGCAGTCGCTGTGCGTTGGGGCCGTCAATGGGGATACCGTCGCACGGTTTTATTGTCAAACAGAGTTTTGGATCTTGGGTCGACCGAAGAAGTTGAATTGTGTGATGCTGAGAGCAAGTCGGCTCAGCGTCGAGGGGGCGAGAGGGATCGAGTGTCCAGTAAGGATTTCACTTCGCCCGATCGAGCGCGGAACGATGCTGGTCAGTGGGAGGGAGCAGCGCGTATCTCGTCTATGGCCCTCCGCGGGGAAGGTCAGGAGATGGCCGGCGGGTGGAGCTCTCGTCGAGCTGTCCGCCGAACCCTCCTTGACGAGCAGGGACCTCTCCGCGAAGGCGAGGATCTCGTCCCTCTCGCGGCGGGTCGTCACTCCATGGCTGTTGTCGTCGGTGACCCGGCCGAGGTGGGCCCTGGGGTCGAGGTGCTCGAAGACCTTCCCCGGCGACCGCGGCGCTGCCGTGGCTCCTGGACCCGCTCGCGGGGCCGGGTCCGCCGCCGCCCTGCCGCTCATCGTCCTCACGGGAGACGCCGCCGCTGCCGCTCGCGAGGACCGGTCCGACAGTCGTGACGAAAAATTGCAATACGCCTGCGCGCACAATCGTCTCCCGTGTGGCCCAGCCCAGACGAATTCCCGGACGGAGGCGATTTGATCACGCCAGGAGCTCGAAAAGGGGCCGAAGAGGTCGCTTTCCCGGACGCGGGGGGCGCCCGGCGGCGCAGATCGCGGCTGCGCGAGCGGCGGGGAACGGGGCAGGTCGAGCCTCGGGGGCTGCCGCGGGGAGCGCGGGCGAGCCAGACCAGGGCTCGCGGGCCGGGGAAAGCGGGTACGCGTGGGCGTCCGGCACATCGACCGCGCCGGCGCGAGGTCGGGGGAGGGGCGGGAACGGGGCCCGGAGGGTCGCGCCGGGAACAGCCGGGGAGGCGTTCACCCTCCGGCAGCGCCGCCCCATGTTACTGCGCGGGCGTATTTATTTTATGTGGACGTATATTTGTGGACACGTCGGAAAATTGGTATCCACTTCAAGTTCTGTGGTTTCTGTTGTAGGAGTCGCTCCCAAACTCTCCGACAGGACCCCGCATGACCCGCATCCTCCTCATCGATGACTCCGCCGCGATGCGAACGCACATGCGGGCGGCGCTCGAGGGGTCGAAGGAGCTCGGGCCGGCGGTGGAGATCGCCGAGACGGCGAGCGGGTTCGCTGCGCTCCGGCTGATGCACAGGGGCGCGTACGGCGCCGTGATCATCGACATCAACCTGCCGGACATCGACGGGCTGGAGCTCATCCGCTTCATCCGTCAGAGCCGGCACCACCGCGACGTCGCGCTCATCGTCGTCTCGACGATGTCCTCGGCGCGCGAGCGCGAGCGCGCGTTCCGGCTCGGCGCGCACGCGTTCGTCGCGAAGCCGTTCTCGGCGGACACGCTGGCCTCCGCCGTCCGTCGGAGCGTCTCGTCGAGCCAGCTCGGCCTGCGCGTGGCGACCTAGGCGGGCGGCGCGCCGCCGCGGGGAGGCTTCCGGCGCGCCGCCCCGTGCTGGTAGGGTGCGCGGCCATGAAGCTCTGCCCTCGCCGCCTCCGCCTGGCAGCGCCGCTCGCGCTTGCCGTGGCGACCGCCGCCTGCTCTGGCTCGTCTCCGGCTCCCCGCGCCGAGCCGCCCTCCGGCGCCGCCGCCCCGGCGCCCGCGCCGTCCGGCGCCGCGGACGGCCCGACCGGCCTGCTCTCGGAGGAGGACTTCAAGGCGCTCCACCAGCTCCGGGCGGACAAGGCGCCGCCCGCGCGCGGGCAGTCGATCGAGGTGGCGGGGACGAAGGCGTACCTGAGCCTGCCGCGGGACGCGAAGCCGCCCATCCCCGGCGTCGTTGTCATCCACGAGTGGTGGGGCCTGAACGAGCACATCAAGCACTGGACCGACCGCCTCGCCGAGGACGGCTACGCCGCGATCGCCGTGGACCTGTACGGCGGCAAGGTCGCGACCACGCCGGACGACGCGATGACGGCCATGAAGGCGGTCGACGAGGCGAAGGGGATCGAGACGGTGCGCGCCGCGCACCGCTTCCTCACGACCGACGCGCGCGTCTCGGCCCAGCGGACCGGCTCGATCGGGTGGTGCTTCGGCGGCGCCTGGTCGCTCAAGCTCGCCATGAACGAGCCCGAGCTCGACGCTGCGGTCCTCTACTACGGCCGGCTCGTCACCGACGCGGAGAAGCTCAAGGCGATCAAGGCGCCGGTGCTCGGCGTCTTCGGCAACCGGGACGAGGGCATCCCGCCCCAGGTCGTCAACGAGTTCGACAAGGCGCTGCACGAGGCGGGCGTGGAGCACGAAGTGCTCCGGTACGACGCCGATCACGCCTTCGCGAACCCGTCGGGGGAGCGGTACGACACGAAGGCCGCGGCGGACGCCTGGGAGAAGGTGCGGCGGTTCCTGGCCGCGAAGCTGAAGGAGCAGTGACCGCCGAGGCGGGGGCCCGCCGGGGCGCGCTCAGCGGGCCTTGAGCCGCTCGAGCTCCGCGCGGGCCTGCGCGAGCTGCCGCTCGGTCTCCTCGCGCAGGCGCTGCTCTTCCTCGCGCAGGCGCTGCTCTTCCTCGCGCAGGCGCCGTTCTCTGTCGAGCTCGGCGGCGAGCTCCTCGGCGATGCGCTGCGCTTCCTCCTGATGCGCGATGACCTGATCGAGCATGCCGCCGAGGCGGGTGATCATCTCGTCGGCGTCCTCGAGGGGCGCGTTGCCCGCGAAGAAGCGGAGGCGGGGGCCGTCGAGCAGGAGATCGAGGCCGAGCACCTCGGAGGCAAACCGCCCAGCCTGAGGCACGATCCGCTGGTATGCGCGCGGCGGGGAGGCGTCACCCTCCGGGGCCGCGGGCAGCCTGTACGCGTGCAGGTGCAGGCGGGAGCGGTCGAACAGGAAGTACTCGCGGACGCCGAGCCGGGCATACCGCTCGACGTTGACCTGGTGATCCTTGGCGCGGCTGCCGGCCACGTGGACCTCGATCACGAGGTCGAGCCCCTTGCCCTCGTTGTCGACCACCCACCGCATGCGCTCGTGAGGCTCGACGTCGACGACGGCGAGCAGGTCGGGCGCGAACCGCGGCTCGCCGGGATAGAAGACGGCGAGCTCGGACGAGAGGTAGATCTTGCGGCCGACGCGGCGGAAGAAGCCGTCGAGGGCGTCGAGCGCGTCGCGCTTGGCCTTGCGGTGCGCGTCCCCCTCGGGCGGCATGAGCTCCAGCGGGACCTCGGCGGGCAGCATGTCCACGACCCGCGCGCGCTCGGCCGGGGTCATCCGCGCCCACTGATCGCTCGTCGGAGCGCGCGGATCCGCGGGATCGAAGCGGTAACCGGCAGGGAGGGCCTGAACCACGATCCAAGTCTAGCCGATGGCACGGCAACCGGGGAGGCTGCCGGCCCCGCCGCGCGTCAAGATGTCCATTACGTTCAGGCACCCTCCCACGCTTCGATTCCATCGTCGCAGCGGTCTCCCGCCGTCCTTTCACCGGCGATCGCGCGACGCCGGGGCGCCGCTCATGGCGCCGCGACGCTCGCCAGCGCGGCGCCCTGTTCCCCCGCGCGGACCACCCCCGGCGCGCTCGTCACGCGGAACGACGCCCCGTCCCACACGATCGTCGTCACCACGAAGCGCACGTCCCGCCGCGGCGGATCGCTGCGGAACCGCACGCGCCACTCGAGGCGCGCGAGCTCGGGCGCGGGGAGCTGCACCGCCGCGAGCCCGACCGCCGGCGCGAACACGCCGTCGCCGAGCGCCGCGTCCACCTCGCCGTCCCGCGCCGCCAGGGCGAGCTCCGCGGCGTGGTCCTCCCAGAGCACGACGCGGAGCGCCCCGGGGCCGCTGAAGAGCTGGAGCTCCTTCAGCTTGCGGGCGAGGCTCTCGGCGTCGGCCGGCGCGCCGCCCTCGGCGAGCAGCCGGCCGATGCGCGCCGCCGACAGCAGGCGCGCCCACGCGCGCGGATCGTCCGCCCCCGGCGTGCCCTCGGCCGTGGCGACCTTGCGCTGGATGCGCAGCGCCTCGTCGACGCGCCCGCTGCCCGCGGCCGCCGCGGCGAGCCGCAGCCAGCCCCGGGGCTCGGCCGGCGCGAGGTCCGTGAGCGTCGTGTACTGCCGGTACGCGGCCGCGTACCAGCCGTGCCGGAGGTACACGTCGCCGAGCATCTCGCGCGACGCGGGGCTCGTCGGATCGAACTCGACGATCTCCGAGTACGTGCGGAGCGCGTCCGGCTCGAAGCCGCTCGCGGCGAGCACGTCGCCGAGCTCCAGCGCGAGCCCGGGGCTCATGATGCCGCGGTCGCGGAGCCGCCGCCCGTAGGCGAGCGCCTCGTCCTTCCGGCCCGCCTCCGCGAGCAGGCGCACCCGCCGGATCTCCCCCTCCGGGTCGTCGGGCCGCTCGGTGAGCATCTGGCGCACCAGCGCGAGCCGCTCGTCCACCGTCGACAGCGCCGCGAGGCGCTCGTCGACGAGCGTCCAGCGCGCCCTCGGATCGGCGCCCCCGAAGAGCGTGCGCCGCACCGCCGCGGCGATCGCGGGATCGACGGTCCGCCGCATCAGCCCGCGCGCGATGAACCGCTGCGCCTCGGGCTCGTCGGCGAAGCGAACGAGCAGCGCCTCGGCGCCGCCCTCGGTTGTCACCTTCGCCTGGAGCAGCGAGAGGAGCGCGGCCTTCGCGCGCCAGTCCGGCAGCTCGCACGTCGACAGCGCGCCCTCGTAGCGCGCGATGAGCTGCTCGGCCGTCGTGGCGCGCGCGAGGCGCTTCGACCACACGACGAGCCGCTCGGCGAGCGGGCGCCGCGCTGTGTCGCTGCACGGCGACATCACCACGGGCCGGGGCCTGGGCGCCCACGCCTGGGCAGCCCTCCGCGCGGCCGCCGCCCCGTCCGCC
>NZ_JEMA01000509.1 GCF_001589285.1 Sorangium cellulosum | reverse complement strand
CGCTCGCGGTCCCACCCTTTCGGTTNCGAGCCATCACGACGCTCGCGGTCCCACCCTTTCGGTTTGCTGCGCTACACTTCTTCGCGCTGCGATCCGGCTTCTTTTACCTACGCGCCGGTCTGTTCGCCGAGCCGCTGGAGTGCCGCGCGCGGTACCCGGCGGACCCCGCGTGACGAAACTGAAAAGGGAGGGACGCTGCTCGACGACGTGGCCGGGGGGAGGTCTGCCCTGAGGTGCGTGCGCCGGCCATCACGACGCGCCGCGAACCGCGACGGCGGCCGTTTGGACGAGCTCAGTAGTGTACAGCTATACGGTAGGATGCCTTCCGCTTGGTGCCAGTAGTGTACAGCTATACGGTAGGATGCCTTCCGCTTGGTGCGACGTCGCGGTAATCGCAGGCGTTTCACGAGTGGAAGGCCTGTCTGATCGCATAAGGCCCGTTCTGTCGATAAGCTCGTACAGTCGGACTGCACGAGCCAGGAACGGCTCCGAGAATCTTGACTTTGCGGAACGCGTTTGCTTGTCCTATCCGCCAAAGCGCTTGACGACGCTGAGCGGCTGGGCGAGGACAGAGTCACCATGAGGCGTTGGCTACTGGCTTTGGGCGTGTGCGTTTCCACCGCGGCGTGTGGTAACGGATCGAATGGGGACGCTGCCGCGAGCGGGGGCGCGGTTGGCACGGACAGCGGTGGGACGGGCAGCGGGGGCACGGCCTCCGGTGGTGCGACGGGCTCTGGGGGAATGGCCGAAAGCGGCGGCGCATCCAGCGGCGGCGCATCCAGTGGTGGGGCTGGCGGCTCGAGTGGGGCCACGGGTGGCGCGGCTTCGGGCGGGCAAACGGGCAGCGGCGGCCAAGGAAATGCCGGAAGCGGCGGCACGACCGGTAGCGGCGGCTCGGTCAGTCGCTGCGTCGGCGACCCGTTCCCCACGGCCGATCCTACCAAGACGGGCCCCTTCTCGGTCACCGCAGACAAGAACGTCGGCCCCCTCGCCGGCGTCGTTCCCGATCCGATCTATGGGGACGAGCAACAGCGCTTCCACGTGTACCGCCCGAGCAATATCGCAACCAGCGGCCACTGCCATCCGATCCTGATCTGGGCCAATGGCTACCGGGACAATCCGGAGCAGAACCCGCCGAAATGCGTCGTCAACGCCGGCAGCAATCAGTGGTGCGGACAATACGGACCGATCGTCAACCATCTCGCGTCCCACGGTTTCGTCGTGGTGGCTTCTCTCAGCACCGCGACCGCCGAAGGCGATCCTCTTCCCACGACCGCGGGCCTCGATTGGATCTTGGAACAAGCCGAGGATGCGAGCAGCCCGTACTATCACGCCCTCGACACCACGAAGATCGGCCAGCTTGGCCATTCCTATGGGGGCATGTCGACTTGCAAGACGGCCTCCGATCCCCGCTTCTCGGCCCTCGGCACGATTTGCGGCACCAGTGCCCTGGAGGGAGTGCACACCCCCATGTTGTTCTTCTGCGGGGGGAAGGACTCCACGGTGCAATGCAGCAGGGTCCACGATGTCTACAAGACGGTCACCGATCAGCCCGCGTTTTTCCTCAACGAGCTCAACGCGGATCACGGTAGCTGGGTCTATCAGGGCGCAAATGGCGTGTCCCTGTCGTCGGCCGCGGCCTGGTTCCGCGTTCATCTGATGGATGACACAGCGAACAGGAACTTCTTCTACGGCGACAACTGCAAGTTCTGCACCGATGGCCGCGTGCAAGCAGAGCAGAACGCCCTGATGAAGGTCCCCTGAGCGACGGGGCCGATCTGGCTAGGCTTCACTGACTCACGAACGTCGTCACGCTCATGGCTTCGAGGGCCATCGGGAGCGTGGCGTCCGTTACGGTGACGGGAGTTCCTTCGGCCCAGTTCTTCGAAGCGGCGGTCACGAAGGGGACCATCGCGCTTGGCGCGGTGCCGCCTGCGAAGGCGAGGGGAACGGTCGTACGCGTTCGGTAGAGCCCATCCTGACGTCGAGCCGGCCGGGGACATAGGCTTGCCGTGCGATGCGAGAGCGACGGCGGGGGGCTGGCAACGGCAGCGAGACCGGGCCGAGGAGCCCCGAGGCGACGACCGAGGAGCGCGCGGCCAGAGACGCCAGCGTGCGGAAGCGGCGCACGGGCAGGTCGAGCGCGGCTGCCGCCGAGCCTGACGCGCAGAAGAGCGGCCGCTCGCGGCGCACCGCGAGAAATGGCGCGACGGCTCGGAGGCAGCTCCTTGGTGGCCTTGTCGATGGCAAAGAGCTGGTGAATGAAGCCGAGCGCTGTCATCGCGCGCTCCTTGTCCGAGGACATCGCTTCAAAGAAGCGCCGGCGGCAGTGGGCCCAGCAGCCCACCTCCGTGACCTTCTCGGTCCGGAACAGCTCCTCGTAGACGCTCGACGCGTCCGCCTGGACGTAGCCCTTGTAGCCCCGGAGAAACGTCTTTGGGCCATCCTGGTTGTGGCGTGGCGTGAAGCGGAAGAGCACGTGGTCCCGGTCCGCCACGAGCACCCAGAAGTGTCCACGCCGGCACTTGTCCTTGGCCTGCACGAGCACCCCGGTGGCATCGATAGCGATGCTCCCTCTCCGAACGCTGCCGCAACTCGCTCCGCTTCATGCCCAGTCGTCGGCTCCAGGAGTACAGCGTGCCGGCGTTGACCCCCTCCTGCTCGGCGAACACCCGGGCGGAGTGCCCGCTCTTGTGCCAGCGCGCCACCCGGTCGCGCCAGACGCGTTTGCTCTCGTCCATCCAGACCTCCGGCGCCGGTTTCTACGCAGCGAAGGAGCTCCACGACAGCATGCAGGTCACCGGACGCGTACGAATGATCCGGGCCGCCATGTCATCCCCGAGAACGACGGCGTGGCTCAAGGTGCTGGCGAGCGACGCCACCACGACGGCCCGAGGCGATGAATCGGTCCCGGCGAGCTCCCCAGGCCCGGGGCTTGGCCCTTTGGGCCCGGGTTGGGCCCATGCCTCCCGAGGCGGTGCGATCCGTCGTCACGCCCTTCCCAAAACCCGGGGGATGCGACGGATCGCGACGGATCGCCCCCGCGGAAAAGTCCCGCCAGAAAGACCGGTCGATGACGAGCGGTCGCCGGAAACAGCAGCGATTTTCGTAGTTTCCGCCTGTTTCGCCGCCGAGGGCGGCTCCGGTGTGGCCCAACGGGGCGCCCTCCGCCGTCGCGTCGTCGCGTCGCCCACGGTGAAGGTCCCGCAGCATCACGTGCACCGCCCAGGCCTCGCGGCATGCCTCGATCGCCCCCCGGACCGGCGAGGATGACGATGACGAGCGGGACCGTGCGCGATGGCCAGCGCATGGACGCCGATTCTACCACGACGTGCTAAGCGCTCGGAGATGGCTTCGGGAATGGGGTTATTGCGCTGCACACCGCTCGCCTTGGTCATCGCCTGCGCGGCCGAATCCTCGCGCGCGCCCGTCGACGCGGGCACCGACGCGCCGCCCACGGGCACCGTCACCGCGCCCCCACCGCTCCCGCGTGAGGCCGCCCTCGACGCACGCTTCGTGAAGATCACGCTGCACCGCGAGTTCTACTGCGAGGGGGCGAGCTTTGCGGACTTCAATCACGACGGGGTGACGGATGTCATCGCGGGCCCGGATTGGTACGAGGGGCCGGGGTATGGCACGAGCCATCCCGTGTGGCCGAAGCAAGCCTTCGATCCGCACGGCTACTCGGATTGCTTTTTCGAGTTCCCCTACGACTTCGACCACGACGGGTTCACCGACGTCCTCGTCGTCGGCTTTCCGGGTGTGCCCGCGGCTTGGTACCAGAACCCGCGCGACGGCGACGCGCTCTGGGCTCGTCACGACACGCTGCCGTGGCCGATTGACAACGAGTCGCCGCTGTTCGCCGACATCACCGGCGACGGCGTGCCCGAGCTCGTGCACATGTCGGGGGGCGTGCTCGGAACGTCGTCGCCCGGCGTGGACCCGACCGAGCCGTGGGTCTTCCGGGCGCTCACCGAGAATCGGGGGTACGGCGCGTTCACGCACGGCCTCGGCGCAGGCGACGTCAACGGGGACGGCGCAAGCGACTTGGTCGAGGCGAGCGGCTACTTCACGCGGAGCCCAGAGTCGCCCGACGGCTTACCGTTCACGCGCATCGAGCAGCCGTTCGGTGCCGGGGGAGCGCAGATGCCGGTGGTCGACGTGGACGGCGACGGGGACGCGGACATAGCGACCACGCTCGCCGCTCACGGCTACGGGCTCTCCTGGTTCGAGCAGGTTCCGAACGCGGCCGGCACTGCGTTCGTGGAGCACGTCGTCGTTCCGGGGACCACCCCCGATGCCACGTCGAGCGTGTTCATGCACGAGCCGCACGCGCTCGCTCACGCCGACATCGACGGTGACCGGCTCCAGGACCTCGTGAGCGGCGAGCGCTTCTGGGGTCATGTGCCTGCCGGCATGCCGGACTTCGACGCGCCGGCCCGGCTCTACTGGTTCGAGCAGGCGCGAGCGGCGGAACGCATCGACTTCCAGCCCGTTCTCATCGATGACGATTCGGGGGTAGGCACCCAGCTCACGGTCGCGGACGGCAACGGAGACGGCCGGCCGGACATCGTCATCTCGAACAAGAAGGGCGCTTTCGTCTTCCTGCAACGCTAGGGCGAGGATCCTCGCAGGGCGCCTCCCTCTTCGGTC
>NZ_JEMA01000508.1 GCF_001589285.1 Sorangium cellulosum | reverse complement strand
CGACCCGGCGGCGGCTCCGGCCGACCCGGCGGCGGCTCCGGCGCAGTGAGTTCGCTGCGCAGCGCGCCGCTTCCCTGGTGAAGCGCGCGCTGCGATGCGCTTTGGGCGGCGCCTCTCCGGAGGCGTCGCCCTCTTTCATTTTGTCCTGCTGCGGCCGTGCTTCGACGCCATCGGCGGACCGTTTCCGTGTACGTTCCGTCCGCACGCCTTGCTGCGGGCGGCTCGGCGCGGCGCAGCCGCGGCCCGCGAGCCGTTCCCGCTCCTGCTCGTGACCAGACCTCTCACGTCCCGGGAGCCGATCGAATGGGTATCACAAGCCGGCTGAGCTCCATGCTGCGGTCCGGGCGGCGTCGCCCTGGCCTGTCCTTCCCGCGCGCGGTCGCCTGGTCCGCGCTCGTCACCCTCGCGGGGTCCGGCCTCGGCGCGGGCTGCGGCCGCACCGACACGTGGGAGTACCCGGGCCCGCCCGGCGTCGAGCCCGCGGCGTGCGGCGACGGCGTCTGCGACGGCGCCGAGGACTGCGCGCGCTGCGCCGCCGACTGCGGCGCCTGCGCGGCGTGCGGCGACGGCGCCTGCGACCGGGCGAGCGAGTCGTGCGCGAGCTGTCCCGGCGACTGCGGCGCCTGCGCCCTGTGCGGCGACGGCGCCTGCGACGACGACGAGAGCTGCGGGAGCTGCGCCGTGGACTGCGGCCTCTGCCCGGACTGCGGCGACGGCGTCTGCGATCCGGCGGGCGAGTCGTGCGCGAGCTGCCCCGGCGACTGCGGCCAGTGCCCGAGCTGCGGCGACGGCGCGTGCGGCAGAGACGAGACGTGCCTGACGTGCCCGCGTGACTGCGGCGTCTGCGCCTCGTGCGGCGACGGCGTCTGCGCCGCGCCCGAGGACTGCTTCTCGTGCGCCCCCGACTGCGGCGGCTGCGCCTCGTGCGGCGACGGGGTGTGCAACCCCGGGATCGAGGGCTGCTTCTCGTGCCCGGCGGACTGCGGCGACTGCGCCACGTGCGGCGACGGCCGCTGCTCGGGGACGGAGACGTGCGCGTCGTGCCAGCGCGACTGCGGCGTGTGCGCGGTCTGCTCGAACGGCATCTGCGAGCCCTTCGAGACGTGCGCCGCCTGTCCGTCGGACTGCGGCGCGTGCCGGCCCACGAGCTGCCTGGAGGTGATCACCTGCGCGTTCACGTGCGTCGATCCCGAGCAGACGCCGCCGGACATCGGGATCGCGTGCGTCTCGAACTGCATGGCGCAGGGCTGCGCCAACGCCCAGTTCTTCGGCGAGCGGGTGTTGACGTGCGCCCTCTCGTCGCTCCCCCGCTGCGACGGCGACATGGAGTGCGTCCAGGACCGGTGCGCCGTCCAGATCGCGTCGTGCCTCGGGGCCACCTGCTGATCGCCCCAGGCGCGGCGCGGGCGTCCGCCCTCGCCGCGCCCACGCTGCCGCCTCGGTCGCCCTCGCCTCAGGCGTCGTCGAGCAGCTCCGTGGCCGTCAGCTCGCTGGCCGACCGCCCGTGCTCGTACTCGAGCAGGCCGAGCGCGGCGTAGCGCGGCCGGATCCGCCCGGAGAGCAGGCCGATCCGCTTCAGGTTCGGCACGATCCGCTTGAACATCGTCCGGCGGAAGAACCCCATCAGATCGCTGGCCAGCATGAGCTCGTCCCACCCGCAGCGCGTCATGCGGTGGGCGTAGAACTCGTCATAGAACTCGTGCGCCAGGAACCGGTTGCGCAGGAGGAGCGACAGCTCGAACGCCCAGTCCTCCCGCTCCCTCCGCGCCCGCTCGTCGATGCCCTCGCGGTAGAACCTGCTCAGCGCGAGGACTCCATAGTGCACGTGGCGCGCCTCATCGGTGATGACCGATCGCAGGACGTCCTTGAGGAGCGGCTCGCTCGTCATCTGCCGAATCGAGCCGAACGCGCCGAGCGCCAGGCCCTCGATCATGATCTGCATACCGAGGAACTTCATGTCCCACCGGCTGTCGCTCATGATGGCGTCGATGACGACATACAGGTTGTCGTTGATCTCGTAGAGCTTCTCCAGCTTCTGCGTGAGGTAGGCGTGGAACACCTCGACGTGGCGCCCCTCGTCGGCCACCTGCGTGCTGCCGTACAGCTTGGCGTCGAGCGAGGGTACGGACTCGGTGATCTGCGACGCGGCGAACAGCGCGCCCTGCTCGCCGTGCAGGAACTGGCTCAGCATCCACGAGAGGAGGCCATGGCGCTGCGTGGCCCGCTCCCGCTCCGAGAGCCGGCCCCAGAGGGGCAGCCGGGACGGCGGCATCCAGCTGTCGGGCAAGAGCTGCATTGTCGGGTCGAGCCAATCGACTTCCCGGGACCAGTCGAGGTCGGTCGACGCGTTCCACTGGGACGTCTTGGCGAGGTGGTAGAGCCTCGCCATGTCGGGGTCGTCCCGCCCGTAACTCCAGTTAAAGCTGGCCTCGTAACCAACAGAGATATCGGTCGAGCCCACCCCCTTGCCTCGCCGCTGGACGAAGCCGCGAAACGCGGGCCCGAGCAGCGACGCTAGCACCCGGACGTTGCCGCTCATCGATGCGTCGCGGAGGAGAGGGGCGGAATCGCGGAGGGTCTGGATAGCGTGTTGGAGGCGCATGGACATGAGAGCTTTCCGAAGCGACCAGGCGCGGTCCGGCGCCCGCGGTCAACCGTTATAATGGCATCCATCACCCAGCGGCAATCGTCTGATCACCGTTTTTGCGTCGTCATCCCGGCTCCGGGACCTCCCGAGTCCGCCAGGGGGGACACGCCGGGCGTGCGCCCGTCGCTCACCTGACATGACAGCCGCGGAGGGGCCCCGCCGGCCGGGCGCGCGCCGGCTCAGCTCGCGCCGCTGCGCAGCGTCGGCGCGGGCGAGGAGCACGAGGGCGGCCGCTCCCCGATCAGCACGAGGCCGGGCGGCCCTGCAGAGAGCTCGAGCCCCTCGACGCCGCGGACCGCCTCCTCTGTCGCGCAGGGGCCGTGCACCTCCTCGACCGGCGCCCACGCGCCGACCCGGGCCAGATCGCCGCCGATGATCTCCGGGTGGATCGTCGAGCGCACCACCACCTGCCCGGCGTGCAAGCACAGGTTCGGGTGCACGCGCCCGTCCGCGCGGCTCCGCTGCGCGATCTCGTCGTGGAGCGCCGCGGCGATCTCGATCACCGCCGCCCGCTCCCGCAGCGCCTTGGCGGGGTCGCAGGAGAGCACGCGCACGGCGAGGATCTCGCTGCCGGTCATGGACACAAGCGTGAGCCCGGCGTCCCGGAGGCGCTCCTCGGCGACGTCGAGCGCGAGGCCGAGCTCGTCGGCGAGCGCGTCGTCGAGGTCGTCGGCGTCGGTGCGCGCGCGGAGGTCGAGGTAGACAGCGATCGCGTCGGTCGCGAGCTCGGGCAGGCTGCTCCGCCCCGACGACGGCTCGCCCACCGCCTCGCGCAGCGTGCAGAGGAGGCTCTTCACCGAGGGGAAGCGGTGCTCCGGCTGCTTCTCCAGGCAGCGCAGCACCACGGCGTCGAGCGCGGCCGGCAGCGGGGTCCGCCGGCTCGGGCGCGGCGCCGGCTCCTCCAGGTGCTGCCGGAGCAGCTCGGTCGCGTCCGGCGAGTAGAACGGCAGCTTGCCCGTGAGCAGCCGGTGGAGCAGGACGCCGAGCGCATAGACGTCGACGCGCGCGTCGATGGGNCGCATAGACGTCGACGCGCGCGTCGATGGGGCCGCCGAGGATCTGCTCCGGCGCCATGATCGTGAGCGTGCCGGGCGCCCGCCCCGCCGTGGTGAAGCCGGTCGGGCCGTCCTCGGCCTCCATCAGCTTGGCGATCCCGAAGTCGAGGAGCTTCACCTTCCGCGGCGCGCCCCGCGAGACGAAGATGTTGCTGCCCTTCACGTCGCGATGGATGATCCCCGCGGCGTGCGCCGCGTCGAGCGCCGAGCAGACCGGCTCGAGCAGATCGAGCGCCTGCTCCGGCGAGAACCTCCCCTCCTGCCGGAGCAGCACGTCGAGCGTCAGCCCGTCGAGGTGCTCCATCACGTAGAACGGCCTCCCGTCCGCGAGCTCGCCGACGTCGTAGATCTCGACGATGCCCGGGTGGTTGAGCCGCCGCACCACCTCGATCTCGCGCAGGAACCGCTTCACCATCTTCGGCGAGGCGGCGAGCGTCCCGTGGAGCACCTTCATCGCCACACGCGCGCCGGTCCGGAGCTGCCTCGCCTCGTAGACTGCCCCACATCCGCCCCGGGCGATGGGCGTCACAACGCTGTAGTCGCCCGCACGCGCGCCGCACGGCAGCTCTCCTCTGGAGAACGACCTCTCCTCCAGCGAAAATGCCCGAGTTTCATCATTGCGCGTCGCCAAACCATCCATCGTCATAAACCCCCCGATGCGATTAAGGCCTCGCCCGAGCGACGTTTTTCCCGGCGCGGAACGCTCATGTTGCCACTACACGTCGCTCCCCCTGGTGGTACAGTAAATCCATCGTTATCTAGACGGTAGCCTATTCCATCTGCTGGCAGAATAGGGGGGACAGATGAAGGGGCGAGTCCACGCGCGTTACCTGCGGACGTTTCTGTTCGTTACATTGCCCTGCTGCGGTGGCGGCGACGGATTTCCGACGGAGTGGGGGTCGGTCGAGGCGACCTCAAGTGCGCTCCTGAATCACAACGCCCTCAACCCCAACGCCCTCAACCCCAACGCCCTCAACCCCAACGCCCTCAACCCCAACGCCCTGGCCCCGAGCAGGCTCCAGGAGAGCAGCCTCTCGGAGAGCGCCCTCGGCGCCATCACCGAGCCCGGCGAGCTCGGCGCGATCTCGAGGCAGCTCCTTCAATACATCGTGAGCTGCGCGCTGAGCTCAACGCAGTCGTTCCACTTCTCGTGGCGCGACGAGCTCGGCGAGCTGCACGAGGAGCGCTACCGGGGGCACCTCGGGCTCGCCGCGAGCTGGATCGACGAGCCGCTGAGCCCGTCGCGGAGGCTCTGGGTCTCGGCCTGCGTGGCGTCGCGGGCCAACCGGGCCGGCGTGTCGGTGATGATCTCGTCGCGCGCGACGCACCCGGCCCTCAGGTACCCGGACAGGAGCGAGGTCGAGTCCTTTCCCCGGGAGGAGGGCGCGTTCTGGGGCAACCTGTTCACGAGCCCCCCCCGACTCTATGCCTGCTACAAAGAGGCCAATGTGGCGAACTCTCGCGCGCTCGGCAGGGACTGCGCGGCAGGGCGCCTCGACTCCGCCGGGGCCGCCCGGGAGTGCCCCAACATCCACATCGTGGGCCCATGCGATCTCGCGTGCGACGGGCGGAGCACCTCCGGCGGCCATCACCCCGCCTGCACCGATGATCGCGGCGAGCCGTCGTCCGCCGTGATCACGACGTTCCTGCCCTGAGGCGCCGATGCTGCCCGATCCTCATCGAGGCGCAAGCGCGGCGCGCGCCGGGGCGCCCCCCGCGCGGTGCAGGGAGTGCGGCCGGCGGGTCGCGCACGCGGATCCAGGGTGCCCGCAGCACGGCCCCGTCATGCGGCAGGCCGGCCCGGAGCGCCGCGCGCCGGGCGGCGCGGACGACACAGGCGCCGGCTGGCTCGGCGCGACAGCGTTCCCCAGCGTCGCGGGCTACCGCGTCGCCCGGCTCGCCGGCGTGGGCGGGTTCGGGGCCGTGTTCGCGGCCGAGCCAGAGGGCGGCGGACGGACCGTGGCGATCAAGGTCGCGCGCGCCGATCGGGCGGACGCGCGCGTGCGCCTCCTCGAGGAGATGCGGGCCCTCCACGACATCGGGCCGCCCCACGTGCCCGCCGTCTACACGTGCGGCCAGCTCGCCTCCGGCCTGCCGTACTTCGTGATGGAGTACCTCGACGCCCCGACGCTCGCCGACCGCCTGATCGCGCCAGGCGTCGCCTGCCCCGTGCCGCCGCGCGAGGCGTGCGCCCTCGCGCGCGCCGCGCTCCGGGCCCTCGACGAGATCCACGCGCGCGGCTACGTGCACCGCGACGTCAAGCCGGAGAACATCTTCGTCTCCGGCGCGCTGGCCCGGGACGGCGACGAGCGCGGCGGGCATCGCGCCACCATCATCGATCTCGGCCTCGCGGCGGGGCGCCGCGACGGGCAGATCGAGCTCACCGCCGAGCTCGACGCGCCCGGCACCGCCGAGTACATGGCGCCAGAGCAGTGCGACGGCCGCGGCGACGTCGACGCGCGCGCGGACGTCTACGCGCTCGGCGTCGTGCTGTTCGAGCTGCTCACCGGCAAGCCGCCGTTCTGGGGCCCCGCCGCCGTGGTGCGGCAGGACCACCTGAGCCGCCGCCCGCCGCGCCCCTCGTCGATGGCGCCGATCGCGCGCTCGCTCGAGGAGCTCGTGCTCCGGTGCCTCGCCAAGGACCCGGGCGAGCGCTTCGAGAGCGCCGCCGCGCTCTGCGCCGCCCTGGAGGCCTTCGAGCGCGCCCAGGAGCGCCGCCCCTCGCGGCCAAGCCGCGCCGCCACGGAGCCGCCGCCGACGTGCGGCCGCAGCGTCGGCCGGCGCGCCGTCGCGCTCCTCTTCTTCGAGGCCGCGCTCGACGTCGTGGCCCTCCAGCGGCGGCTCAGCGCGCTGGGCGGCCAGCTCGCGCACGCCGCGGGCAGCCGCGCCGTCGCCGTCTTCGACCACGAGGACGGCGCGAGCCCGCTGCGCCGCGCGATGCACGCCGCCCGCGAGCTCGAGCAGCAGCGCGTCCTCTCGCGCGGGCTGCTCGACCTCGCGACCGTGTCGGTGCAGACGCGGCCCGACGGCGCGCGGCGGTTCCTGAGCCCGCTCTTCCACCGCGACGACCGCTTCGCCCGCGCAGGCGCCGCGGGGATCGCCCTGTCGCCGGCCGCCGCCGCGGCGCTGGGCGACGGCGCCTCGCTGCCCGCGGGCGACAGCCTGCCGCCCGGGCCGGCCTCGGTCCAGGCCGGGCCGGCCTCCGCCCAGATCGACGCCGACACAGCGGTCGACGCGAGCTCCCAGCCGTTCGTCGGCCGGAGCGACGTCCTCGACGCGCTGGTCGCGGGCGCGCGCCAGGCCGTGACCGCCTCGATGCCCACCATCGCCAGCGTCATCGGCGTGGCCGGCCAGGGCAAGAGCCGCCTCGCCGGCGCGCTCGTGCAGCGGCTGCGCGCGCTCGACCGCCGCGCCGGGGTGATCGAGCTCCGGACCGGCGAGCCGGTCGCCGGCGGCGCCGACCGCGTCGTCCGGGAGATCCTCCAGCAGGCGCTCGGCCTGCCGTCGTCGCCGCCGGCGGACGGCGGCGGCGAGCTCCTCCGCCGCCGCCTCG
>NZ_JEMA01000507.1 GCF_001589285.1 Sorangium cellulosum | reverse complement strand
GGCGTCGTCTCGGCCGGCGTCCGCCGCGTCGCAGCGGCCGGGAGCGCCCGGATCGATGAGCGCGTCCCGTCCGCCGCCCCGTCCGACGTCGCCGCCCGGGGCGGCGCCCGCGGCCAAGCCGGAGGACACGGCGGCCGGCGCGTCCGCTCAGGCGCCGCGCCGCCCGTCCTCGCCGCCGAAGACCGGCATCGAGGTGTGGCAGGGTCGTCCCGGCGTCACCATGCCCGCCCCCCGCCCCGGCCCGCCGCCGGCGCGGCGCACGACCTACGATCCGCGCGCCAACGCCCAGCAGGCGCGCCCCGGCGGTCCCAGCTTCGGGCCCGGCGGCCGGTCCATGCCCGGCGGCCGGAACACGCGCCCGGGGACCTTCGGTCGGCGTCCGGGAGGCGGCGGTCTCCCGCGCAAGCCGGTCCAGGTCTCCACGCAGGAGATGGCCTCGCACAAGAAGGTCATCAAGATCGAGGAGCAGGTCACCCTCCAGCAGCTCGCCGCGAAGATGAGCCTGAAGGCGACCGACGTGCTCATGCGGCTCCTGTCGATGGGCATGACGGGCGTGAACATCAACAGCACGCTCGACGCCGACACAGCGAAGATCCTCGCGAGCGAGTTCGGCTGGAGCGTCGAGGACGTGGCCGTCAGCGAGCAGGACACGCTGACAGCGGCCATGCAGGCCGGGGTCGACATCGACGAGGACGTCGAGATCCGTCCGCCCATCGTCACCGTCATGGGCCACGTCGACCACGGCAAGACGTCGCTGCTCGACCGGATCAGGAAGGCGGCCGTCGCCGAGGGCGAGGCGGGCGGGATCACGCAGCACATCGGCGCTTACCGCGTCGAGACGCCCCGCGGGACGATCGCCTTCCTCGACACGCCGGGCCACGAGGCGTTCACGGCGATGCGCGCCCGCGGCGCCTCGCTCACGGACATCGTGATCCTGGTGGTCGCGGCCGACGACGGCGTGATGCCTCAGACCAAGGAGGCGATCTCGCACGCCCAGGCGGCGAAGGTGCCGATCATCGTCGCGGTGAACAAGATCGACAAGCCCGGCGCCGACGAGGACAAGATCAAGCGCGACCTCGCCTCGCTCGGGCTCCAGCCCGAGGAGTGGGGCGGCGAGACGATGTTCTGCAGCGTCTCGGCGAAGCAGGGGACGGGCATCGACCAGCTCCTCGAGTCGGTCCTGCTCCTCGCCGAGGTCCAGGACCTGCGCGCCAACCCGAAGAAGCGCGCCAGCGGCACCGTCATCGAGGCCCTGCTCGATCGCGGCCGCGGCCCGGTCGCGCGCGTCATGATCCAGGACGGCACGCTCCGCACGGGCGACATCCTCCTGGCCGGCGCCGCGTGGGGCAAGGTCCGGGCGATGACCGACGAGCTCGGGCGCTCCGTCGCCGAGGCCGGCCCCGCGACGCCCGTCGAGGTCCTCGGCCTCAACGAGGTGCCGAGCGCGGGCGATCCCGTCCACGCCGTGAAGGACGGGAAGACCGCGGAGGAGATCGCCGAGACCCGCCGCAAGAAGGCGTCGAAGACGCTGATCCCGCAGGACTCGCGCGTCTCGCTCGAGTCGATCACGAAGAACCTGCAGGAGGCCGATCAGCTCGAGCTCAAGCTGATCATCAAGGGCGACGTGCAGGGCTCGGTCGAGGCGATCACCCACGCGCTGGCGAAGCTCTCGACCGAGCGGGTGAAGGTCACCATCGTGAACGGCGCCGTCGGCGGCATCACCGAGGGCGACGTCAACCTGGCGGTCGCGTCGAAGGCGATCATCGTCGGCTTCAACGTCCGGTCGGCCGGCAAGGCGGGCGCGCTGGCCGAGAACGAGGGCGTCGAGATCCGGCTCTACAACATCATCTACAACGCCGTCGACGACATCCGAAGCGCGATGGAGGGGCTCCTCCCCGCGACGAAGGTGGAGAAGGTCCTCGGCCGCGCCGAGGTCCGCCAGGTCTTCAAGATCACGAAGGCGGGCATCGTCGCCGGCTCCATGGTCATCAGCGGCTCGGTCAAGCGCACCGCCGAGGCGCGCCTCATCCGGGAAAACGTCGTGGTCTGGACGGGGCGCCTCTCGGGGCTGCGCCGCTTCAAGGACGACGCAAAAGAGGTGGTCGAGGGCTTCGAGTGCGGTATCTCGCTCGATGGCTACTCGGACATCAAGGAGCGCGACATCATCGAGAGCTTCGAGATCGAAGAGGTCAAGACGAAGCTCTGAGTTTCCTAGATGTTCGTCGGCGTCCTCCGTCTCCGCCTCGATATCGTCGGGGCCCGCTCCCTCAAGGACAAGCGCAGCGTGGTGCGCTCCTTGAAGGAGCGGGCGCAGAGCCGCATGCGCGTGTCGATCGCCGAGGTCGGCGTGCTCGACGACCCGCGGCGGGCGACGCTCGGCGTCGCGGTCGTCTCGAACTCGGCGGCGATGTGCGACAGGGTCCTCGCGGATGTGGCCGCGATGGCCGGGTCGCTGCCCCACGCCGTCCTCACCGATCGGGCGACCGAGATCGTGCCGTTCGGCGAGGGTGGGATGGGTGTGCAGGGCGGCATCGAGCAGGCGCTCGATCGCGGCCATGAGGATCTGGGAGCGCCCTCGGGCATGTTCGAGGACGCAGAGGACGACGAATGAGCGGCACGGTGAAGCGGGCGACGCGGGTGGCCGAACGGCTCCGCGAGGATCTGTCCAATCTGCTGCGGGAGCTGCGCGACCCGAGGCTCGCCGGCGTGCTCGTGTCGCGCGTGGACATCACGGACGATCTGCAGAGCGCCAAGGTCCACGTGCGCCACGAGTTCGGGGCGGAGGACGAGGCGTCGCGCCGCGCGCTGCTCAAGGGGCTCGACGCGGCGTCGGGCCGGCTGCGCAGGGACGTCGCCCGCACGATGGGGCTGCGCGTCGTGCCGACGCTGCGCTTCTTCTACGACGAGGGCCCTGACGCCCAGCGGCGGATCGAGGAGCTGCTGCGGGAGATCAAGGACGACTCGGGCGGCGAGCGCTCCTAACCCCGAGCGCCGGGGACGGCCCGGGCGCGCCGCGTCCGGGGGCGATCACCGGGGGATGAGCTGCTCGATCGCCTGCGCGGGCTCGAGCTCGAAGCGCCACGGACCCATCTTCGTCGGGGCGTCGAGCGCCGTCCTCAGGGCGCGGAGGAACTCGCGCCGCGGCCACTCCACGGCGCCGAAGCGCTCGAGGTGGTCCGTGTACACCTGGCAGTCCACCAGCGCGAAATCCCAGGCGACGAGGTGCCCGAGCAACGTCGCGAACGCGACCTTCGAGGCGTCGGGCGCGCGCGCGAACATGGACTCGCCGAAGAACATCCGGCCCAGCGACACGCCGTAGAGGCCGCCCACGAGCTCGCCGTCGGACCAGCTCTCGATGCTGTGCGCGATCCCGGCGGCGTGCAGCGCTGTGTACCCGGCGATGAGCTCCTCGGTGATCCACGTGCCGCTCTGCCCCGGCCGCGGCGTCTCGCTGCAGGCCCGCATGACGTCCGCGAACGCCGTGTCGGCCCGCACCTCGATCCCGCCCCGCCGCACCCGCTTGCGCAGCGAGTGCGGGATGTGCG
The DNA here is from genome assembly GCF_001589285.1 of Sorangium cellulosum. Lineage (GTDB taxonomy): Bacteria > Myxococcota_A > Polyangia > Polyangiales > Polyangiaceae > Sorangium > Sorangium cellulosum_G. Next base: position 12,668 of record NZ_JEMA01000507.1, on the reverse strand, counting down.
CCTCGCGCGGCGGCAGCACGAAGCGCGGGTCCGGAGAGAACCAGAGCAGCGGCAGCCCCTCGTGGGGCCACGGGAAGATGCCCCGGCGGTAGCCGGCCAGGAGCCGCTCCGGCGAGGCCTCGCCGCCCACGGCCACGATCCCCTCCGGGGTCGCGCGCTCGGGCGGAGGGAAGTCGAGCTTGCTCGTGAGCAACGGGACGCGCATCGCTGTGGAGCGAATCCTCCCATCAGCGCGGGCGCTTGCAAAGCGTCGCTCGGCGCGCGCGCTCAGGAGGCGCACACATAGTCGGAGCCCTCGACGAAGCCGCGCGCCCCGAGGTGAGCGCGGATGAGCGCGCGTGCCCCCCGCGCCCCGACGGCGACAACGATCGTCTGCGCGCCTCGCTCCAGCCGCGACGGGTCGACGATCGGCGCGCCCTGCGCCGTCCGGCCGATCTTGCGCGGATCGATGTCCACGAACCGCTCCGGCGGAGCGCCGTTCCGGGCGAGCGCCCTCGCCAGCTTCCGGCCGGTCTTGCCCGCGCCCCACACAGCCACGGGGCGCGCCGTGCCCAGCTTCCTCGCGAGGTAGTGCGCCTTGGCCTCGAGGAAGCGCTCGATGGCGTACCGCGGATCCGCGAACGTGGCGCGGCCCTCGCGATGCCGCCAGCGCAGGCCGAGCTCCGGGAGCTTCGCCATCCGCACGCCCGCGGCGTCGAGGCGCAGCCACAGATCGTAGTCCTCGGCCCACGGGGCCTCCTGGAACCCGCCGACCTGCTCCAGCGCGCTTCGCCGCAGCATCACCGACGGGTGGCACAGCGGGGACTCCACGAACATCTCCCGCGCGTGATCCTCGGGCGTGATGATCGAGTTCAGCCAGTCCACGTAGCGCAGCATGCCCTCGCCGACCGGGCCGGCCGCGAACGCCTCGACGCGGGCGCCCACGACGCCGAGCCGCGGATCGCTCCGGAGCGCCTCGACCTGCCGCGCGAGCCGACCGCCGACCGAGATGTCGTCGCCGTCCATGCGCGCGAGGAGCTCGCCGCGCGCTGCCTCCGTCGCGCGCGAGAGCGCCCGCGCGATCCCCACGCCGCCCGTCGCGACGGGGACGACCCGGCGGTCGCGCTGCGCGACGCGCGCGACAGTGGACGGGCCGGCGTCGGTCGAGCCGTCGTCCACGGCGATGACCTCGAGGTCGACGTCGCGCTCGGCGAGCACGCTCTCCAGCGCCTCCTCGATCGTCGCCTCTGCCTGCCGGTACGGGAGCAAGACGGAGACGAGCGGCGCCACGCCAGGACCATGGCGGCGCGCCGGCGCAGCGTCCAGGAGAAGGGGGCGCGACCGCGTCAGACGTCGCGGGCCAGCCGGATGCCGCTCATCTGCCAGCGCGCGTCCGGCGGGAAGAAGTTCCGGTACGTCGCGCGGATGTGGCTCGCAGGGGTCGCGCAGGACCCGCCGCGGAGCACGAGCTGGTTGCTCATGAACTTGCCGTTGTACTCGCCGAGCGCCCCCGACCACGGGCGAAACCCGGGGTACGGCGCGTACGCGCTCGACGTCCATTCCCACACGTCGCCGAGCATCTGCCGCGGGGCTCCCGGCCGCGATGGAGCGACCGCGGGCTCGGGGTGATAGCGCCGGCGCTCGGCGAAGTTCCCCTCGAGCGCCGCCTCGCCCGGCGCGGCGTCGCCGCCGCTCTCCTCCGCGCCGGCGAGCGCGCCCTGCGCCGCGGTCTCCCACTCGGCCTCGGTCGGGAGCCGCGCGCCTGCCCACCGGGCGTAGGCGTCGGCCTCGTAGTAGCTCACGTGGCAGACGGGCTCGTCGACGTCGACCTCACGGAGCCCGTGGAGCGTGAACAGCTCGAACCCGCCGTCGCGGCGCTCCCAGTAGAGCGGCGCCTCCCACCGGTTCGCCACGACCGCGTCCCAGCCGCTCGACAGCCAGAGCCCCGGCCGCGCGTAGCCGCCGTCCCGCATGAACGCGAGGTACTCGCCGCACGTCACCGGCCGCTCGGCGAGCGCGAACGCGCCAACGAACACGCGGTGGCGCGGCGCCTCGTTGTCGAACGCGAACGCGCCCCCGCCATGGCCGATCCAGCGCACGCCCTCGGCGTGATCGAGGTAGCGGAGCTCCCCGGCCGCGCCGCCGCCCCGGCCCGGCTGCGCGCCGCCGAAGATCGCAGGGCGCAGCGGGTTCTGCGCCATCGCGTGCTTCAGGTCGGTCAGGATCAGCTCCTGGTGCTGCTGCTCGTGGTGCAGCCCCACCTCGATCGTGAACGCGAGGTCGGCGACGTGTCGGCCCGCGGCGAGCTCGTCGAGCAGCGCCCGCATGCGCTCGTCGACATGGCGCCGGTAACGGGTTGTCTCCTCCACGGTCGGCCGCGACAGGACCCCTCGCTGCGGCCGGCTGTGCCGCTCCCCCACGCTCACGTAGTACGAGTTGAAGAGGTACCCGAACTGCGGGTGGAACGGCGTGTACCCGGCGCGCTCCCCGAGCACGAACGTCTCGAAGAACCAGGTCGTGTGCGCGAGGTGCCACTTCACCGGGCTCGCGTCCGGCATCGACTGGACGACGTGGTCCTCGGGGCAGAGCGGCGCGCAGAGCGACTCCGTGAACGCCCGGACGGCGTCGTACCGCGCTCTCAGCCCGCCCGCGACGCGTTGCGCCTGTTCCATCGCGTTCCCTGGGATCCTTTGGTGTACGCGAGGCGCCTCGCCCCGGCGCGCGTCGCCTAGCGCTTCTTGAAGTCGCCGAGGTGCGTGACGTACCAGCGACCCTGCCAGGAGATGATCGTGTGGACGTCGATGCTCGCCGGCCTTCCGTCGATCTCGTACTTCAGCTTGCCGTGCAGGGAGCGGTAATAGCCGATCTTGTTGACCTCGGCTCCCGGCGGCACCCACTTCGGCCTGGAGCCGACCTCGAAGCCGACGAACCGCGCGCCCTCCCAGCTCTTGCGCTTCCGGTGCATCGCCTTCACGTCGTTGAGGTAGGCGGCGTGGAGGTTGTCCCAGTACTTGCCGGGGTCCTTCACGTCCTTGAGCGGGATGAACGGCTCCTTCGGGAACCAGAACGGATCGGCCAGCGCCGGCTCGTTCTTCACGATGGCGTCGAACAGCGCGCTGGCCCGCGCGGTGAGCTCCTGGCCCTCGAGCGGCGGCAATATCTTGTTCGTCGCAGAGAACGCCGCGTCGCCGGCGTCGGGCGGAGGCGCCGATCCCGGCTGGAGAGCCCCGTCGGCCGCGGCCGTCTCGGCGCCCGTGCGAGCGCCTCCGTCGCCGAGCGGCTCCGGCGTCGCCGCGTCCTGCGGAGGTGGCGCCGACGCCGCCCCGGCCGCGCCCGCGCCTGACGTCGCTGTTGCAGCTGCCGCCTTCGGCGAGGTGCCGGCCGAGGGGAGCTGAGCGCTCTCGGCGGGCCGGGCGTCCGGCGCCGGCGTCGGCGCCGCGCAGCCCATCACTGCGGCGAGCGCGCCCACGACGACCTGCTTGATCATGCGCATGCCCCTATCGCAGCGCCCCGGCGCCGACAAGCGACGCTGGGGCGCGGCAGGGCCGCCCGCCCGACGGGCGGACGTGGCTCACTTCTCGAGGATGATGAACTGCACGCGCCGGTTCTTGGCCTTGTTCGCGGGCGTGACGTTCGGCGCGACCGGACGGTCCTGCCCGTAGCCCTTCGCGGCCAGCCGCGAGCCGTCCACGCCGGCCCTGATCAGCCAGGCTCGCACGGAGTTCGCGCGGGACTCGCTGAGGGTCTGGTTGTGCTCTCGCCCGCCGGTGTTGTCCGTGTGCCCCTGGATCTCGACCTTGCGGATGTTCGGATTCCGCTGGAGCACGTCCGCGATCTCCTCCATCAGCGCGTTCGAGTCGCCCAGGATCTTCGCCGAGTCGGTCTCGAAGTGGATCTGCCTCGAGATCTTGATCTCGTTGCCCTGCACCTTCACGAGCGAGACCTTCGGCCGCTTGTTCACCGTGAGCTGCGCGCGCGTGTCCTCGCTGGTCCGGACGTCGGCCTGGTTGACGTGGTTCATGTAGCCCTGCGCCTCGACCTTGAGCGTCACCGCGCCGGCCGGAAGATCGGGGAAGCGGAAGGCGCCGCTCGCGTCGGTCGTCGCGGTCTGCTCGCGCCCCGCCGCGTCGACGAGCCGGATCGTCGCGCCGGCGACCGCGTCCCCGCTCTCGGCGTCCTTCACCGTCCCGACGACGTTGCCGGTCTTGGGAAGCGCCTCGAGCGAGCAGTCGACGTCCACGAACGTGGTCCCCTGCGGCTGCGCCGGGCTCGGCGCCATGCCGGGCAGCCCTGGCTGCGGTCCGAACTGACCCGGCTGCCCCGGCTGCGGACCGAAGCCGCCGGGCTGGGGACCGAACTGACCGGGCTGCGGACCGAAGCCGCCGGGCTGTTGCGGACCGAAGGCGCCCGGCTGTCCGGGCTGCGGACCGAAGGCACCGGGCTGTTGCGGACCGAAGGCGCCCGGCTGTCCGGGCTGCGGACCGAAGGCACCGGGCTGCCCGGGCTGCGGACCGAACTGACCGGGCTGCGCGCCGAAGGGCGCCGGCTGCGCGCCGAAGGCGTCGGGCTGCCCGGGCTGCGGGCCGTACGCCCCAGGCTGCCCAGGCGCTGCCCCGCCCGCGAGGATCGTCGCCTGGCACGTGCCCGGCTTGTAGCCGTTCGCCCGCACGCTGAACGTGTACGTCCCCGGCTCGAGGTGCCGCGTGAGGAAGCGGCCGTCAGGCCCTGTCGCGTACGGCGGCTGCGGGACGCCCTCGACCGCGACGATCGCGTCCACCACCGCCGCGTCGGGCCGGTTCTGCTCGTGCACGAGCCCGCGCACGAAGGTCTGCGGCGCAGGCACGAGCTGCGGCGGCTCGCGGACGATCTGCGGCGCGGAGGCCGGCGGCTCCTTCTGCTTCGTGTCGTACGCGTAGCCGATCCCGAGATAGAGCGTCCACGGCGCCTGCGGCGCGACCTCCTCGATGAACACGGAGGTCGCCGACAGCCCGAGATCGAACGCCGCGTGCCCGGACAGCCCGCGGAACGCCTTCTCGAACGGCGTCACGCGCACGCCGAGCGACAGCCGCGACGGCGCCGCCGCGTAGCCCGGCCCGCCCTGGCTCTGCGGATCGGGCGACGCGAAGTCGTCGAGCCCGAGGCAGACGTCGCCGCGCGACACGCGGCTCGTGTGGCACTCGTAGCCCTGCCGGTTCACCGGGATATCGAGGGTGTACTCGAGGTACGGCTGCACCTTCGGCAGCGGCATCTCCACGCCGAGGTAGGTCTGGAAGAAGTCGACCCGGTTGATGCCGAGCCCGAACCGCTCGATGCGCGAGATCGGCTGCCGATCGCGGCCGTCCGTGAACGCCAGGGCCCGCTGCGCCTCGACCTCCTCGACGAGCACGCCGGAGTTGTCGAGCTTGTAGCCGAGGTTCAGGTTGACCCGCAGCGGGAACCCCTTGCCCTGGGGCTTGCGGAGATCGAGCGTCGCGAGCCCGCGGAAGACAGCGCTCGTCCCGCCGCCGGCCAGGCCGACGTCGCCCGTCCCGTTGAGCAGGAGGAGCTGCGCCTCGCCGCCGAAGCTGAGCGGCTTGCCGATCTTCGTCGGCGTGAACGCCTTCACGCCGAACGTCGTGTCGCCGAGCACCTGCAGCAGCCGCGGACGACCCTGATCGTTCGCGTTCGCGAACGTCCGGATCGCCGCGTAGCCCTCGAGGAAGGGCAGAGGGGTCGCGTTCAGCGCGAAGAGCGCCCCGACGTGGCTCGCCGAGTCCTCCAGCGCGTCGGGGCCGCACGTGATCGGCTGGCCCGCGGGCGTCGACTCCGTCGGATCGCAGAGGAAGCCGCTCGTCGAGAACCAGTCGAGCAGGAACGACACCCGGAAGGTGCCCGGCGCACCGGAGCCCGCATACGACGTCCTGAGGAGGCCGGTCGAGCCCCAGAGGTTCGGCTGCGCCGTGAGCGACAGCGCGCGCTCCTGCTCGTCCCACGCCGTGGAGGAGGGCGCCGTCGCGCTGGCGCGAGCGCCCTGGGCGCCGGCGGACGCCTCCGCGCCGAACGTGAAGCTCGCGTCCGGCGGCGGCTGACCTTGCGACGGCGCCGGCCCGAACTGCGGAGGCGGAGGGCCGCCCGGGAAGCCCGGCTGCGGCCCGAACTGCGGAGGCGGAGCGCCGCCCGGGAAGCCCGGCTGCTGCGGCCAGAACTGCGGGGGCGGAGGGCCGCCCGGGAAGCCCGGCTGCGGCCCGAACTGGGGAGCGTCGCCCGGAGAGCCCGGCTGCGGCCCGAACGGGCCAGGCTGGCCGGGAGGAGGCTGCGGTGCGAAGGGCGGCTGCGGTCCGAAGGGCGGCTGCGGCTGCTGCGCCTCGGCGGCGCCCGCGAGCGTGAGACAGCCGACGAGCGGCAGCGCCGTGAGCGCAGCGCGCCGGGGCCTGTCGGCGAACACCTTCAGAAGCGTATGCATCGAGCCTCATCCGCGAGGTCGATCAAGGAAACGCCCGCCAATCGGGACGGTGGAGACCTCGCGCGCGGCCCGTTGTACCACTGCGGGCGGCCCACGAAACAGCGGTTTTCGTCGGCGGCAGATTCGCGACAAGCCGCGCCGCGCAGCTCGATAAGTGCGGCCTCGCTGCGGCTTCCGCGATCTCGCCTCGAGGTGATGCCCAGTCGTCTGCGCCCTCCCGCGAGCGCTCCGCGCGCCACGTCCTCCGTCGAGCGGCGCGCGCGGCGCCCTCCCGCACGGGCGCCCCCGGGTCGCAAACGTGCTGGACCGCTGCGCCCCGCGGCCCGGGCGCTCCTCGGCCGGGCCGAGCCGCCGCCCAATCCAGCGGGCGCGCATGCTAGGAAAGCCGCCATGGCATCCCGCGGGCGTATCCTGATCGTCGACGACGAGGCCAACGCGCGCGCGGCGCTCTCCGAGATCCTGCGCGAGGAGGGGTACACCACCGAGACGGCGGCGGACGGGTTCAAGGCGCTCGGCAAGCTCGAGGAGTTCGCGCCCGATGTGGTCCTGACCGACCTGAAGATGCCGGGGCTCGACGGCATCCGGATGATGGAGAAGGCGCAGCTCGCGCTGCCGGACGCGACGTTCGTCGTGATGACCGCGTTCGGCACCATCTCGAGCGCCGTCGAGGCGGTGAAGAAGGGCGCGTACAACTACCTCACGAAGCCGCTCGATTTCTCGGTGCTGGCGGTCGTGGTCGAGCGCGCGGTCGAGCGGGCGAGGCTGCTCCAGGAGAACTCGCGGCTGCGGGAGCGGCTGCGCGAGCGCAACGCGTTCGGCCACGTGATCGCGAGCCACCCGAGCATGGTGAAGCTCGTCAGGCTTGTCGAGCAGGTGGCGCCGAGCCGCGCGAGCGTGCTGATCGTGGGCGAGACGGGCACGGGCAAGGAGCTCATCGCCGAGATGATCCACCGCGCCAGCCCGCGGGCGAAGGCGCCGCTCGTCCGGCTGAACTGCGCCGCGCTGAGCGAGTCGCTCCTCGAGAGCGAGCTGTTCGGCCACGAGCGCGGCGCCTTCACCGGCGCGGTCGGGCGCCGCGAGGGCCGCTTCGAGCAGGCGAACGGCGGCACCCTGTTCCTGGACGAGGTGAGCGAGATCCCGCTCGCCACCCAGGTGAAGCTGCTGCGCTTCCTGCAGGAGCGGACCTTCGAGCGGGTCGGCGGCAACGAGACCCTCAAGGTCGACGTGCGCATCCTCGCCGCGTCCAACCGCGACCTGCGCCAGCGCATCGCCGAGGGCCTGTTCCGGGAGGATCTCTATTACCGGCTCAACGTCGTCACCCTGGAGATCCCGCCGCTCCGCGACCGCCGGAGCGACATCCCCGAGCTCGCGACGTTCTTCCTGGGCCGCTATGCGCAGGAGAACGGCAAGCGGATCGAGGGCTTCACGGACGAGGCGCTGTCGGCGCTGACGAGCCACTCGTTCCCCGGCAACGTGCGCGAGCTGGAGAACGCGATCGAGCGCGCGGCGGTGCTCTGCGACGGCCCGCGCATCGAGCCCCGGCACCTGCCGGTCCAGATGTCGTCCGAGCCGGCGGAGGCGGCCGACGCGATGCCCCGCATCCCCGGGAGCACCATCTACGACCTGGAGCGCTACGCGATCCTGCGCACGCTCGAGGCGTGCAAGGGCTCGACCTCCAAGGCGGCGACGATCCTGGGGATCAGCCCGCGCAAGATCCAGTACAAGCTGCACGAGTACAGCGCGGCGAACGCGCGCGGCCGGGCGAGGCCGGGCGACGGGGCCGGCGAGCATCCCGAGGGTGAGGAGGGCGCATGAGCAGCGGAGCGGAGCCTCTCGTCGAGCAGCGCGCAGGGCGCGCCGCGCCAGCGCGCTCCGGCGACGAGGCGGCGGACGGCGAGCTGCTGATCGACGTGCGCGGCCTGCTGAAGACGTTCCAGGTGGGCTTCCTGCGCCGGAAGGCGGTCGAGGCGGTCAAGGGGGTGAGCTTCGACGTGCGCCGCGGCGAGATCTTCGGCTTCCTCGGTCCGAACGGGGCCGGCAAGACGACGACGATCAAGATGCTGACGGGCCTCATCTCCCCGACCGGCGGCGAGGCGTACCTGTTCGGCGCGCGCGTCCCCTCGCCCGAGGCGCGCCGGAAGATCGGCTTTTTGCCAGAGAACCCGTACGTTTACCCGTACCTCACCCCGCGCGAGTTCGTCGAGCTGTGCGGCCGCCTGTCGGGGATGCGCGGCGCGGCGCTGCGCAGGCGGGCGATGGAGGTGCTCGATCAGGTGAAGATCGCGTACGCGGCGGACCGCCAGGTGCGCCGGCTGTCGAAGGGGATGCTGCAGCGCACGGGGCTCGCCGCCGCGCTGGTCGCCGACCCGGAGATGCTGATCCTGGACGAGCCGATGAGCGGCCTCGATCCGGTGGGCCGCAAGGAGGTGCGCGATCTCATCTTCGCGGAGCGCGACCAGGGCCGGACGATCTTCTTCTCGACGCACATCCTGAGCGACGTCGAGGCGATGTGCGATCGCGTGGCGATCCTGCGCGAGGGCCAGGTCGTCGTGAGCGGCGCGATCCGGCAGCTCCTCCGGGGCGACGTGCTGCGGACCGACGTCACGCTGGCCGGCGCGAGCCGAGCGCTGCTCGCGGAGCTCGGCGCGAAGGGCTTCGCGACCTCGGTCCGGGGCGACGTCGTGGTGGTCGACGTGGAGGGCGAGGCGCGCGTGCGCGAGGTGCTCCAGGAGGCCCTCACGGCGGGCGCGCAGGTCGTCGAGGTGACGCCGCGCCGCGAGACGCTCGAGGACCTCTTCATGCGCCGCGCGCTGTGATCGACCCGCCCCTCGGGCCGGGCGGCCTCCGTCAGGCCGTGGCCCCCGCCACGTCCTGCTTGGCCGCCTCGATGATCTCGAGCGCATACGCCCCGATGGTCGACGCGTCCTCCCCCTCGACCATGACGCGCAGCTTCGGCTCCGTTCCGCTCCAGCGCACCAGGATGCGCCCCTTGTCGCCGAGCGTCTTCTCGATGCGATCCACGGTGAGCCGCGTCCGCTGCATGCTGTCGAGCGGCAGGCGCGTCGCGAACGTCGCGTTCTCCAGCACCTGAGGCACCCGCTGCATCGCCTTCGAGGCGAGCTCGCTCAGCGGCTTGTCCTCCTCCGCCATGATCGCGAGCACCTGCAGCGCCGCCACGATGCCGTCGCCCGTCGTCGCGTGATCCAGGAAGATGAGGTGCCCCGACTGCTCCCCGCCGAACGAGTAGCCGCCGTTCCGCATCGCCTCCACGACGTAGCGGTCCCCGACCGCCGTCCGCACCACGTGCCCGTTGTGCGCCTTGAGCGAGCGCTCCAGGCCGAGGTTCGACATCACCGTCGTCACGATCGTGTTCCGCGGCAGCTTGCCCGTGCGCAGCATTCGCAGCGCGCAGAGCGCCATGATCGCGTCGCCGTCCACGACCTCGCCGCGCTCGTCGACCATGATCACCCGGTCCGCGTCGCCGTCGAGCGCGATGCCGATCGCCGCGCCGCGCTTCAGCACCTCGGCCTTCACGTGCTCCGGGTGCATCGCGCCCGTCTCGCGGTTGATGTTGCGGCCGTTCGGCTTCACGCCGAGCGCGGTCACGTGCGCGCCGAGCTCGCTGAACACCAGGGGCGCCACGCGGTAGGCCGCGCCGTGCGCCGCGTCGACGACGATCTTCACGCCGTCGAGCGACAGCGCCGTGGGGAACGTGCTCTTGCAGAACACGACGTACCGCCCCCGCGCGTCGTCGAGCTTCACCGCGCTGCCGATCGCGGCCCCCACCACCCGCGCCTCATCGAGCTCGTGGCTCTCCATGAGCCGCTCGATCTCCTCCTCCTCCGAGTCGGGCAGCTTGTAGCCGTCGGGCCCGAAGATCTTGATGCCGTTGTCCTGGTACGGGTTGTGGCTCGCGCTGATCACGACCCCGGCGTCGGCCCGCATGCTCTGCGTGAGCTGCGCGACCGCCGGCGTCGGGATCGGCCCGCTCAGCATCACGCGCCCGCCCATCGCGCACACGCCGGACGCGATCGCTGTCTCGAGCATGTAGCCGGACAGCCGCGTGTCCTTCCCGATCACCACCCGCACCTGCCGGGATTTCCCGTGGCTCGCGACGAACGCGATCGCGCGCCCGAGCCGCAGCGCCATCTCCGGCGTCATCGGCGGCTGGTTCGCCACGCCGCGCACCCCGTCGGTGCCGAAGAGCTTGCGGCCTGCGGACTGCTTCTGCGGTTCGCCCGTCGCCGACGGAGCGCTCTCCTTCTGATCCTTCTTGGTGTGCTTCGGCACGGTCCCTCTCTGTGGTTTTGCGCTGAGGAGACCACCCTTAGCAATCTTTGCCAAGACAGCCTACGGGCAATCGCCGGCGCGGGACCGAGGCGCGCTCGTCGCGCCGCGCTCCGTCTCGGCGGCGCGGCCGCTCGTCGCGTTCATCGCGTTCATCGCGCTCATCGCGCTCATCGCGCTCATCGCGCAGCTTCCGGCGGCGCCTCGTTGTTGCGCCGCGCCGCCTCGTTGCTCAGGCGCAGCAACACCGACCTCTGCGCCGGCGTGCGCAGGTCCCTCCCGCGCGTCGTGCCCTCCACGCCGCGCGGCGCCGGCAGCAGCGCGTTGACCAGGCCCATCAGCCGCACCGTCGCCTGCGGCGCGATCCCGTGCGCCCAGCTCAGCAGGTGCGCCGACAGCCCGAGCTTCACCTCGGGGCGCCCCTCGCGCGCCGCCGCCACCACCCGCCGCGCCGCGCGCCGCGCGTCGATCGTCGCGACAGGGATCGACGAGGCCAGGCCGAACCAGCCGAACTCGAGCTGCTGGTTGCCGCCGAACTCGGCGTTGTAGATCGACCCCGTGCGCATCGGCCCCGGGATCACCGTCGTGACGCGCGGGCCGCCCGCGCTCCCGTGGGAGAGCTCGGCCTGGAGGGTCTCCGAGAAGCCCATCATCGCGAACTTCGACGCGTTGTACCCGAGCAGGTGCGGCAAGGCGACGCGCCCGCCGATCGACACCACGTTCACGATGCGCGCCGCGCGCCCCTGCTTCTCGAGGTGCGGCAGCGCGCTGAGCGTCGCGTGGACGGCGCTCCAGTAGTTCGAGCGCATCGCCTCGTTGAGCTCCTCCACGCTGAGGTCCTGCATCGGCGCGACCTGGATCACGCCGGCGTTGTTGACGAGCACGTCGATCCGGCCGAACGCGCGCGCCGCGCCGTCGATGAACGCCTCGGCCGCGGCCCGGTCGCCGAGGTCGCACGCCGCCGTGTGCACCTCGATCCCGAGCGCCCGCAGCCGCTGCGCGGCCCGGTCGAGCGCCCCGGCGTCGCGCCCGACGATCGCCACCCGCGCGCCGCGCCGGCCGAACTCCTCGGCCAGGAGCAGCCCGAGGCCGCGGGAGCCGCCCGTGATGACCACGACCCGGCCGCGCAGGTCGAGCCGCCGCAGGGCGCGGAACGCCGTCCGCGCGAGCGCGGCCGCCCCGAGGGCTGCCGCTGGAAAGAGCACCGGCGAACGCCGCTTCTTGATGAATGCCATGACGCCGGAGCCGGCATCGCGCATGCCAGCCGGCGCGCCGTCGGGCAGCGACGCGCCTGCACATGGGCGCTCCCGCGGCGCTCCTCTGCGGTGCTCACCTGCGCCCGCTCCAGCGCTCGCGCCTGCCTCCGCGCTCGCGCCCGCTCAGAGCGCCACGACCGGATCCGGCGCGATGCCCAGCAGCGCCGACCGCACCTCGCCGACCAGGTAGATCGAGCCGGCCACGACGACGAGCCCGCCCGGCGCGGCGCCCTCGATCGCCCGGGCCACCGCCGCGCCCGGGTCGCCGATCGGCTCGCCCGGCGCGACCTCGCGCAGCGCCTCGAGCGGGGCGGCCGCGCGGCCCTGCGGCGTCACATAGAACCGACGCTGCGCGCGCGGGGCGAGCATCTGTAGCATTTCGCCCCACCCTTTGTCGGCCATCGCGCCGAACACGAGCGCGGTGCGCGCGGCGCCCGGGCCCTCCTCGTCGAGCCACGCCGCGAGCGCCTGCGCGCCGTGCGGGTTGTGCGCACAGTCGAGCAGGACCTGGGCGCCCCCCGCGTCGATCCGCTCGAGCCGGCCGGGCCAGCGCGCCGCGGCGAGCCCCGCCGGCAGCGCCCGCTCGATCTCGGGCCACCGGCCGGCGAGCTGCCACGCGACGCCGCACGCCACGCCCGCGTTCTCCGCCTGGTGCGCCCCCCGCAGGCCGAGCTCCACCTCGATCGCGCCGCGCCCCGGCCCCG
>NZ_JEMA01000506.1 GCF_001589285.1 Sorangium cellulosum | reverse complement strand
CGGGCCACGCGGCCTCGACGTCGGCCGGTGGCTGCGCGCGCGGCGCGCGGAGCTCGCCGACGCNTCGGCCGGTGGCTGCGCGCGCGGCGCGCGGAGCTCGCCGACGCGGCCGCTCGCGTCGACGGCGCGCTCGAGGCCGTCGTCCAGCGAGACGACGATCTCGTCGCCGCGGGCGTCGACCGAGACAGCGCCGCCGAGCGCCGCGGTGACGTCGCTGTACGAGATCCCGGCGTCGAGCGTGAGGAGCGCGCGCCCGAAGACGGTGAGGCCGAGCGCGCGGCGCTCGCTGGCCGCCGCGGCAGCGACGAGGGACGGCAGGCCGAGCGGCCGCAGCGCGCCGCGCGCGCCGTCGACGGCGAAGGCACCGGCGGACGTGATCAGGCCGACGCCGCCGAGCCACGGGAACACGCCGACAACGTCGCCGGGCAGGGGGGCGAGCGCGCGGAGCTCCCCGGAGAAGCTGGCCGCCGTGTAGATCTCCTTGCTGCTCCAGAACGCGTAGCGCGGCCCGGGCGGCGCGCTGGCGTGAGCCCAGGCGGGGAACGCGGCGCCGCCGGCGAGCTCCGGGCTGTCGGCGCCGAGAGGCACGATCCTCGCGACGCCGTGCAGCTCGGCGCGCCGGCCGTTGACGACCACGCGGTCGACCTCCTGGCCGCGCTGGACCACGCGCTCGACGAGGCCCGGCGCCGGCTGCGCGACGTACCGGGCGGGGCCG
>NZ_JEMA01000505.1 GCF_001589285.1 Sorangium cellulosum | reverse complement strand
GGCGCCCCGCGCTCCGCCGGCCGTCCGCGCGAGCCGCTCGATCGCCCGTTCGAGCACCGCCGCCCGCGGATCCCGTACCCGGTAGATGCGGTGCCCCATGCCCATGATCCGCCGGCCCGCCGCGAGCTCCGCCTGGATCCACCGCTCGGCGCTCCCGGGCGACGGCGCGCCCCCCGCGCCCGCCGCCGCGCCGATCGCGTCCAGCATGTCGAGGACCGGCCCGGGCGCGCCGCCGTGGAGCGGCCCCTTCAGGGCGCCGATCGCGGCGACAACGGCCGAGATCGCGTCCGACCCCGTCGAGGTGACCACGCGCGCGGCGAAGGTCGACGCGTTCATGCCGTGGTCCGAGACCGTCACGAGGTACGTGTCGAGCTCGCGCGCCTCGGCCTCGCTCGCCGCCGCGCCCCGCGCCATCCGCAGGTAGTCGGCCGAGAGCCGGAGCGCCGGATCCGGCGCGACCGGCGCCTCGCCCGCCGCGCGCCGCGCCCACGCCGCCGCGAACGTCGCGATCGCCCCGGCGATCGCCGCCGGCGGCGCGTCGCTCCCGAGGTGCGCGACAGCGGCGCGGAGCGCGTCCATGCCGTCGCGCGCCTCCAGCGCGCCCCCGAGCCGGCCGAGGAGCGCGAACGCCCGCACCCTGCCCTCGGCGAGCGCTCCCCGGAGCGCCTCGCGCTCCGCCGCCGCGGGCAACGCGCCGCCCCAGAGCAGCCCGCACACGTCCTCGAAGGTCACCCCGCCGTCGCCGGCCAGCGCCTCGACGTCGTGCCCGGCGAGGGTGAGCCTCCCCCGCTCCCCCTCGACCTCCGAGAGCCGCGTCTCCGCCACCACCACGCCCTCCAGGCCGCTCGCGAGCGGCGCCGTCACGTCCTTCATCCCGATCACCTCCACCGAGGACATGTTGGGCATCGTGAATGGTTGATCAATCTTGATTGTACAATCAACTATGCACGCTATCGAAGCGCGTCGAGGGCGCCCCCGGCAGGCGGTCGTGAGGCGCGCCCCTCCAGGGCTCGGGACGCGGGGAGCGGAGGGCCGCCTCGGACAGCGGCCGAGGGGCGCGCCGCGCCAAAAATCCCGAGATGGACCGAGGAGCGCGGTGCTAGGAGGGACAGAGGTCGTCCGGCGATCCTCGACCCACGACGCCTCGATGGTGGACAGGATGGATCTGACGTTGATGGGCTCTCATGGTTGATCTACCTGGTCCGGAGCAGCGGCCCTCGGCGTATGTGACCGGCGCCGAGGCCGCGGAGCTGCTCGGCGTGAAGCGGGAGACGCTCTACGCGTACGCGAGCCGGGGCGTGCTCCGGGGCGTGCCCGGCGGGCGAGGGCGCGCGCGGCTCTACCTCAGGGCGGACATCGAGCGGCTCAAGGCGCGGCACGACGCGCGGGCGGGCCACGGCCCCGTCGCCGCCGAGGCGCTCCGGTGGGGCGAGCCGGTGCTCGAATCGGCGCTCACCGCGATCGGGCAGCGCGGCCCACTTTACAGGGGCAAGGAGGCGGTCGCGCTGGCGCTCGAGGACGCGCCGTTCGAGGACGTGGCCGAGCTCCTGTGGACCGGCGAGCTGCCCGCGGAGGGCGCGCCGGCCGCGCGGCCGGGCCGGCTGAGCGTCCGGCCGGCGAAGCTCGCGGCGCTCCTGCCGGAGGGCGCGCCGCCGTTCACCGCGCTCGCGCTCGCGGTGCCCGCGATCGGCGCGCACGACGCGACCCGCCACGTGGGCGCGACGTCGGGCGACGGGCGCATCCCCACGAGCGACGCGGAGCGGGCCCGGGCGCGCGCGCTCGTGCGATCGCTCGCGGCGCTCGTCGGCCTCGGGCGCGACGCGAGCAAGGCGACCGCCGCCCTCGAGGCCGAGGGGACGGCGCGGCGCCTGCTCGTCGCCCTCGGCGCGAACCCGTCGAAGAAGGCCGAGCGCGCCGTGAACCGGGCGCTCCTCGTGTCGGCCGATCACGAGCTGAACGCCTCGACGTTCGCTGTCCGGGTGGCCGCCTCCACCGGCGCCGACCTCTACGCCTGCGTCAGCGCGGGGCTCGCGGCGCTCTCCGGCCCGCGGCACGGCGGCTCCACCGACCGGGTGGAGGCGCTGGTCGCCGAGGCGGGCCGACCCGAGCGCGCCGCCGCCGCGGTCCACGAGCGGCTGCGCCGCGGCGAGCCCATCGCCGGCTTCGGGCACCGGCTGTACCCGGACGGCGACCCGCGCGCGCAGGTGCTGCTCGACACGGCCCGCGCGCTCGCGCCGCAGAGCGCGGCGCTGCGCACCGTGCTCGCGCTGGTCGACGCGCTGCGCGACGCCGGCCACGATCCGCCGTCGCTCGACGTGGGCCTCGTCGCGATCGCGGCCGCGCTCGGCTTGCCCGCCGGCGCGGCGGCGGCGCTCTTCGCGGTGGGGCGCGCCGCGGGGTGGATCGCCCACGCGTTCGAGCAGCGGGAGGCGGGCTACATGCTGCGGCCGCGCGCCCGGTACACCGGGCCCTGATCGCCGTCCGGCCGCGCTCTACCTAGAAATTGACCTGCATGCCGAGCTCGACCACCCGGTTCGGCGGCAGCCCGAAATAGGCCGTCGCCGGCCGCGCGTTTCGCGAGATGAACGCGAACAGCGCCTTTCGCCACCGGGACATCTTCGAGCTGCCCGTCGTCAGCAGCGTCTCCCTGCCGAGGTAGTAGCTCGTCCTCCCGAGATCGATGATGAGCCCGTGCCGCTTGCACCCTTCCAGCACCGAGGGGGCGTTCGGCGTCTGCATGAAGCCGTAACACGCCGTGACCTGGTAGATGCACTCGCCCCGCGGGATCACCGTCGTGCGCCGCTCCGCCGGCACCTCGGGCACGTTCAGCACCTGGATCGAGAGGAGCACCACCTGCTCGTGCAGCACCTGGTTGTGCTTCACGTGGTGCAGCAGGATCGGCGGCGTGCCCTCCGGGCTCGACGCCATGAAGACCGCCGTCCCGCGCACCCGGTGCGGCTTCGTGCGCTTCACGTCCTCGAGGAACACGTCGAGCGGCAGGATCGCCGACTTGATCGCGGTCGCGAGGTGCTTGCGCCCCGTCTTCCAGGTCGTCATCACCGTGAACGTCGCCGCCCCCATCACGATGGGCACCCAGCCCCCGTGGAAGAACTTGGCGCTGTTCGCCGCGAAGAACGCGAGATCGATCACCAGGAAGAGCCCGGCCAGGGGGAGCGACTTCCAGAGCGGCCATCCCCACGTCTTCCGGGTGACGACGTAATAGACCACCGTCGTGATCCCCATCGTCCCCGTGACGGCGATGCCATAGGCGGCCGCGAGCGCGCTCGAGTTCTTGAAGGTGATCACGAGCACGAGGCACGAGATCAGGAGCCCGCTGTTCACCTCGGGGATGTAGATCTGCCCCGCCTCGTCCTTGGACGTGTGGATCACCGTGACGCGCGGGAAATAGCCGAGCTGCACCGCCTGCTGCGTCAGCGAGAAGGCCCCGGAGATGAGCGCCTGTGACGCGACGACGGTCGCCGCTGTCGCGATCGCCACCGTGGGGTAGAGCGCCCACGACGGGACCAGCGCGTAGAAGGGGCTCGCCGCGGCGGTCGGGTCCTCGAGGAGCTTCGCGCCCTGGCCGAAGTAGTTGATGAGCAGCCCCGGCCAGACGATCGTGTACCAGGTGTACTTGATCGGCTCGCGGCCGAAATGGCCCATGTCGGCGTAGAGCGCCTCGCCGCCGGTGATGCAGAGGACGACCGCGCCGAGGATGAGGAAGCCGTGCACCTTGTTCTCGATGAAGAAGCTCACCGCGTACTCCGGCGAGACGGCCCGGAGCACGCCCGGGCTGTGGACGATCTCCTTCGCTCCCAGCAGCGCGAGCGCGATGAACCAGACGAGCGTCACCGGCCCGAAGACCGTCCCTATCCCGGCCGTGCCGCGCTTCTGCACGAGGAACAGGGCGAGCAGCAAGGCGCACGTGATCGGCACGACCGCGGGCTTCAGGGTCGACGTCGCTACCTCGAGGCCCTCCACCGCTGACAGCACCGAGATCGCGGGCGTGATCACGCCGTCGCCGTAGAGGAGCGACGCGCCGAAGAGGACGAGGAGCACGAGCAGGCCGCGGCCGTCGCCCTTGCGCTCGCTGTTCGGCACGAGCGCGAGGAGCGCGAGGATGCCGCCCGCCCCCTCGTTGTCGGCCCGCGTGATGAACGTCACGTACTTGATGGTCACCACCAGCATCAGCGCCCAGAACATGAGCGAGAGCACGCCGAGCACGTTGGCCGGCGTCAGCGCGACGTGGTGCGGGCTCGCCGGGCTGAAGCACTCCTTCATCGCATAGAGAGGGCTCGTCCCGATGTCGCCGTAGACGACCCCGAGCGCCGCGAGCATCAGCGGCCACATCTTCTTCGCGCCGTGGGCGTGCTCGGCCGACGGGGGCGGCGCGCGTTGCTCTGCGCCCGGGACCGGCTGTGGGCTTGTGGTCATCGGGGGCGAATCCTACTCCATCGCGAGCGCGCGCCGCGAGGAGGCGGAGCGCGCCGGGCGGCGACCGCTCAGCCGAGCACGCGCGCCACCGCGGTGAGATCGTCGATGAAGCGGGAGAGCTCGGCTTGCCTGGAGGCCTCGTCCGGCATGCGGAGGATCGACGCCGGGTGTACGGTGGCGAGCGTGCGCGGCGCGAGCGGCGAGGCGACGATCCGGCCGCGATCGCGCGTGACCCGGAACGAGCTCCCGAGCAGCGCCTGCGCCGCCGTCGCGCCGAGGCACACGACGATCTGCGGCTCTACCGCCGCGATCTCCGCGGCGAGCCAGGGGAGGCACGCGCGAATCTCGCGCGCGTCGGGCTTCTTGTGGATGCGCCGCTTGCCGCGCGGCTCCCACTTGAAGTGCTTGACCACGTTGGTCACGTACGCCCGGCGTCGATCGATCCCCGCCTCCTCGAGCGCGCGATCGAGGAGCTGCCCCGCCGGGCCCACGAACGGCTTGCCGGCCAGGTCCTCCTTGTCGCCCGGCTGCTCGCCGACGAGGAGCACGTCGGATCGCGCCGCGCCCTCGCCGAACACCGTCTGCGTGCCGCGCTCCCACAGCGGGCACGCCCGGCAGCCTGCGGCGGCCTCGCGCAGGCTCGGCAAGGAAGGATGGCTGGGTACGAGCGCCGCCGCCGTCGCCGCTCCGGCCACGGCGTCACGCCCTGCTGCATTTCGCCTCGCCACGGTCACCATGGTTTCCTCGAGCCCACCGGGAGCATCGCGCATGCCAGCAGCTCGATGGCGTTCGAACGCGGCGCGTCGCGAGGCGCACGGCCGAGCCGGCTTGACGGCCCATGACGGCCTTCCCATAGTGGCTCAGTCCCCGGACGTTGACCGACCAGTCAGAATGCCCCGCCTCGCCGATCGCCGCGCCAGGATCGAGTTGCTCCGCGCCGCCGAGGCAGCGTTCACCGAGCGCGGCCTCGCCGCGGCGCGGGTCGAGGACATCACCGAGCGGGCCGGCGTCTCGAAGGGCGCCTTCTACCTGCACTTCCAGAGCAAGGACGACTGCTTCAAGCAGATCGTCGAGACCTTCATCGCGCGCCTGGCCGGGTGCGTGGAGCCGCCGCCCATCGTCTTCGAGAGCGAGCGGGCGTCGATCAACGAGTACCTGAAGCGGGTCCTCGCGCACGACGTCGAGGTGCTCGAGTTCTGCTGGCAGAACCGGGCGCTGCTCAAGATGATGCTCGCGGGCGGCGGCGGGGCCCCCTACGCCTACCTGATCGACGAGTTCGCCCAGCGCGTCGCGCGCCAGGTGGAGAGCCGCGTCCGGTACGCGATGGATATCGGGCTCTACCGGCGCGATATCGAGTCCAGCGTCATCGCCGCGCTCATCTCGGGCGCCTTCGATCGGCTGGTGCGCAAGCTGATCGACGCGCCGTCGAGGCCAGACATCGGCGCCTGGTGCGGGCAGGTGCTCCAGCTCTTCACGCACGGCCTGCTCGCCCCGGAGGTGCGCGCCGTCGCTGACCCGTCGGTCATGGAGGCGCCGCCGCGCAGCGCACAGCAGACCGCCGGCGCCGCCTCGGCCGCAGGCTCGGGCGGCGAGCGCGCCAGCGGCGAGCGCGCCGGCGGCGAGCGCAGGCGCTCGAGGGCCAAGGCGACCTGACGCGCGCGCCGGCGCGTCCATGCGCCGGCCTCCGCGGCCCTGGGCCGAGTCGCAGTCGGCGGGTCAGCGCTGGCGGAATCAGGACCTTCCCGGGGGAGGCTTGGAGCGCCCGGCGCAGAAGGAGGGCCCTTGTACAGGAATTCCCTGATGCGCGATTCCTCATCACCCTAGCGGCCGGTCGGGCTCCATCTGAGGTACAGCTAGCTGTCAACGGACTCCAGCTTCGGGACAACCAGGGGGTGGGGTCGGGGAGCGGAGGGAGCCGCTTGGGCGATCTCCGGAGGCGCGCAGCTTTGGGGGGCGGTCTGATCGTTCCGCCGCATCACGCCGGCCGCCGCGCGCTCCGGTCGATGGCGGGCGCTCGCTGGGCGGCTCTCCGCCGGGGAACGGGCGCTGTCGAGGGGGCTGCATGAGCACACGGTTGGGTTGCGATAGACGGTTGTTCCAGGAGCTGCTCCGGCGGACCTGCCGCTCGATCCAGTGGAGCGCTGACGCCGAGCGGTCGATCGCGGAGAGGATCGAGGTCGCTCTCGACGAGCAAGCGCTCCACGTCTGCACGCCGGACGTCGATCTGCGCGTCCGGCTGACCAACGACTTCGCGCTCGCCATCGCGATACGCGTGCTCTCCTTCGGGGACGACGCCGAGGAGTCGCTGAGCAAAGCCCTCTGTGACGACAGATCGCTCATGGCGGAGCTCGTGAAGGCAGAGTGGCAGCTCGTGCGCACCGCGTGCAGGACGGCCGAGCGGACGGCCGGGAGCCTGGTGTTGCTGACGACGGTGCCGGAGGCGTGAGCCCAGAGCAGGACGCGCCGAGGCTGCGCGCCACGCGCGCTCGACGAGGGATCCGCGGGAACGAGGACGGCAAGTCAACCGCCTGCTCCGACCCGACGTCATGGGCGAGCCGAGCCTCAAGGTTGATCGCTCCAGAGGAACGCTGACCACGGCATGACGCGACCGGGCCCACGAGGCGAAGCAGATGGCGCCCCAGATCAGCTACAGCATCTACGTTCGTTTCAGGGGCAGGCGGCTCGCGCTCATGAAGCACATCCGCTCGCTCGACGCGGCGCGCTCCGCGCTGCTGGCCCTGCGGGCAGAGCGGTTCCACGACGCCGATCAGGTGTTCCTCGTCAACGACGCGACGAAGCAGATCGTCGACGAGGGGCGATCGGAGGGCGGCCCGGAGCCGGCGGCGGACCGGGAGATCAGCGTCAGCATCCGAGTTCGCGCGGACGACCCGCGCAGGGAGCGAGCGCACCGCGCGGGGAGCGAGGCGGTCCGTGCGCTGCGAGGGGGCAAGGCGCCCGCGCTGCTCGAAGCGCACGAGGCCCCCGCGGCGCCCGCCGTTCACGAGGCCCGCGCGGACGGCGAAGACCGGCGCGACGGGACAGAGAGGAGGTGGTCCAGTATCGAGAGCCTGGAGCCCCCGCGCACACGCCTCCGCCGCGCGATGGCGGCAGCCCGGGTCGCCCGAGCGCGCCACGACGCCGCGCTGGAAGCCCTGAGCAGACTCCAGCCCACCGGGAGGATGGACGAGATGACGCTGGTCAGGATCAGCGACTCCGCCCGTGCGGTGTCGGAGCAATCGACGCACATCCTGGAGCAGCTCGAACGGCTCCTCGCGCGCCTCGAAGGCGCGAGCTGACGGGAGCGAGGTGCGCACACCGCCACTCCGCGCCTCTCCCTGCGCCCTCCTGGCCTCATGAAAGGTGGTTGAGGCCGTCGGACGCTATGACCAGCGCTCAGCGCGCACGAGAACAGCCGATGATCGCCCCGTTGACCGATCGCGCACCGCAACCATAGCTTCGTCGCCATCAGTCCCCTGCGGCTCCAAGGCGCCTGAGAAGGAGCCAACCGTTCCAGCCACAATGCCCGAACACAAGAAGTCACGCCGGACGCAACTCAGGGCAACGGCCCAGAGCGACGCCGCGCACCCGCCGGGCAGGGCGGCCGCGCCGAGGCGCGCGCTCGAGCCGTCCCGGGGCGCCGGCGCGTCGTCCAGAGCGGGCGAGCAGCACCCCGGGGGTGAGCAGCGCTGTCTCGTCGTCGGCGTCGTCGCAGCGGCCGGTGGGCGCGGCGCCGTCGCGGAGCTCCTCCGGCGGCTGCCGAGCCGAGATACGTGGCTCTCCCTCGTGCTGATCTACAACGCGGATCCCGGGGAGACGCCGCTCCTCGAGCTCGCCATGCAGAGCAGCCCGCTCCCCGTGGCCGAGCTTCGATCCGGGACGAGGCTCATGCCTGGTTACGTCCAGGTCCTCCCGCCGGACGCGCGAGCGACGCTGGACGGCGTGACCGTCGAGGTCGCGCCGAGGGGCGACGGCGGCCCGAGCCCCGCAGACATCTTCCTGCGCTCGCTCGCGAGCGAGCTGGGCTCGAGCGCAGTCGCCGTCGCGCTATCCGGCGCCGGGAGCGACGGTGCCGTCGGCATGAAGGACGTGAAGGCAGAGGGCGGGGTCACGTTCGCGGAGGACCCACGCACGGCCGACCGACCGGCGCTCCCGCGCAACGCCATCGCCGCCGGGGGCATCGATTTCATCCTCGGCGTCGAGGAGATCGCGGCGGAGCTCGTGAGGATGGGCCGCCCCGGACACGCGCTCGCGCCGTGGCTCACGCAGGGCCCGTCCCTCGGCGTCGACCCGGTCCTCGGCAAGCTCTTCAGGTTGCTGCACGCGACAGTGGGCGTGGATTTCAGCCACTACAAGAAGAACACGCTGAAGCGCCGCATCCAGCGGCGGATGACGCTCCACAGGATCGGGAGCCTCCAGGAGTACCTGGATCACGTGCAGGCGCACCCGGGCGAGATCGAGGCGCTCTACCAGGATCTCCTGATCAAGGTCACGACGTTCTTCCGCGATCCGGGGGCGTTCGCCGCGCTGAAGACCCATGTGCTCCCGGTGCTCATGCACAACAGGCCGCACGACTCCCCTGTTCGCGTCTGGGTGCCGGGGTGCTCGACGGGCGAGGAGGTCTACTCGCTCGCGATCTCGCTGCTCGAGTTCCTCGAAGCCGACGCGAGCGACAGCGCCGTCCAGATCTTCGGCACCGACCTGAGCGAGGCCGCCATCGAGCAAGCGCGGGCCGGGATCTACGTCGAGGGCCTGTCGGTCGACGTCTCGCCCAGCCGGCTGCGCCGCTTCTTCGTCCGGGTGCAAGGCGGCTTCCAGGTCAACAGATCGGTCCGCGATCTCTGCGTCTTCTCGCGCCACGACGCCACGACCGCCCCGCCCCTCTCGAAGCTCGATCTGATCAGCTGCCGCAACCTGATGATCTACCTGGAGCCGAGCTTGCAGCGCCGGCTGCTGCACACGTTCCACCACGCCCTCAAGCCGACGGGCTTCCTGCTCCTCGGCTCGTCCGAGAGCATCAGCACGGTGCCCGACCTGTTCGGGATCGTGGACAGGACCCACAGGATCTTCTGCAAGCGCGCCGCGCCCGACGCGGCCTACTCGCTCGGGCTCGCCGCGCCCGCCCAGCCGAGCGCTCCCGCGCCCATGGCGGAGAAGCAGCGGTATTCCGAGGGGCTCGGCATGGACGCGGTGCGCAGCGAGGCGGACGCCATCGTCATGACGCACTACGCCCCTGCCGGCGTTGTGGTCGACGAGGACATGCAGATCGTCCAGTTCCGGGGCAAGACCGGGCCCTACCTCGAGCCGGCGCCGGGCGACGCCAGCCTGCACCTCTTCAAGATGGCCCGGGAAGGGCTCCTGCTCGGCCTCCGGGCCGCCATCGACGCGGCGATGAGCTCGTGGACGATGGCGCGGAAGGAGCAGATCAAGGTCAGGCTGGGAGAGAAGCTCCGGTACGTCGACATCGAGGTGTGGCCGCTCAAGGTGCGGCTCCCTCAGGGGCGCTGCTTCCTCGTCGTCTTCTCCGACTCGGGCGCGGCTAGGCTCGACGCGGGCAGCGACCCGCCCCAGGGCGCCCCCCAGAAGGACCTGGAGATCGTCCAGCTCCGGAGGGAGCTCGTCACCACGAGGGAGTACCTCCAGTCGATCATCGATGAGCTCGAGGCGACGAACGAGGAGCTCTTCGCGAGCAACGACGAGCTGCACAGGATGAACGACGCGCTCGAGGCCTCCCGGGAGGAGCTCCGATCGGCGAACCAGGAGCTGGCGACCATCAACGAGGAGCTCCACAGCAGCAACGTCACGCTCGGCTTCGCGAACGACGACCTGCGGGACCTCCTCGCCAGCGTCAACATCCCGATGGTGATGGTCGACGCGGACCTCAGGATCCGCCGCTTCACCGGCGCGGCGGACAGGCTGCTCGGCCTCGCCGCGAGCGACGTGGGCAGGTCCATCCTCGACGTGAAGCCGAGGGGCTGGGCCGACATCGCGCCGATCGTCGCCGAGGCGCTCGCCACGAGGAGCACCGTCGAGCGACAGGTCGAGGATCGCGACGGCCGCTCCTACGTGATGCGGGTGCGCCCCTCCCCGACCGCCGGAAACGAGGTCGACGGCGCGGTGATCTGCTGGCTGGAGGGCGACGCGCTGAGGCGCGCCGCGCGCGAGATCGCCGGCGCGCGCGGCCGCATCTCCGCCGTCTTCGAGGTCCTGCGCCACCCGTTCCTCCTGCTCGATGGCGAGCTCCGGATCCGAACGGCCACCCGACGCTACTGCGACATGTTCATGATCTCGCTCGGGGACCTCGAGGGGCTGCCGATCTCGGCCATCGACGCGGGCTGGAACACCCCGCAGATCGAGCAGCGGCTCCGGGACGTGCTCCACCGCAGCGCCTCGCTGATCGACTTCCGCTTCGAGGCCGTGCTCGCGCGCGTGGGGCGAAAGACGCTGTCGATCTCTGCCTTTCGGCTCCAGGCCGACGAGGGCGAGCTCCCGGCCCTGCTGCTCGTCGTCGAGGACAGGACGGGCGTTGAGAAGGACGACGCCGCGCCTCCGGGGCTACGTCCAGCGCGCCGCGCCGGCGCCGACTGACGCGCTCATCGCTGCTGCCGCGTCCGCCAGTCCCCGGAGGCGATCCGAGGACACCCGCGCGCCTGGCTCTCGTGCATCAGGTACGCCTCGCACAGCGCGCCTCCGTCGAGCTCGATCGGCGCCCGCTGGAAGAGGTCGGGGCACCCCTCGTAGAGGTCGAGCGAGGCGAGCGTCTCCGGGTCAGGCTCATAGAGCTCACCGAGGACCGCGGTCGAGCCCCCGCGCACGAGCGCCGGATAGGCGCCGAGATCGACGAGCTCGAACGATCGGGCCGTGCAGGCGGGCCCGAGGCAGCGAGCGCGCCCGAGCAGCTCGTGCGAGCGCTCGCCGCGCATCAACGTGCCATAGACGAACAGCCGCATTGCCCCGTCACCGGCAGTGCTGTTCGACCGCGGCGAGGAGCTGTTCGAGGTTGATCGGCTTCTTCAGGAACTGCGCCGCGCCGAGCGAGGACACGAACTCGTCGCGCCCCGTCGCCGAGATGATCACCACCGGGATCGAGGCGAGATCCGGGTCTTTCTTCTGCTCTGCCCTGAACTGCCAGCCATCCATGATGGGCATCATGAGGTCAAGCAGGATGAGATCAGGCCTCGGATCCGTTCGAAGCGCGCAGAGCGCCTCGCCGCCGTGGGCGGCCGAGGACACGGCGTACCCCTCCTCCTGCAGGAGCTCGGCGAGGGTCTCTCGAATATCCGGATCATCATCGACAACGAGGATCCTCTTCAAGGGAGTTGCAGGCACGGTGCATCAACCACTATGCGAAAGCCTGACGTCACGGCGAAACAGGGAAAGCCCTGAATCCCTGCTCGGGGGCTGCTTGATCGAGCTCGTTCTTCGAGGAAGGAGGCGCATGGAGGTCTCTCTGCGGTGATGGGCGCGAAGGCGTGTCGGAGCGGCGCCCGCTCGTGCGGCGTCACCAGCGCGCCGCCGACGCCCCGGACACGCGCGGGGGGCGGAGACGTTCGAGCCGGACGGCGCTCGCAGGAGGAATTCGGGCATACGCATCGCGGTGGTCGGTCGTCGGCAGCGAGCCCGATGTTACAGCAGGGGAGCGCTCCAGCGAAGCCGCTCTCTTCGATCTGCGGCCAGCCAGGGTGAGCATGGCGCGGCGCGGCCGCGCTCACCACGTCATGCCCTGTGATCGTACCACCGTCGCGCTGGAGCGCAGCAGCGCGGCGCTCGCCGGAAGGGCACTCCGGGCGCCGCGGCTCGACCGGGCAACGTCAACCCCGCTCGCCCCTGGCGGCGAGCACCACCCGCGCGAGGGTGCTCAGCAGCACATCGATGTCCACCGGCTTCGGGATGAGCGCGGCCGCATTCAGCCGCTCGGCGATCGCCTGCATCTCGTGCGGCAGGCGGGCCGAGAAGATCATGAGCGGAGAGGGCGTGCCGAGCTGCGCGAGCTCGGCGACGAACCGGTCCGTGGTCATGCCCGGCATGGTCAGGTCGAGCAGGACCGCGTGAAAGCGCCGGTCCGCGAGCGCGTCCAGCGCCGCGCGCGCTGTCGCGGTCATCTCGACCTCGTACCCTTCCAGCGTCAGGAGCTCCTCCAGCATCGCCGCAGTGTCAACGTCGTCCTCTGCAACCAGGATCACGTGCTTGCCAGGCATGGCTCCCCTCGCCCCTCCTTGGCAGCAGCGCCGTTCCCAGGACGGCGCGCCGCTCTCTCCCATGCCGGGAGGAGCGACGCCGATGCGACGCGCGCCCCGCCAGCGACCGGCACAGCGCGGGCAACCTCGATCATGCGCCCGGCGTGACGATCACCCGGGCGAGCCGATCCGCGCGCGCCGGAGCGCTCGCCGCGGCGCGCCACGTCGACCATGGCCGACGAAGCGCGCAGCGAGGCAGACCGCCGCTTCCGCCGGTCCGGCACGTCCCTTTTCCCCGCTCCCGCCCCTGGCAGTATGAAAGCCCGATCGCGCTCCGGATGCAAGGAGGGCGGACGGGAAGCGCGAGCAAATAGAGAGCGCGAACGGACTCCCCGACAGGGGAGACACCCTGGTAGACTCCCATGGATGCCTGGCGAACGCCGCGTCGCGCTACTCGCGATGGAGCCAACCATGCCGGACGGAGGGGGAGCGCCGTTCAGCCATGGAATCCGTCGTGTCGAAGCCTCATTGCTCGCCGATCCGGAGCTCGCCGGCGTACCGATCCAGGTGATCGAAGCGCAGACGAGGGATCTCGACGCGTGGGTCGCCGAGGTCGAGACCGTGGACGCCGACGTGGTCGGCCTCGCCGCGCACGTCTGG
Source organism: Sorangium cellulosum (assembly GCF_001589285.1). Taxonomy (GTDB): domain Bacteria; phylum Myxococcota_A; class Polyangia; order Polyangiales; family Polyangiaceae; genus Sorangium; species Sorangium cellulosum_G. The sequence continues at coordinate 50,520 of NZ_JEMA01000505.1, read as the reverse complement.
TCCTTCCCCACGTTCATCGAGGTCGCGCGCCACCTGCAGCGCAACCGGCCAGGGCGCACGATCGTCCTCTGCGGCCCCCTCGCGCGCCCCGCGCTGTTCGCGCTCGCGCCCTGGCGCGACGCCGCCGCCAGCATCGACGCCCTCGTGCACGGCAACGATCTCACGTTCCGGAACATCGTCCGCCTGAGCGATCGCTCCCCCGAGGCGCTGCGCGGCGTGCCGGGGCTGCACGTTCCCACGGCCGATGGCTGGGTCTCGACGGGCGAAGCGCCCCACGTGGCGCCCGACGAGCTCCCGTCGCCGATCCGGATGAAGCTGCTCCCGACCGATCGCATCGTCCCGCTCGAGCTCAGCCGCGGCGGCGTCATGAGCTGCCCGACCTGCGGCGTCTCGACGGGCGACGCCGGCGCCGGCGTCTTCTCGGAGGCCTACCTCGTCGAGGAGCTGAGCGCGCTGCTCGCCGCGGGCGCCCCGGGCGTGCAGATCGTGGACGCCCCGCTCAACCTGAACGCGGAGGCGTTCCGGAACCTCGTGGCCGCGGAGAAGCAGGTCGGCTTCTTCAAGCAGGCGGCGCTGATGGCGTCGATCGATCCGGAGCACGCGCACGACGAGCACCTGGAGTTCCTCCGCGGCGTCGCGCGCGTGTCCCTCGGCGCGCGGCTGCCGCCGCTCACCAAGGACACCGGCGACGGCACGCAGCGCCCCTTCCGCGAGTCGAAGTTCGCGAAGGTGATCGAGGAGCTCTCGACGTTCACGGACATCGAGGTGGACATCCTCCTCGGCCTCCCGGGCGACGGTCCCGTCACGTTCCGGCGCACGCTCGAGCGCGCGCGCGAGCTCCCGTGCAAGGTCCGCATCCTGCACAGCCTCGTCCTCCCGGACGACCTCATGACCCGCGCGCCCGCGTCGTTCGAGCTCCGCTTCGACCCGTTCACGCTGATGATGCGCTCCTGCCTCGGCTGGTCCGAGGACGCGCTGTCCCGCGAGCGCAGCCGCCTCATCGAGATGGCGTACCGCGAGGGCGGGGAGATCACGCCGGACATGTGGTCGTTCCCCGGACCGCGCGAGATGCGGCGGCCGGCGATGCCGCTCGGGAGCGGCGTGGTCCCGCCAGGCGGGGAGATCCGGGTGGAGGGCGCGACGACGCTCGCGCCGGCGGGGCAGGACCTGCAGCGCGTGCTCGAGCTCGGGATCAAGGAGGCGACCTCCGGCGGCTGGACGTTCGTCGAGGCCTCGGCGCGCCCGGGCGAGATCGTCGTCATCATGAAGACGCGCGACGGCGCGCTGGTCGTCGAGATGCGCCCCGCCTCGCCCACGGAGAACGCCTACAAGGTCGTGGACGGCGTCGCGTTCGGCTACCGCTCGCCGCGCGGCGTGAAGATGAGCGACGGCGCGCTCCGCCTGCTCGATCGCGTCCTCCAGCGCCTGCACGCGCCCGCGCGCACGGCGCTCGGCCTGTCGACCCAGGACGGCGGCCCCGGCTCGGCGCGGGTGCGGCGCTTCCGCGCGACGCCCTCGTGACGCGCCGCCCCGGGACGTCCCGGGGCTACTGAGCGCCTTCGCGATCGGTGCTGCGCCACGCGGCCGGCGCGCGCGCGACCTCGGCCCGCGGCGGCATCGACTCGATGGGGCGGGGCGCCCGGAGGAACTCTCGCCGGAGCTCCTCGAGGCGCTGCGGCGAGAGCTCCTGGTAGTCCACGATGTAGGGGTGGACCTGGCGGCTCTTGCCGCGGATGCTCAGGGCGCCGGTCGGCTGCGCCGGGATGCAGTCGTCGAGCGTCGCGTACGTCGCCTGGCAGATGATGATCTTGGAGCCGAGCTCCTTGTTGAACTGCTCGAGGCGCGAGGCCGTGTTCACCGTATCCCCGATGCAGGTGTACTCCATGCGCTGGAGCGACCCGATGTTGCCGGAGATGACGGTGCCGGTCGCGATCCCGACGCCCATCTTGATCTCGGCGCAGCCGAGGAGCTGCCGCTGGTTCATGCGCTCGAGGGCCTGCACCATCTCGATCGCCGCGACAACGGCGCGCTTCGGCGCGTCCTCGACCGACAGCGGCGCGCCGAACACCGCCATCAGGCCGTCGCCGATGTACTTGTCGAGCGTGCCCCCGTACCGGAACACGATCTCGACCATCTCCGTGAAGTACTCGTTCAGGAACGAGACCACGACCTCCGGCTCGACCGACTCGGTGAGCGGGGTGAAGTTGCGGATGTCGGTGAACATCACCGAGACGTGCCGGCGCGTCCCGCCCAGCTTGAGCCGCCCCGGATCGGAGAGGACGAAGTCGACGAGGTCCTTCGAGAGGTACCTGCCGAGCTCCTGCTTCTCGCGCTCGAGCCGGACGCGGGCCATGGACTCCACCTCGGCGCGGAGGAGCAGGTTGCGCGAGATGCGGGCGATGATGCCGGCGACGACGCCCGGGAGCGCGACGAAGAGGATCTGCTGGCACTGGTCCGCGATGTTGATGGCGTTCTGGCCGTAGACGGACACCGCGCTGATCGGGATCGCGCCGGTCCAGACCGTGGCCGCGAGCACGACCGCGTTGAAGAGGGCCGACAGCCCCGCCGAGTACAGGCACGCCGCGAGGCTGTAGCGGAAGCCCGACATCAGGTTCCAGAGCACGTAGACCGTCGCCAGGTAGCTCGAGAAGTACTCGATCATCCCGGAGTGGTTCCTCGCCGTCGCCAGCGCCGTGAGCGTCAGGAGCGCGAGGTCGACGAAGATGCTCACGTACTTGAGCCAGCTCACGTAGACGTCGGGGCGCAGGCGGAAGAACGCGTAGAGCAGGAGCGAGTAGACGAGGTAGCCGCCGATCTGGATCGCGAAGATCTGGTTGGCGGCCGGCGTGTTGACCGTCCACACGTGCGTGAACGTGTAGACGCTGAGCAGCGCGAACACGAACCGGACGTGGTTCACGATCTGCTCGCCGCGCATCTCCTGCGCCTGGATGATCCGCACGATCTCGGGTGATTTCTCGATGCTCATGCGCGCCGCTCCCCTCCGCGCCGCAGCCGAGACCGCGCCGCAGCGAACCCGCGCGCGCAGAGCGCCGTCGTCAGCGCCCTGCCCTGGTGGTGCCCCTCGCGGCCGTGCTTCATCGGCGTCCGGTAGAGCGGCTCGGCCGGCCAGGAGCCGTCCACGAGCTGGCGCTCGCCGAGGTTGCGCAGCCCCCGCTCGATCAGCAGCGGGTCCGGCGCCGCGGCCATCGCGGCCCCCTCGAGGCACGCAGCCGTGCAGAGCGGCGTCCCGAAGCCGCCGTCGAGCCGCTGCGCGCCGAGCATGCGCGACAGGACCGCGGCCTCGACCGCGGCGATCTCGGCCGCGCGCGGCGCGTCCAGCGATCTCTCCTGGTGCTGCCGGTAGAGGCGCGCGAAGCGGAGGAACGCGAGGTCCGTGTACGGGCCGTCATAGAAGCAGGCGCCCTGGATCTCGTCCGGCGAGGCGGCGTCGAGCACGCGCCGCGCGTTCGCTTCGATGAGCCGCGCGAACCGCGTCGCGTCGAACGAGAGCAGCCCTGCGAGCAGGTTCAGCCGCACCGCCGAGCAGTCGTCGCCGGCCCACGCCACGCCCGGCGTGGTCGGCCCCGCCGGCCCCCGGTAGAACCAGGTCGGGACGACGCCATCGTCGCCCACGTTGGCCAGCATGACCTCGATCCACGTCTCCGCCCGCTCCCGGGCGGCGCCCGTCGCCGCGATGAGCTGGAGGATGATCGCGAGGTCGTCCGCGTCCGGCGGGAGCTCGCGGAAATCGCCGAAGTAGCGGAGCTCGCCGGCCGGGATCTCGTCGAGCAGCGCCGCGGCGTCGGCGCGGACGTCGCGCCCGACCTCCCCGATCTCGATCAGCGCCATCAGGATCGTCGCCCGCACGAACCAGTGCCCCACGGGCTGCTCGCGCGATCCGAGCACGCCGAAGCGCTGCACTTCCCAGGACTCCGGCCAGGGGGTCGCTTCCAGGAGGTACGCGGTCGCCGCCCGCAGGTCCGCGCCCGCGTCGTCGGCCGGCGCGAGGTCGCCCTGCGCGCGCGGCGGACCGAGCGCCGCGCCGGCGCCGATCACGTCGCGGAAGGACATCAGCCCTTCGAAGAAGCGGAGGCGCTCTCCGAGCGCGTCGACGAACTCGCGCTGCGCCTCGGCGAGGCCACGCCCGCTCGGCTGCGCGCGAGGAGCGCTGGCCGCGATCTCGCGCGCCGACGCGAGCGCGCCCCGCACCCGCGCGGCGAGGGCGGCCCGGTACGGGCGGGCCGCGAGCAGGCTGTGGATCTCGCGCCGGCGCACGGGGGACGCGCGCTCGCCCGCGAGGGCGCGGAGCAGCGGAGGGGCGAGCTCCGGGTCGCGGAGCCAGAGCGCGAGGAGCGGCGTGAGCGTCGGCGCCGCGAGGTCCGGCACCGCCGGGTCGAGCCAGAGGCGCACGAGCCCGTCGAGCAGCCAGAGCGGCGCTGTCACCGCCTCTCCGAAGCGGCGGGCGGGCGCGGGATCGTCGCCCGCCAGGAGCGCAGCCGCCGTCCACAGGGCGACCGCCTCGCGCGCGCCGCCCGCCTCGCCGCGCGCGAGCGCGGCGCCCGCGACCACCGGGTTGTGCTCCCACGCCGCTTCCGAGAGCTCGGCCAGGCCGAGGAGCCAGCGGTGGACGCGCGCCTCCTCCGCGTGCTGCGCCAGCAGGCGCCCGGCGAGCGCGCCGCGCGCGAGCGCGTCGGGGGCGCCGTCGACGCCGCCGGCAGCGACGAGCGCGACCGCGACGGCCGCGTCACACGCCGCGGCGGGCGACGACACGCGCCCGCAGATCCGCAGGGCCCAGCCAGCCCAGGGGATGCTGCGCCCCGACGGTGCGCCCACGCTGCGCTCGATCGCGAGCGCCCCCCACGCCGCGTCGCCGCGCCAGAGGGCTCCCGCGCGCAGGAACGCTGACCAGGAGCGCTCGCACACCCCCTTGTCGGCGGGATCGAGCCATGGCCAGGCGGCGGTCGCCCCGGCGTCAGCGGCCAGCGTCACATACCGACTCCACCCTCGCGCGCCGCGGTCGCGATGGCCGCATCGACCGCTTCGGGCGTCGAGGTCGCGGCGTCCCGGATGCGCTGGAGCGTCTCCGGTGCGACGTCGTACCCCTCCGCCTCGATGGTGCGCTCAGGGCTCGCGAGGAGCTGCTGACGGAAGCTCGAATCCACAACGGCACGACCGATGAGCTCTGCCTCTGTTTTCTTCGCTGTCACGACTCCTCGCTTTCTCGCTCCGGAGGCTAGGAGACCTCCAAACGGCTAGCAAGTGGAAGCAGGCGCATCCTCGCGCGTTGATCGGGTCGCCGCGGCGGCGCACGGCGCGTGGGTTCGCGTCCGGGCCGCGTCGGCTCAGCGCCGCGCGCCGGCGCTCGCGACGGGCTCGCCGGCGAGCGCGCTGAAGAACGCGAGGAATACCCGCCGCTGGATCTCGGTCATGTACTGCGCGCGCTCCTTGCAAAAGCGCACGGCCTCCGGTAGCTCGAGCGCCCCGGCGGCCTCCTCGGCGCGAGCGAGCTCACAACGCGCCTCCTCCAGGATGGCGTCAAAGCCGCCGCGCGCGAACAGCGCCGCGCGCAGCGCCGTCGCGCCGCGCCCGTCCGGATCACGCGGGGGCGCGCCGTCAGCTCGCGCGGCCCCACCCGGCCGCGGCGGCCCATCGCCGCCCGGTTCGACCTGCGCGCCGAGCCGAGCGAGCACGTACGTCGCATTCCCGATCGCGCGATCCTTCTCGGCGTGCAGCAGATCCGCGAAGAGCTGGTGCGCCGCGGCGAGCGCGGAGACGAACGCCTCGAGGGCGGCGAGGCGCTCGGGCCGCGACAGCGCGAACAGCGCCGCGGCCGCCGGGAGCACGAGCGGGCGAGAGCGGGCGAGCACCCTGCGGAACGCCTCGGCGTCGCGCGGGCCGCCGCCCCGGTGCAGCCGCCGTTCGAGGAGCATCGCGTGGCCGTACCCGAACCACACCTCCTCGAAGAGATCCCAGAAGGCGCCCCCGCCGGGGAGCGAGCGGGCGAGCAGCGCCTGGTGTCGGGCGAACAGCGCCCCGGACAGGAGCACCGCCGCGCCGGGCTCGCCCAGCCCTTCGTCGAGCAGATCGTCCTCGATCCGGACGTGCAGGTACCCGACCGCCGCCGCCTCGGCGAGATCGACGGCGAGCGACGGGAGCCCTTGCGATCCAGCTCCCGGCGCTGGCGCGCCGAACCGCGTCGCGACCCAGAGCGGCAGCTCGAGCACCGGGAGCGCCATGGGGTGCGAGAAGTAGCCCTCGCCCGGCTCGCCCTCGAAGAGCCTGAGGCGCGCGGCGAGCTCGTCGAACAGCGCGCCGAGCTCGCCTCCGAGCCGGCCGCGGAGCGCCACGAGCCGCCGCAGCACCTCGGCCTCGAGCGACGCCTCGACACCGCCCCTTGCGCCCTCGCACCTTGCCGCTGCGCCTCCCTGCCCGCTCATCCCACCTCCAGCCGGCGCGGAAGGCGCCGCCTCGCGCGACGCTACCACGAGCAGCCTCGTCCGCAGCGCAGGCGCCGCCGACTTTGCCATGAGCGAGGGCCGTGCGACACTCGGCGACTTCACGAGACGGAAAACCATGATCGATTCCGAGCGTTTCTCCGAGCGTTACGGAGACATCACGACCGACGCTCGCGCCGACGTCCTCGATTTCCGGGACACCCTCTATCGCCCCACGATGGTGGAGGTGCCTCCGGTCATGCCGCCCGAGCGCTTCATGGACTACGGCGTGCCCGTGCTCGATCAGGGCAGGAACAACGGGTGCACCGGCTTCACGGTCGCCACCGTGGCCCACTACCTCCTGCGCAAGCGCAAGGTGTCCCCGGATGGCGGGCTCGTGAGCCAGAACATGGTGTATACGATGGCGCGCCGTTACGACGAATACCCGGGCGAGGACGACGCGCGGGGCTCCAGCCTGAGGGGCGCCATGAAGGGCTGGCACAAACACGGTATCTGCGGCTACGAGCACTGGCCGTGGGACCCGGACGATCTCCACGGCACGCTCACGCCGGAGCGCGCGGCCGACGCGATGCTGCGCCCGCTCGGCCTGTATCAGCGCGTGAACCACAAGGACCTCCCGGCGATGCACAACGCCCTCGCGGAGGTCGGGATCGTGGCGGCCTCGGCGCTCATCCCGTTCAGCGGCTGGTACTACGGCACCCAGAAGAACGGCATCATCCCGCCGGTCGACAAGACGAACCCCTTCATCGCCCCCTGGGGAGGCCACGCCTTCGCGATCGTCGGGTATGACGCGGAGGGCTTCTGGCTCCAGAACTCCTGGGGTCTCGGCTGGGGCAAGAGCGGCTTCGGGCGGCTCTGTTACGACGACTGGCTCCAGTACGGCTTCGACGCGTGGGTCGGTCGCCTCGGCGTCCCCATCCGCCTGAACCAGCCGCGATCGCTGCGCCCGCTCACGTCGGCGAGCCGGACGTTCGCGAGCCTGCGGCCGCACCTCATCAGCGTCGACATGCACGGGCAGCTCCAGCAGCGCGGCGCCTACGGCACGTCCTCGGAGGACGTCCGCATCATCATGGAAGAAGACTTCATGAGCGCGACCGAGAGCTGGAGGCGCCGCCGCCTCGTTCTCATCGCGGGCGGCGGGCTGCGCCGGCAGATCGACGCGATCAACCGGATGTCGCGCCTCCGGCCGAAGCTGCTCGGGCACGAGATCTACCCCCTCGAGCTCCTCTGGGAGACCGACCACTACCCGCGCCTGCTCGAGATCCTCCACCGCGCCACGGAGGGTCGCCGCCACGACGGCTACGATCCCCGGGCGTTCGGCTTCATGATCGACCGGCGCGACGACGCGCTGGAGCCGCTCGTCCGCCGCATGGGCGGCAAGGCCGAGTGGGATCGCATGAAGCTCGCCGCGGGCGACGCGACGATGGACGCCGATCACGGCGGTCTCCGCGAGATGATCGGCCGCCTCGCGTCGCTGATGGACAGGGATCCGAGGATCGAGCTCCACCTGGTCGCCCACTCCAGCGGCACGTTCCTGCTCGCGCCGCTGGTGCAGCTCGTCACCTCGGAGAAGGGCAAGCGGATCGAGGGGGGCCCGATGCGAGGCCAGCTCGGGCTCGGGCTCCCCATCGAGTCGCTCGCGCTGCTCGCGCCGGCGAGCGCCATCGACGCGTTCCGCGACACGTACATGCCCTCGATCAAGAGCGGCATGGTCCGCCGCTTCGCCCTGTTCACGCTCACGGACGAGGCGGAGCTCCAGGACCACTGCGAGGTGTACGGAAGGTCGCTCCTCTACCTGGTCTCGAACGCGCTCGAGCGGCGCCCGCGGGTGCCCGGGACGAGCGGCGTCTCGCTGCTCGGCATGGAGGCGGGGCTCCTCGATCCGGAGAACGCCGACGTCCTCGCGCTCCTCACGGACGACAGGGAGGATCGGCCCACCGTGTTTCCGAGGGCGGAGTGGATCAAGGGGCCCAACACGAGGCCTCCTCCCCACGGCTCCGAGGCGCGGCGGCACGAGGACTTCGACAGCGACGCGACCACGTGGAAGTCGGTGATCGCCCGCATCCTCAACCAGCCCTTCGCCGATGGCCTTCCGCCGATGTCGGCGCGGGATCCGTGGTGATCAAGCCCCCCTCACCCCTCCGGGCGGCGCGGCTCCACTGAGGTCACCTCGCGCAGGACCGGGGCGCCGAGCCGCTCGGACACGGGGGGCGGCGGCGCGCTCGCCCCGCTGACGAGGATCGCGAACGAGGCCCGGATCTCCTCGCCGAAGTCGATCCGGAAGAGGCCCATCTCCGGCCGGCTGCGGATGTCGCGAATCACGTCGCTGGGATCGCAGACCTGGCGCATCCCGATGAGCAGGGCGTACATGCGGATGAGGAGCGGACCGCCCTGACCGGGGGCGAGCGACGGCAGGCATCGCTCGAGCAGCGCCCCGGTGCGCTCGACGTGCGCGAGCAGGGAGAGCTTGAAGCGGAGGGCGGCCTCGTAGCTGACGTTCTGCTCGAGGACGCTGTGCACGATGGTGAGCAACCGCGTCATCGCGCCGCGCGCGACGAGGGTCGTCGACAGGATCGAGGCGATGCTGGCGGCCGCGTCCTCTCCGGACGCCGAGGAGCCACCGCGGCGCCCCCGCGAGGGCCGAGCGTGCGGCGCGCCCGCGCCCCCCTGGGAGTCGCCGAGATGCGCGAGATGGATATTCACATCATCGAACCACTTCGCGAGCTCTTGATCAACGACGGCGAGGAACAGCTCCTCTTTGGTCGTGAAATACAGGTAGAGCGTACCTTTTGCGAGCCTGGTGCGCTCGGCGACCTGCGCCATGGTGACCTCGGGATACGGGGTCTCCTGGAACAGCCGCCAGGCTGCGTCGATGATGAACCTCCGACGCTCCTCCTTCTGTTCCTCCTTTCTCGCTCTTCGCGTTGAGCTCATAGACAGACCGGTTTACGACGTCTGCAGAAGATAAGCAATCCACACAATGCACCACACCGCATGTATACAAACTGACCAGCGCGTATTGGTGTCGCTTGCACCGCGCGCGATCACTCCGCCGAACCGCCGCTATCGCAGAAGTAACCGCCGTCATCACATTTCACCGACCACGGTCACACCGATGCCGTGCACCCCGGCTGTCGCAGGCGCATGTCGTGGCGACAGAGCAGTAAAATAACACTGTTGCTGCTCGGCGCTCGAGGCGCGACGTGGAGAGTCGCTCTCTCGGCGCCACATCCCGCGTCCGCGCGGGCTGCGCCAGGTCGCGCTCTTCCTGAGCCGCGCTGTCTCAGCCCGCGGCTGCCATCGCCAGCGCCCGGCGGATCACGCGGAGCGCGACGTCGGTGAGGCCATAGGCCGGCAGCTCGGCGGCAGGCGCGAGGGCCACCTCGGAGGCGTCGTCGCCTGGAGAGAGGACGCCTCCGGCCGCCTCGCAGAGGTAATCGAGGATCACGTAATGATAAGGAGTCTCGACGATCTCCACGACCTCCACGAGCGGGCCGACGCGGATCTCGAGGCCCGTCTCCTCGCGGATCTCGCGGGCGAGGGCGTCGGCGAGCCGCTCACCGGGCTCGACGCGGCCGCCGGGGAGCGACCAGGAGCCCTCGAGCGGAGGGTGCGCGCGCCGGACGAGGACCACGCGCGGCGCGCCGGACGCGTCCGCGCGGCGCTCGAGCACGACGGCGCCGACAGCCACGCGCGGAGGCTCCAGGGGGCGGATCGGCGCGTCGCTCACGGAGCGGCCGTGTCCGTGCGGCCGGCCTTGCAGCGGGCATCGCCGGGCGTCGCCACCGCGAGGTCGTACTCGCCGAGCGCGACGTCGCGGGGAATGATGACGGCGTCGTCGTAGCGGCCCCGATCGTCCGTCGACAGCGAGCCGACCGTCACGCCCTGCGGCGCCGAGCTCCCCGTCAGGATCACGTCGACGCGGACGTGCGCGCACGGCGCGCCGTTGCTGCTGACCTGCCCCTGGAGGCGGAGCGGGAAGCCGCGGCGGATGTCCTTGTCCAGCGCCGTCACGACCACGTCGGTGCGCTCGGCCGCGCGCTCGTTCGGATCGCTCGTGGGCGGCGGCGGCGGCGGCGGCGGCGCGGCGGGGCTGCTGCCGGTGCCGGCCGGGCCCGCGGGCCCCTGCTGCGCCTGCTCGGCGCGGGCCCTGTCCGCGAGATCCTGGCCCGAGTCGCGCTGCTCCGGCCAGCTGTAGGGATCGGGCGGCGGCACATAGGGCGGGCGGCTCGGATCGATCTCTTGGTCCATGTTGAGGGCGGCTCCCCCCAGGTCGATGCGGTGCCAGAGCGAGCCGTCGAAGACCTCGACCCAGGCGTGCGCCTCGTTGACGACCATCCGCGAGGGGAGCCCGATGTGCAGGGCCGTGACGAGGAACGCGAAGGCGCGATGGCGGCACACGCCTTTCCGCGAGAGCGCGAGATCGAGGTAGATGTCGCCGTGCCCCTTGGGCGGGTCGTCCGACGGGGCGAACGACCGGAAGTACTCGACCATCTTCTGCACGACGTCGCGCGGCCGCATCGCTGTCGAGATGCCGATCGCCTGGGCGACCTGCCGGAACGCCGCCTCGTGGGACGCCTCCTGCGGCGCGCGGTAGCGCTCGAGCTTGGCCCAGTCGACGTCAGCGAACTCGCTGCCGAACGTCGCGCGGGCGATCGCGAGCTGCACGACGAGCCGGACGCGCGCGCTCTTCGTGCCGCGCACGAACCAGTTGTCCGCGCCATCGCGCAGCACGACGACCGGCGTATCGGGGTTCACGTGCATCCGCACGAGCCGCGTATCCGGCCCGACCGTCGGGATGCGGACCGGCTCGTTCGGCACGAGGTCGACCGCGATGTCCCCGTAGAACGCCTCGTCCCCCGCCGCGACCGCCGCGTCCGCCTTCACGGTCTTCAGGCTCCGCTCGCGGACGACGAGCGAGTAGTCCGCCCTCACCGCGTCGTAGGCCTGGAGCCGCTTGAACGGCGCGGTCGCGGGGGAGAACGGATCGTCGTAGCGCTCGACGTTCGGCCGGCGGGTGTCTCGATCCGGCTCGTACGACGCCTCGGGTCCCGCGTCGGATCCGACGTTGCTGTAGACCTGCTGCTGGGGCGACGGCGGTCGCTGCGGATCCGGCGCGGTGGCCAGGCCACTCGGCGTCTGGATCGCCGCCGGGAGCCCTCCGTCGAGCGTCGTCGTGGCGAGCGACACGTCCTCCGCGGGATCGGGCGCGATGAACTCGTGCAGGAGCGACCCCTGCGCGTCGGCGAGCGGCGACACGGCGCACGCGAGCGCGAACACGAGCGCGCTGCGGGCCCAGCCGCCGCGCCGGCGCCGGGACGCGGAGACATCGGGCGGAGGAGCGGGGCGCGGGCGCGCGGCCGGAGGGGACATCAGGGGTCTTTATGAAACCAGAAACCCCGTCGATGTTCCATGCCGGCCGGTCGATCGCCGTGGCTCGCGGTCATCCGCCGCCACCACCGTCCATCGCCTGTCAGCGCCGGTACTGCGGGGCGTCGGCGTGGTGGCGCCGCGGCTGCGGGGCCGAGCGTAGCCGGTCGATCGCCTCGGTGGACTCTCCGCGGGCGGTCAGCTCGGCCGCGAGCACGTCGAGGGCGGGCTGGAAGATGTCGGTCCGCGCGAAGCGGCCGGCGCGACCGCCGGCCAACCTCGGCAGGACGGCGACGATGCGCCGCATGCCGTCGGCGTAGCGGCGGGAGATGGCCAGCCGGTCGATGAGCGGCTCGAGGAAGTCGGCCACAGCCGCAGCGCGATCGCGGACACCGTCGCATGCCTCCTTCATCGGCTCGAGGAGCAGGAGCGTCCAGAGCACCGTGTCGTCGAGCGGCCGGTCCGCGGCGGTGCGCCTGTCGACGTAGTCGAGCACGCGCCAGAGGCGCTGGCCCGGGCCGTCGTCGCCCCGGTCGTCGTAGAGCAGCGCCGAGACCTCCGGCAAGAGCACGTCGAGCACGCCGGTCTCCCACGCGAGGTAGATGGTGCGGCGCGCCTGGCCGCCGCGCAGGAGACGCAGGATCTCCTCGGAGAGGCGCGGGCGCGCCGCGAGGGCGAGCGCGTCGCGGCAGTAAACGACCGCATCGTACACGTCGGGGGTGATCGCGAAGCCCAGCCGGCCCGCGAACTTGAGCGCGCGCAGGATGCGGATCGGATCCTCGCGGAAGCGCGTCTCCGGCTCGCCGATCGTGTGGACCACCTGGCGGCGCACGTCATCCATGCCGCCGACCCAGTCGAGGATCTGCCGCGCCTCCACGTCGTAGAAGAGCGCGTTGATCCGGAAGTCGCGGCGGAGGGCGTCCTCGTGCGCGACGCCGAACGCGTTGTCGCTCCGGATGAGCAGTTCGCTCCCGTCGTCGGAGTCCTCCTTCGGGTTGCGGCGGAAGGTCGCCACCTCGATGACCTTCCCGCCCTGGAAGAGGACGTGCACCAGGCGAAACCGCCGACCGATGATGCGCGAGTTGCGGAAGAGCTCGCGGACCTCCTCCGGCCGGGCGCTCGTGGCGACGTCGAAGTCCTTCGGGCGCCGGTCGAGCAGCAGATCTCGCACGCAGCCGCCGACCAGATAGGCCTGGAAGCCATGGCGGACGAGGCGTCGCACGACTTTCTGGACGTCCGGATCGATGCGCGCCTCATCGAAGACCACCTGGTAGCGGCGCGGGGTGGGGATGTCCTCAGCGACGAGCTCGATCCGGAACGGATCCTCGTCGAGGTTGCCAGCGTCCGTCGGCATGAGCTCGCCCTCGGGCGGAGCGCGTAGCCCGGGGGCGCTGCGGCTCTCGTAAATCGGGAGTTCGGCGTCTTGAAACGCCGCTGTGCCGTTGTCAGGAGATGGGGTCGCGCGACCCATAATCACGACCGAAAAAGCGGCCAGGCTGAGCCTGGAGGGAGTGGAGGGCGACTGGCGCGCGATGCAGGGTTCCAGTTCCCCTGGAGAACCGACCGCGCTGATGAGGCCCGCGCCCGCGGACCCCCGAACCGTGCCGGCTCGCTCCCCTCGGCCTGGAGCGGCCTGGCGAACGGATCCGGCTGTCGCCCGGAACAAGAGATGCTAACGGCCGTCTAGCAGGGCTTCGCCGCGAGAGCAAAGCCGAGCGCACGGAGGTCGACGGAAGTCTCCGGAGCGAGCGGGCTTCACGGCTTGGTGCCCCAGTGCCGGATCCCGGAGGTCGGCGGCGCGGCGGTGTCCGGCTGGGCAGCGAACGGCGCCCCGGCGCTCGCCTCCGGCGTCGCGAGAAGCGCCTGTCGCAGCTCCGCCATCGCCGGGAACCTGCCGCGAGGATCCTTCACGAGCGCCTTGCGCACGACAGCGTCGAGCTCACGCGACATGAGGAGCCCTGGGTGCAACCGGTGCAGCGGCGGCGGCGGCTCGCGCCCGTGCTTCGCCGCGATGGCCGGGTACGGACCCTGAAATGGAACACGGCCCGCGAGCATCTCGTAGAGCACGATGCCCAGGGAGTAGACGTCGGCGGTGGGCGCCGCCGGAGCGCCGTGCGCCTGCTCGGGCGCCATGTACTCGGGCGTCCCGACGACGCGGGAAAGCAGCGATGCGTCGGCGCCCTGATCCTGGATGAACGAGAGCCCGAAGTCGAGCAGCTTGACGATCTCGCGCCCGTCGGCGGCATGCACAAGGAACACGTTCTCCGGCTTCACGTCGCGGTGGATCACGCCAGCGCGGTGCGCAGCCTCGAGGCCCGCCGCGAGATCGGCGGCGATCCGGACCGCGCGCGCGGGTACGAGCGAGCGGGCGAAGGTCAACGTGTCGGCGAGATCGAGGCCGACGAGCAGCTCCATCGCGAAGCACGGCGCGTCGCCGGCGCGCTCGATCGCCTCGACGCAGAGGACGTTGGGGTGCCGGACGCGCGAGGCCGCGGCGGCCTCCCGCTCGAACCGCGCGACGAGCAGCGGGTCGTCGCGGAGCTCCGCCCGCAGGACCTTGACAGCGACGCGCGCGGTCGCGGCGTCGTGCGTCCTGCCGATGCGCTCCGCGAGGTAGACGTGCCCGACCCCGCCGCTGCCCAGGAGCTGCACGACGCGGTACCTGTTGCCGAGGACTTTGCCCACGAGCGCTTCGGCGGCGACGCGAGCAGGAGGCATGGATCGATCGTAGCGCAGTCGCGCCCGCCAAAGGGCAAAGGCGCGCAGCGGCGCCGAGGAAGAGGGCGCCGGCCGTCGTGACGCGGGCGCACCCCCGAAAGGTTTGCGGCCGCACTGCCAGGCGAACGGGGCGCGCGATGTCCTGCGAGAAAGAGCCCAGCCGCCGCGGCGTCTCGAGTCGGATCGCCTGGCTCCTCCAGGCTCGCGATGCAGGGGATGACGCGCGAAGTCATCCACGCCGCACAGGGTCTGGCCACGCCGCCCGTGCGTCATCGTGGGCCACGGAGCAGGACCGCTCGGCATGCCGTCGGCGCCTGCGCGCGGCGCGCGCTCCGGCGGCGCGACGAGCAGCCAGCGACCGGCCTGAGCGCAAGCGTGCGCGGATCGCTTGAGCGGCGGCGAGGAGGCGGCCACGCTTAGCGGCGCATGACCGACGATCGTCGATTCTCCTCCCCGAGCACGCTCGACCTCGATGTCGAGCTCGCTCCAGCGGCGACGAGCTCCGCGGGGCCGAGCGCCAGGCCCGTGCCGCGGCGGGCCCCGCTCCGCTGGAAGAAGAACCTCGCGCTCTTCTGCCTGACGGTCGTCTCGGTGTTCGTCGCCGGCACCCTCTGGGCTCCGATCACGCCAGAGGACGACAGCGTGCTCTCCTTCGTGAAGGCGCTGCCGCAGGCGTGGCCGTTCGCCGTGCCGTTCCTGGCGATCCTGCTGGCGCACGAGTTCGGGCACTACTTCGCGGCGCGCGCGCACGGGGTCGAGGCGTCGCTCCCCTACTTCATCCCGCTCCCCGTCGTGAGCCCGCTCGGCACGATGGGCGCGGTGATCTCGATGAAGGGGACGATCAAGTCGCGCAACGCGCTGCTCGACATCGGCGCCTCCGGGCCGCTGGCCGGCCTCGCTGTCGCGCTCCCGGTCCTCTTCGTGGGCCTGATGCACTCCGAGGTGCACGCGACGTCGGGCCCCGCGCTGCAGGAGGGGCGGAGCCTGCTCTATCTCCTGCTGAGGTGGCTCGCGGTCGGCCCGATCCCGGAGGGCCAGGACGTCTTCCTCGGCCCCACGGCGATGGCCGGCTGGGCCGGGCTGCTGATCACGGCGCTCAACCTGTTCCCGGTCGGCCAGCTCGACGGGGGGCACGTCGCGTACGCGCTGTTCGGCAGGAAGCAGGACCGCTACAGCCGCGCCGCGCACTACCTGATGCTCGCCCTCTTCCTCGGCAACGTCGCCTACTTCACGCGGTACTTCATCGCCGAGGGGTTGCCCGACGCGCTCCGCGCCGCGGTCGCGAACGGGATGCCGTGGCTCACGTGGTTCGGCGTGGTCTACGCGATGCTGCGCGTGGGCGGCCGGGAGCACCCTCCGACGGAGCCCGGCGAGCTGTCGCCGGCGCGCAAGGCGGTCGCCGTGGTGACGCTGCTCTTCTTCGTGCTGCTGCTGATGCCGACCCCGTTCGGGACCTACTGAAGACGACGGCCGCCGCTCAGGGCCTCGCGGCGGCGAACTTCGCCCGGAGCGCGTCGCAGACGACGGCGGGCGCGTAGTGGCTGACGTCACCCCCGTGGCTCGCGATCTCGCGCACGAGCGACGCCGAGACGAAGCCGTAGTGGGTGCGCGTCGGCAGGAAGACGGTATCGACGCTGGGGAGCATGTCCGCGTTCGCGTGGGCGATCTGCAGCTCGTACTCGAAGTCGGTCGCCGCGCGCAGGCCGCGGACGATCACGCGCGCGCCGACCCGCTGGCAGTACTGGATGAGCAGCCCCTCGAACGAGTCGATCCGCGCGTTCGTCACCTCGCTCGTGGTCTGGCGCAGGAGCTCCAGCCGCTCCGAGTAGGTGAAGAGCGGGTGCTTCGTCGGGTGCCGACCGACGGCGATGATCACCTGATCGAACAGCTTCGACGCCCGCTGGATCAGGTCGAGGTGGCCGAACGTGATCGGATCGAAGCTCCCTGCGTAGACCGCCAGCAGTTCCTTGGACATGGCGGTCACCGGTCGGGCGTCCGTCGGGGCGCGCCCGCGGGCGGCGCCGCTGCAGGCGGCGGCGGCGGCGCGGTCTGGGGCGCGGGCGCCTGCGGCGCAGGCGCCTGGGGCGCCGGTGAGCCGGTCTCGCCCGCCGGGGCGGGCGCCTGCCCTTCGTTGGCGGGGGCCGGCTCGCTGCCCTGAAGCACCTTGTTCATGGCGACGTCATCCTCGATCCACATGAGCCGACCGCCGTCGCCGAAGGTGATGCGGAAGTAGGCGAGCAGCCCCGCGCCGATCACCCCGTCCAGATCGAGCTGGAGCTGCTTCTCGACCGCCTGGAGCGGCGCCCCGTACACGCCCGGCACCTTCGGGATCTCCAGCGCGCCCAGCCGCAGCATCGGCACGACGCCCTGCTTCAGCTTCTGCTCCGGATCCTGCTCGACCCGCTTCAGCCCGTCGGCCTCGAAGCCGGCCTTCTTCCAGCCCTCCTTGTCGAGCGCGATCGGGAACGTCATCGACGTGTCGATGAGCATCGGCCCCTGCAGCGTCTTGTCGGGGCCGACGCTGCTCCGCAGCACCATGCCGCCGCCCTTGATGAAGGCGAGGTCGACGCGCGTCGCGTCGGGCGGCGCCGGCGGGGAGAAGCTGCGCACCACGAACTGCCGGCCGCTGTAGTCGATGGTGGCGTTGAGGTGGCGGAGCAGGTTCACCCCGAGCAGCGCCTTGATCGGCGCGCCCATCTGCTTCGAGATGCCCGACAGGTCCTGCGTGAGCGCCGGCACGTCGTTGACCTCGAGCTTCTTGCCGAAGCGGAGGGAGACCCAGCTCGGCTCCTTGCGCGTGCTGCTGTCGAGGACCACCTCGCCCGTGCCGGTCGACACCATGGCGAGCGCCGACTCGCCGTCGATCTCGACCTCGACGACGAAGAAGGGCGCCGCCGGGCTGACGTGGGGCATCTCGATCGCCGCCAGGAGCGCGCCCGAGATCGTGAACGGCGCCCGCCCCGCCCCGCGCCGCGCCAGCTTGGCGATCGACTTCGCCCAGTCGTCGACCACATCGGGATCGTCGAGCATCGCCTCGAGCTCGTCCGCGGCGGCGTCGAGATCGCCCTTGTACCAGAGCGCGCGCCCGCGGAGCCCGGCCGCCTCGGAGCCGGCGACCCCCTTGAGGAGGCGCAGCGCCTCGGCGTAGTCGAGCCGCGCCAGCGCGATGCGCCCCGCGAGCAGCCGCGCCTCGGTGTCGGTCGGGACGATCGTCAGCGCCTTCGCGACAGCGTCGCGCGCGTTGTCGACGTCGGCGGACTGGAACTCCTGCCGAGCGCGGGCGAGCCACTTCTCCGCCGCCGGCGGACGGGCCGTCTCCGGGCCCATCATGGTCGAGCACGAGGCGAGGAGTGTCGCGGCAAGCAGGCCGCCGAGGCGAACAGCAAGAGGGGAGCGTCGCGTCGGCGCGGTACGGTTCGAGTGGATTCGCACGTGGATCTCAGGCCCTTCGCGCCGTGCCGTCCGGGGCGAGCTCTCCCGGCGAGATCGGCTCGATCGCCAGGATGCGATCGGCCCGTAGCTCACGACGGCTGCGCGACGGGAGCAGATAGCCGAGAACCCGGGGTGGGTCGAGGTCCGTTCGCACCCCCGTTACCCGTACCACGAGCTCCTCCGGCCCCCGGCGCGCCGGGCGGTACCGCATCCGCACGGTGGCGGAGTGCTCGGCCGCGCGCACCGCCGCAGCGACGAGCGCCGGACGGGCGTGGCGCTCGCCGATCCGGACGTGCCACAGGTCGCGCGGCGTCCGCGGGGCGAGGACCTCCACGATCTTGCGGAACACGGCGCGCAGCGCGTGGACGTCGTCCTCGGCGCGGTGGGCGCGCTCGCGGTGCACGCCGAGCTCCCGGCACAGCGAGGCGAGGCTGTGGCTCGGCAGGGCGAAGGCCCGGCGCGACAGGACCAGCGTGTCGAGGTAGTGCGGGATGCGCTTCGCCTTGCCTGCCCGCTCGAGCTCGGCCTCGAGGAACGCGACATCCCATGCGGCCGCGTGGGCGACGATCACCGCGCCCTCCATCACCTGCTCGATGCGATCGCAGAGCTCGGGGAACGTGCGCGCGCCCGCGAGCTCCCGCGGATCGATGCCGTGCACGTGCGCGTTGCCGAACACGTCCGGCTCGGGCCGCACGAGCGACGTGATCGCGTCCTCGCACGTATCCCCCCGCATCCGCTCGGCGCAGACCTCGATGACGCGGTCGCTCTCGGGGCGGAGCCCCGTCATCTCGAGATCGAGGAACACGAGCGGCGCGCGCTCGATCGGATCATCCCAGGGCGAGCCGGCGGGGGGCTCTGCGCCGGTCGTCCGCTCTGGCTCCGCTCCTTCGCGCTGCTCTGTCATCCGATCGGTTCCCCACCACGACGGCGCTGCCCTGGGGGCGGCCGTCCCTCGACATGGACGGGTCTTAGCGAAACCCGCGCCCGACCGAAAGCGCTCGCCGCGCAATGTCGGGCGGCGCCCCCGGCCCGCGGGGGGAGCCGGCCTCATCTCGCCGGCCCCGCGCCCCGGAGGCCGCGCTGGGTGCGCGAGCTTGCGGCGAGCCCCGAGGGGGCGCAACGAGCTCGTCCCGCGCTGTTCCCGCGCCGCGCCCACACACAGCACAGCAGGATTTCTGCCGCAAAGCGCCGGATGTTCACGGGAGCTTTCGTTGCTACACTCCCGGGCGTGCCGGACGGGGTAGCCACAGTCCCGGGGGGCTCTGCGCATGAGGAGCTCGATCTCGGCGACGAGTTTTCTGGGTTCCGCCGTGACCGCAAGGCCGAGCCGCTCGACCTCCCCGTCCTCGTCGTGAACCGCTTCTTCCAGCCTGTTCAGATCACGACGGCGCGCCGCGCTTTCCTGCTGCTCTTCGGCGGCGCGGCCCTGGCCATCGACGAGGCCGGCGAGCTTCACGATTTCTCGGCCTGGCGGAGCTTGCCCGTACGGGACAAGGACGACGGCCTCCCTGTGGTCGGCGGCTCGCTCCGCGTGCCGCGCGTCCTGCACCTCCGCCGCTACGATCGCATGCGGCGCCCGACCATCCGGCTCACACGGAAGAACGTGATGCTACGCGACGCGCACCAGTGTCAGTACTGCGCGCGCCGCCCGCCCGTCCGCGACCTCAACATCGACCACGTGCTCCCCCGGTCGCGCGGCGGCGAGGACTCCTGGGAGAACCTCGTGACCGCCTGCCGCACGTGCAACCTCCGCAAGGGATGGCGCACGCCCGACGAGGCCAGCATGCGGCTCATCCGCCAGCCGGTGCCTCCTCGGTGGTCGGCGACCATGCAGATCCTGCTCGGGCTGCCGCACTCGTTCGACGAGTGGAGCCCCTTCCTCAAGGCCGGCTGACGCCCCCTCGCCAGGCGCACAGCGACGCCGCCCGGAGCCGCCGGCGACAGGGCGGGCGGCTCACGGCGCCACGGTGATTCGCCCCTGCTCGTCGCAGTACGCGACCGCGCTCCACCCCTCCTCGGTGCAGAGGAAGAACTCGACGCAGCCCGTCCGGCACGCTGCCTCCGCGCACGTCTCGGCGGCGTCGGCCGGGCAGTCCGGCTCCTGAAGCGCGGGCGCGCAGCCCGACGCCTCGCCGCTGCGATCGAGCGTCACGACCTCGCAGCCGTCCTCCGGACCGCCGCCCGCCCCCGCGTCCGGCGCGGGCTCGCCGGGCCGATCGCAGCGCGCGACCCTCGTCCACGCCCCGTCGCTGCAATCGTACAGAGCGCTGCACGCGTCATCGTCGCAGGTCCCCCCCCGGCCGACCGGGCACCCTCCCTCGGGGATCTCCCCGCAAAGCAGCGGCTCGGCGATGGGATCGCAGCCTGCCGGCGCGAGGGCGGCGAGAGCGGTGCCGGCCATGAAAAGCAGCGGGATCTTCACGACAGCCGTGAGGAGAGCTCGGATCGCCGGCGGGAGGGGAGAAAAACACGAGGCACCTCGCCTCCGCTCTGCCGAACCGTTTAGTATGCGCGCCATGCGTCCCTGCGCCACTGCCAGCGCCGTGTTCACCGGAGTCCTCGTCGCCGCGACCCTGTTCGTGGCCTGCTCGAGCGGCACCGCGCCACCTTCGCCGCCGGAGAGCGCGCCGCCCGGCGCTCCGCCCCCGCCCGCGTCGCAGCCGGCCGCCGCCGATCCCGCCGCCCCCAACCCGGGCGCCGCGGCGCCGGCCCAGGCGGACAGACCAGCGAGCCGCGGGAAGACCCCGGAGACGGTCGAGGACTGCAAGGCGATCGCCTCCGAGATCACGAACGAGCCGCCGGACGGCGGGGTCGTGATGAACAACGCCATGACCTCCGCCGACGCGGGATCGAGCGATCGTCTGCAGCCGCTCGTCGACGCGATCAAGGCGCGGCGCGACGGCTTCCGCTGCTGCTTCGACCTCTACGCGCGCAAGCACCCGGGCGCGCAGGGCAGGGTCACCTGGCAGCTCAAGCTGAAGCCCGACGGGACCTTCGAGGAGGCCACCATCGTGCGCGACAAGAGCGACGTGACCGCGCCGCAGATCGAGTCCTGCATGGCGGAGCTCGCGAAGTCGGTCACGTGGGCGCGCTCGCCGAGCGGCAAGGAGACGGTGCTGACCTACCCCTTCGATTTCAAGAGACACAACTAGCAGCGCATCGCCGGCGAGGAGCACGTCTGTGTCGAGCGACGCTTCGGGGATCCTGCGCGGCTCGGGCCACCCCGGCCGCAACGCCTACGCCGAGCTGCTCCGCGACACGCGCGGCCTGCGGCGGGAGCAGCAGCAAGCCCGCGAGGCGTGGTTCGCGCGGCTCGCGGCCGACAAGAAGGACGAGACGCTCTTCGAGCTCGAGATCCTCCTGAAAGGCGTCGCCTGCTTCGCGAACCCGCGGAACCACCCCGGCGCCGGGCGTCGCCAGACGATCGTCAGCCACGACTTCCACGAGCACCTCCAGCACGCCCGCGACGGCATGGCGCGCGTCGTCCAGCTCACGCGCACCATGCTCGGCGATCGCGACCGCGCCTTCGTCTTCCAGCGGTACCTGGAGACGGTGCTCCCGGAGGACACCGCGCGCACGCGCCTCCTGCACGCGACCATGGCGCAGGAGTCGCCGGAGTCGAGCCTCTTCGTGCTGCGGCACGGGTTCACGAACCTCATCGAGGTCGCGGGCGGGCTGCTCCGGCTGCCGCGGGTCAGCTTCAGGCTCTTCTACGCGCACCTCGCGACGGCGATGCGCGAGATCGCGCAGAGCACGTTCTTCAACCCGCTCCACGCGCTCGAGTTTCGCCCGGAGTTCGATCGCATCGCGTCGACGCAGGTGCTCGAGCTGATCCACCGCGTGCCCGGCGAGCATGCGCACCGCCTCGTGGCGCTCACGTTCCTCGCGCTGTTCCGGATGCTCCGGTACCTCCGGCTGCTCGACGCGATCGCGCTCGACCACTCGGATCACCGCGTCGCCGGGCGCGGCTACCTGGTGCTCGCCGTCCTTCGCAGCGACGCGCGCGCGCTCTCGAACTACCTCCGCCGCCGCGCGGGAGCGCTGCTCGCGGACAGCTTCGAGCGGGATCTGCTGCGCGTGCCCGCGAGCGAGCTCGTCGCGCGCCACGACGAGCTCGCCGCCGAGGGCCACCGCCTCCTCTCGACGAAGGCCGCGCTGACCGGGCTCGCCGCGAACCTGCGGCTCGAGATGCGCCGCGCCTTCGAGCACGACCTCCCGCCCGCCGACGCGCTGGTGAGCGAGTCCGAGTACCGCCTCCGCCTCCGCGCCGTGTCGCACGGCCTCCGCCCCGCGCTGCAGAACGCGATCCTGTTCCTCGGCAGATCGCTCGGCGCGAAGCTCGAGGAGGGTCGCGTCTTCGACGACCACGCGGCGCGGCGGGCGACGAGCGATCGCCTCCGCCGCGACGTGTGGATGTTCGCCCAGATCGCCCGCGCGTTCGCGAGCAAGGCGCGCACAACCGGCCCCGCGCCCGACCGGTGGACGGGCATCGCGAGCTTCGCGTTCGTCCGCGAGTTCCTCTCGTACTTCCGGGCGATGGGCTACCCGCTGCTCCGCGTGGGCGACTACCCCCGCGTCGACGCGTTCGTCTCGGCGATGACGGCGCTCGAGGACAGCGACCTGCTCGACCCCCAGCGGCTCGACGCCGCCATCCGCGAGTGCGAGGCGTTCTTCGAGTTCCTGATGAAGCTGTTCGAGCAGATCTCGAAGCGCGAGGACCTCGTGGGCGTGCCGTTCGATCGCAAGGGCGCCGCGCGCGCCCTCCGGCTCTACCTCGGCGAGCGCACCTGAGCGCCCCTCTCGGCGCCGCGCCGCCGCTCCACCACCGAGGCGCCGAGGCGCCGAGCGCGGCTCCCGGCGCGCGCCGTTCGGCGGCGCAAGGCAGGCGAACGTACGCGCCGCGCGGCGGTCCAGCGCCGCGCCGATCCAGCGCGGCGACCTGCGCGCGCGCGTCGGTCGCGATCGTCGCGCGGCGGCGCGGTCGCGGGGACATCATCAACCCGCGCGCGCCCCCAGCCTGGACCAGCGCGCCGGCTCCGCGGCGTGCTCACCCTCGGGCGTCCTGTAGAAGCGACCTGTAGGACAGAGTTTCTCGTCGCGGCCGGCGGGCCTGCTCGCGGCGCCTCACCGGGTGGACGGCGCGAGGCGCGTCGCCTTTGGCGGCTTATTCCGACTCGTCGGACGGCCCGGTGCTCGCAGGCGCCGGGGCCGGCGTGCTCTTGCGCGCGCCGCGGGTGCCCGCGCCCTTGGCCGGCGCGCGCTTGGCAGCCGCGCGCCCGCCTCGAGGCGAGGCCGCCTTCTTCGGCGCAGCCGCGCGCTTGCCGGCGGCCTTCGCCTTGCGCTTCGGAGCCGCCTTCTTGGCGGCGGGCTTCTTGGCGGCGGCGCGCTTCGGCGTNGCGCCCGCCTCGAGGCGAGGCCGCCTTCTTCGGCGCAGCCGCGCGCTTGCCGGCGGCCTTCGCCTTGCGCTTCGGAGCCGCCTTCTTGGCGGCGGGCTTCTTGGCGGCGGCGCGCTTCGGCGTCTTCTTGGCGGCGGCGCGCTTCGGGGCGGCCTTCTTCGCTGCCTTCCGCGCCGGCTTCTTCGCGACCTTACCGGCCTTCGCGGCGGCCGGCTTCTTGGCCGACTTCGTCACCTTCTTCGCAGGCTTCTTCGCGGTCTTCTTAGCAGCCATTGGAAATCCTCCTGCATTCGCCCCGGCCCGGCGGACATCGCTCGACGTCCTCGCCACTACAATTTCCTGACCGAGGCAACAGATGTTGCACGACGTATATTGCCATGCATGGTGATGGTCAAGGAAAATCTTGCAGGCCCTAAACCGATGTATCCCATGTGTTCCAGGCAAACTGGTCCGCAAGCGTTGCGAGGGTAAACGCCGGATCAGGCCGTGGTGAAAAGAACCAGACCGCGCCGGACGTTGAATTTTCGTTGACAAGATCCCGGATGTCTGTCTTGGACCTCTCCGCTTCTCCCCGGCGAACGCGCGCTTGCAAGGCGCGGCAAACAGCGCCGTGGAGCTCATGGTCGCACGGAGCACCGGCGTTGCGCAGGCTCTAGAGAGCCTTGTGCGGCGCCATTCGCCTCGCTACGGTCGCGCCGCCTGCGCGGCGGTCGCCCGTCATGGGCCGGCGCCGCGCCGCTCTAGGAGGAAAGGTATGTTGGTTCGTCGCTCGACGTCGTGGTTGTTGCTGGGCGCAACGCTCCTTGCCGGCTCGGGGGCGCTCGGATGCGGCTACTCGGAGGAGGAGATGCAGGCCAAGGTCCGCGAGATCGAGGGCCTGAAGACCCAGCTGAGCGCCGAGCAGGCGCAGAACAAGAAGGCCAGGAGCGAGCTCGATGAGGCGGCGGCCCGGATCGAGCAGCTCAAGTCCCAGCTCAAGGCAGCGGGCGTGGACATCTCCAACCTGAACGCGAACCTCGAGCAGCAGGCCCGCGCGCTCGAGGACTTCCGCCGCCGCGCCCAGCAGCTCGAGGACATCAAGAAGCGCTTCGAGGTGCTGCGGGACAAGCTCCAGGCCCTCACCAAGCTCGGGCTCAACGTGACCGTCCGGAACAACAGGATGGTCATCCAGCTCCCCGGCGACGTCCTCTTCGACTCGGGCCGGGAGACGCTGAAGAAGGAGGGCCAGGACATCCTGCTCAAGGTGGCCGAGGTCATCCGCAACGACGCCGGTCTGTCGACGCGCTCGTTCCAGGTCGCCGGGCACACGGACAACGCGCCGCTCGCCGGCGGTCGCTTCAAGGACAACTGGGGGCTCAGCGTCATGCGCGCCCGCGAGGTGCTCGCGTTCCTGCTCCAGCCCCAGGACAAGGGCGGCGGCGGCCTCAAGCCCGAGCGGTGGAGCGCCTCCGGCTACGGCGACACCGACCCGGTGAAGGCCAACGACACCCCGGAGAACAAGCAAGCCAACCGGCGCTGCGAGCTCGTGGTGCTGCCGAACGTCGAGGAGATGCTCGACCTGAAGACGCTCACCCAGTGAGGCCTGGAGCATGAGCGTCGCGGCCATCGACATCGGGACGAACTCGGTCCTCCTGCTCGTCGCGGAGCGCCGCGGGGGTGGGCTCGTCGCGCTCGCCGAGCGCGCGACGATCACCCGCCTCGGCCAGGGGGTCGACGCGGCCCGCGCGCTCGCCCCGGAGGCCGTGGAGCGGACGCTCGCCTGCCTCGCCCGCTACGGCGAGGAGATCAGGTCCCTGGGCGTCGAGCGGGTGGACGCCGTCGGGACCAGCGCCATGCGCGACGCCGCCGGCGGCGAGGCGTTCATCGCCCGCGCCCGCGACCTCATCGGCGTGGCGCCGCGCGTGATCTCCGGGCCGGAGGAGGCGGAGCTCACGTACGCCGGGGCGCTGACGGGGCTCGACCTGCCGGCCCGCGGTCCCAGGATCGTGTTCGACGTGGGGGGCGGCAGCACGGAGATCATCGTCGGCGACGCCGGCGGCACGGTGGAGCGGGCGGTGAGCCTCGACGTCGGCAGCGTCCGGCTGACCGAGCGTCACATCCGCGCGGACCCCCCGGCCGAGGCGGAGCTCCAGGCCGTCCGTGCGGATGCCCGGGCAGCCCTGGCGACGGTCCCTGCCGGGCCTCTGTCGGGCGCGCCCACCCTGGTCGGCGTCGCGGGCACGGTGACGACCCTCGCCGCGCTCGTGCGCGATGTCGCGCCCTACGACGGCGCCCGCGTGCACGGCGCGCAGGTCGCCGGGGCCGAGGTCGTGGCCATCACGTCCCGGCTCGCCGCCCTGCCGCTCGCCGCGCGCAGGCAGCTACCCGCGCTGGAGCCGGCGCGCGCCGACGTCATCGTCGCGGGCAGCGTGCTGATCGAGGAGATCCTCGCGTGGGCCTCGAGGGCCGCGGGGGCGCCTGTCGACCTCATCGCCTCGGATCGCGGCGTCCGCTGGGGGCTGGCCGAGCGGCTTTGCCCCGCCTGAGCCCACCGGCTCGCTTTCATACAGGACGGACGCAGCTCCCCTGGCCGTTGTGCCCGCCACCTTTTCGCCTCATCCCACCCAGCCCAGGTCCGCCACCTCTCCCGGAGAGGCCCGCTCTGCCCTAAACTAGAGCGGCGGGTCAGCGTGCATTCACGCTGATGCCTCCACCGACACACACTGTGACCCCGCCCGATCCTGAGAAAAAACCAGAATGATCACGCGACGATGGGTCAGCCTCGGGGATTTTCGTTGACGGTTCTGTGCTGGCTCACTAGAGTGCGCGCGCCTGGCGCAAACCGGCCCTTTTTCGAGAGGGCCGTTCCCCCAACCTCAATCCCTTCCGCCCGAAACCGTCCGCTTTCACCCCCGCTGCTCGAGAATTTACTGTGCACGCCTGAGCACCGACCCCTCGCGGGTCTTGGCGGTGGTGCTCGCGCTTGTGCTCGCACAGCGATCTCGAGTCGCGGTTCATGGTTTTTTTCTCGGAATGCGCGACGGTGTGTGTCGGTTCTGCGGGTCCAGGTTCAACCGCATGTGCAACGGCCGCTTCCCGGAGAGGATTTCGGGAAGCGGACGAAAAATAAAGAGACGGCGGGGTGGAAGGCAAAGGAGACGATATGCAGGCTCGTTCGGAGATCCAGTTCAAGGTGGGCGACAAAGCCGTCTACCCGGCCCAGGGCGTGGCCGAGGTGGTCAACATCGAGGAGAAGGACATCGCTGGCAACCGTCAGCGATTCTATGTTCTCCGCATCTTGGACACGGATCGAAAGATCATGGTTCCAGTCAGCAACGCGAGCGCGGTCGGCCTTCGCCAGGTCATCTCTGAACAGGAAATTCGAGAAATCTTCGACATCCTACGCGAGCGCACCATCGCGTTCGACAACCAGACATGGAACCGTCGCTACCGCGGCTTCATGGACAAGATCAAGACGGGTTCGATTTACGACGTCGCGGAGGTGCTCCGCGACCTGTACCGCCTGAAGACGGACAAGCAACTCTCGTTCGGTGAGCGCCGCATGCTCGACACCGCCCGGACGCTGATCGTCAAGGAGATCGCGATCGCCCGGGGCCAGACGGAAGAGCAGGTGAAGACCGAGATCGAGGCGATCTTTCTCGCCAACTGAGGCGTTACCTCATGGCTAGCGGCCCTGCGGCCGCTGCCGATGGAGGCCGGCACTGCCGGCCTCCGGGCTTTTGTGGGTCCGATCGCCGGAGCCCGGGTCGGGCGCGCGACGTCGAGGGGCTCGGCCGGCGCCCCTGCCCCGCCGGTGGCTCCGCTCAGAGCTCGCTGCCGGGCCGCTTCTGTACGGGAGGGAGCGGAGGCAGCGCGAGATCGACGCGCCAGCCGGCTTCCTCGTAGACGCAGGGCACCTGGACGCGCTCCCCCGGGAGCAGGCCGGCGACGTCCACGAGGGCATGCGCGCCGGCGATCTGGGCGACGTACCGCTGCGGCTCGAAGCGCAGGAGGAAGCGGGAAGGCGTGATCATCGCTTCGGGGGCGATCGCCTTGCCGGTCGCCGCGCTGTAGCGCTGCGCGCGCGCCGCCAGGTTGTCCCGCGCGCGGCGGGACAGGAGCTCGAAGGCGGCCTTGGCGTCGGCCGGATCGCCGTGGAGCTGGCGCAGGCGCGCGACAAGCTCCCGGACGGCGCCGTCCGGCGTGCCGTTGGGAGGACGCCTGCTGCACCCGGACGCGGCGAGCGCCGCGGAGAGCGCGACCGCCGCGGCGGCGCAGCGCAGGCGCGCGGCCGCCCGTCCGCTGTGCCGCGCGCGCTGCCGGTGCGTCGTCATGCCGCCGGTCCCTTAGAACGACGCCCCGCCGGAGTCCACAGCGCGCGGCCGCCGGCGTCCGCCGCACCTCGCGGAGGAGCGCGCCTTCACGCCGGCGCTGCGCCCGCGAACGCGCCCACCTGGCGGAGCGCCTCGTAGAGGACGATCGACACGGCGTTGGCCAGGTTGAGCGAGCGCACGGGGCCCAGCGTGGGGATCCCGAAGACGTCGTCCGGCATGCGGGCGAGGAGGTCGGGGTCGAGGCCCACGCTCTCCTTCCCGAAGACGAGCGCGTCGCCCGGCCGGAAGTCCGCGTCGAGGTAGCTCCGCGACGCCACCGCGCTGAACAGGCGCAGCCGCGCGTTCGGGTGCCGGTGGCGAAAGTGGGCGAGGTCGAGGTGCTGCTCGAGCGTCACCAGGTGCCAGTAGTCGAGCCCCGCGCGGCGGACGCTCCGCTCGTCGATGCGGAACCCCAACCTCCCGAGCAGGTGCAACGGGCTCTGCGTCGCAGCCGCGAGCCGCGCGATGTTGCCTGTATTCTGCGGGATCTCGGGCTCCACCAGCACGATCCGGAACGGCGGATCGAGCGGCGCCGCGCGGAGCCGGGGGCGACCATCCTTGAGCACGCCCTCTCTTTCGGCGACGCGCCCTCGCGGTGCAACCCCCTTCCGCGACGCAAGCCTCGAGGAGGGGTCGCGCGCGTCCTGGCCGACTGGCCCGCGCGGCGCGGCCCCTTCGGGCAGCCGGCCCACGCGGCGCCACGCAAAACGTGGCCGGAGCTGGCGGAGGTGCCTCTGTTCGCTTGACGGCTGTACGAGCGGACACGTAGCCTCCCGCCTCGGAGACACGGAATGCGCGCATCGTGCTGGATTGCCTCGGCAATTGCCCTCGCGGGGGTGGCGTCATCCTCGCAGGCGTCTGCAGACTCCATGGATCCGGCGCTCGCACGGCTTGTGCGCGAGCCGGTCGCTGGCGTCGGTGACGCTGCGGTGCCCTGCCGCATCACGGGGCCGGACAACGGCCTCTACTACAACCCCGCGTCGCGCTATCAGCGCTGCCAGACCGACGACGCCGCGTTCGCGAAGCTCATCGCGCAGTACGGCTTCGCGATCGCGCCGTCGGCGATGCACTCGGCGCGGACCACGGGCTACGGCGGGTTCGAGATCGGCATCGAGGCCGCCTACACGAAGATTGACAGCGAAGCGGACTACTGGCAGCGCGGCACGCAGGGGCCGCAGGATCCGGCGTCCGGGAACTTCTCCATCGAGAACCGGAGCCCGGACTCGTTCCTGCAGCACTACTCCCTGAAGGTGCGCAAGGGCTTCCCGTTCGGCTTCGAGCTCACCGGCGCCGTCGGGTTCCTCGCCAACACCAACATCGTCAGCGGGGGCGCCGACGTACGCTGGGCGCTCTTCGAGGGGTTCCGCCGAGGGATCCCCGCGATCTTCCCGGAGGTCGCCGTCGGCGGCAGCGTCCGGACGGTCACCGGGACCGAGGAGTTCCAGCTCACGGTCGCCGGCGTCGACGCGCAGGTCTCGAAGCCTCTGCCGATCGGCGGCACGGTGGTCGTCACCCCGTACGCCGGCTACCAGTGGATTCACATCTTCGGCGACTCGGGGTTGATCGATCTCACCCCGAACACCGACGCCGTGAACTACTGCAACTTCCGCGGGTTGAACTCGCCGGCGAACCCCGTGCAAGGCGCGGACGGCCAGACGCTCGCCCACGACGGCCAGCCCGTGTGCGCGGGCGGATCCCAGGCCGACTTCAACAACACCGTCGTGTTCGACGCCGTGCGCATGTCGCGCCACCGGCTCCATTTCGGAGCGCAGCTACGCTTCCAGATGGTGAAGTTCGGCGCTCACTTCATCACCGACATCGTGAGCCCCGAGGACGCGAACCAGGGTGCGGACTACGAGATCAACGGCGAGAACAAGTTCGCCGGGCTCGGGTCGCAGTGGACCCTCGCGCTCGATCTCGGCGCCGTGTTCTGAGACGCGCGGCGCCGGGGCCCACGCGCCCGGCGCTGTGTTCTGAGACGCGCGGGGGGGCCG
The DNA here is from genome assembly GCF_001589285.1 of Sorangium cellulosum. Taxonomy (GTDB): domain Bacteria; phylum Myxococcota_A; class Polyangia; order Polyangiales; family Polyangiaceae; genus Sorangium; species Sorangium cellulosum_G. The sequence continues at coordinate 20,803 of NZ_JEMA01000505.1, read as the reverse complement.
CGGGTGGTCCGGGTCGCGTCAGCGCTTCGGGCCCAGATCGGGCAGCGCGTAGCCGAGCTCGGCGAGGATGGCGCGGAACGCGCGGTCCTCGTTCCGCGCCACGGTGAGGTGCTCCATGAACTTCTTGAAGTTGCCCTGAGCGGCCGCGTCGGCGGCGCGCTCGCTGTTCTCGAGCACGAGCAGGAGGTGCGGGTGCGCCCTGGAGACGGATCCAGGGCACTCCATCTTGCTCGCCACCTTGGCGCGCGCCTCGGCGAGCGCGTGCACCACCATGATGAGCTCCTTGTCGTGCGTGCGCGGCAGGAGCATGTCGCCCTCCCGGCGCGCCTCGTCGAGCAGCAGGCTCGCCCTGTCGAGGTAACTCCCGGCCCAGGCGGGCAGCGCGACGAAGAGCGAGCAGAGCGTGAAGGTGAAGGCAATCAACAGGTGACGGATCATCGACTGGGTCCTCGGTCGTTCATGGGTGGCTCGGAGGACGCCCCGCCGGCAGGCGGGGCGCCCCTGCCCTCGGGCGCGCCTTCCAGGGCTTCGGCGGTCGCCCGTTCATCGCATGGGGTCGCAGGCTCCGGCGCGGCGCACGCCACGAGCGCGGCGCGCGCGGCCGCCTGCTCCGCCAGCTTCTTCGATCGGCCCCGGCCGGTGCCGATGACCTTGCCCTCGACCTCGACGGCGACCAGGAACGCGCGGTCGTGGTCCGGCCCCTCCGTGCCCATCAGCCGGTAGCGCGGCGACGCGGCGCCGCGCGCCTGCACGCGCTCCTGCAGCTCGCTCTTCGCGTCGCGCCCGAGCATGCTGCCGCTCGCGAGCTGGGCGAGCGGGCTCGCGACGATCTTCCGGCTCAGCGCGCGCGCGCTCTCGAAGCCGCGATCGAGGTACAGCGCCGCGACGAGCGCCTCGGTGGCGTCGGCGAGCACGTTGGTCTGGTCGCGCTCCCCGGCGACCTCCGCGCCTCGCCCGACCCGGAGCGCCGCGCCCAGCTCGACGCCGCGCGCCCACGCCGCGAGCGCGTCCGTGTTGACAAGCGCCGAGCGCATCATCGAGAGCTCGCCCTCCCGCGCCCCCGGGAAGCGCTCCATGAGCAGCTCCGTCACGCACAGGCCGAGCACGGCGTCGCCCAGGAACTCGAGGCGCTGGTTGTCCACGCGCCGGCCGCCTCGCTGCTCGTTCGAGAAGCTCGGGTGCGTCAGCGCCTCCTCGAGGTGCGGCAGGTCGCCCTCCACCCCAAGATCCAGACGCCGCAGCAGCTCGCTCGGGAGCATCCCCAGCACCTTGCCCACGCGCGACGTCTCAGCCCGTGTGGAGGCGGTCGGTCAGCCCCGCCATCTCGAGGTCGAGCGCCGTCAGACCGCCGGCGTCATGCGTGGACCACGCGACGCGCACCTTGCCCCACGACAGCAGGATGTCCGGGTGGTGATCGCGGCGCTCGGCCAGGAGGGCGACCCGCATCGCGAAGCCCACGCCGGTCCCGTAATCCGGAAACGAGTAGATCCGCTCGATCCGCTCGCCCGCTCTCACCCATCCCGGGTGAGCAGCGACGAAACCGGCGATCTCATCGTCCGGGAGCCGATCACGCTTGCCCATGGGGAGCAACTATGAGCTATGCCCCGCCCCGGTGGAACCCCGAGTTGCGTCTCCTGGCCGCGCGCGCCGCTCGCCGCGCGCTCGTCCGCCGTGCGCTATCCTCCCGCCGCGATGACCGGGCTCACCGCCTGCCCCTTCTGCCGGGAAATGTTCGAGGCGAACGAGGCCCGTACGTGCCCCGCCTGCGGCCTCCGGCTGGAGGAGCTCTCGAAGCTCCCTCCCTCGTACGACGCGCTCCACGAGGAGCCCGACGAGCCGCTCCCGCCGCACAGGGAGCCGCTCCCGTGGGCCTACGCCGGTCGCGGCCGGGGGGCCCTGCTCGCGCTCGCTGTCGCCGGCCTCGCGGCGTTCTTCGCGCCCTGGGTCCACGAGACCGCGCCCGAGATCCGCGATCTCAGCGGCTTTGGCCTCGCCCGCAGGCTCGGGTGGATGTGGGCCCCCGCGGTCGCGTTCTTCGTGATGATCCCGCTCGTGCTGACGCGGAGATCGATCCACAAGATGCGCGGCGCCCGCGTGGCCGTCGCGTTCCTCGCGGCGATCGCCCTCACCACCGTCGCGATGCGCCTGCTGTTCATGCCGGCGAGCACGCTGCTCCGTCCGGTCCGCTTCACGTGGGGCTACGGGCTCTACGCGACCGGGGCGATCGCGCTCGCCGCGCTGATCACCGCGGCGTTCTTCGGAGGAAGGATCGACGACCTCCCCACGGGACAGGAGCGCCGGGGCGACGAGGTGCTGCACTGATCGCGCTGCCGGCGCTGCCGGCGCTGCCGGCGCTGCCGGCGCTGGCCGACGGCCGCGCTCCGGCATCGTGAAACGATCGGCGCCAGGGCTGACACCGATGCCATACCTGCCGGGACGAAGCGCCGCCGTGCGCGCGGGATGACGCTGAACGAACGACGCGACGAGGCGATGAACGGCGCGGCGTGAACGACGGACGATGTACGCGCTCGGAGGCATCCCGGGTCGACAGGCCCGCTGGTGCGACGTAACCTTGGTAGGAGTGGCCTCTGTCCGCTGCTCGGAGGTGCGCAATGGCCAACAGATCTGCCAGCGTACGCCGTGAGCCGGTGCGGGACGACGAGGCGTTCGATGTTCCCGCGGCGGTCCTCTGCGCGTGCTGCGGCCAGCCAGATTGCGCCGGCTGCGCCGCGGCGACCGACGAGGGCTCGGGGGTCGTCGCGATCATCCCTTGGGAGCGCCCGTTCGGCGGCGTCTGGTCGCGGCTCTGGGCCACCTCGAAGGCCACCACGCTGGGGGCCGAGACCTTCTTCGCGGCGCTGCCCGACGGCGCGGTCCTCGCGGCCATGCGGTTCGCCCTGCTCGCGGAGACGCTCGCGATCCTCTCGATGGTCGTCGCGCTCCTGCCCGTCGCGGCGCTCGCGCTGCCGGGTCTGACGCTGGAGCTCGCGCGGAACCCGGCCGCGCGCGCGAGCGCTCTCCAGTGGCTCGCGATCGGGATTCCAGGGCTCACCGTGTGGATGGTGCTCGCGCACGCGGTGCACGGGGCCGCCCTCGAGCTCGGCGCGCGCCGCCAGGGCGCGCGGCCGGAGCGCCGGCGCGCGCTCCGCTTCGGGCTCTACGCGTGCGGCTGGGACCTCATGGCCGGGCCGCTCGGCGCGCTGGTCATGCTCATCACGGGCGGCCTCAAGGGCGCCGAGCAGATCCTATCGGCGTCCCTCCGGGTACCGGGCAGGGCCTCCACGGCGCTGCTGCTGGGCGTCTACGCGCTCCCGCCCGACGCCGCAGAGCGCGCTCGCCGCGCCGGGAGCATCGCCGCGCTCGTGGTCACCATCGCCTCCGGCTTCGCCGCCATCGCGATCGTCGTCGCCCTGAGCTGACCCCGCCCGCGGCTCTGGCGAGGCGACCGGTGGCTCGAGGGCACCGGTCGCGCCGGTGCCGAGACGGCGGACGGGATCAGCGCATGTCCTGGCGCGGCACAGGCGAAGGCGGGGGCGCGCCCGGGCGGCGGCTGCTCGCCAGGGTGCCCGGGCGCCGCAGGGGCTGCAGATCGCCCGTCGAGGTGATGTCGATCAGGTCGACGAGCTCGGGCGCATGGCCCGATACGTCCTGCCCCCGCAGGCGCTCGAGGAGCTGCTTCACCTGCGCCTCGGCCCTGGCGTGCGCGAGGATCTGGCGGATCGACGGCGCCTCTTGCTCCAGCGAGCGGCTCACCGGCCTGCGGCTCTGCCGTCGCCACAGCACCGCGAAGCGATCGCCCTCCGCCACCGGCTCGGGCACGAGCTCCCCGTCCTTCACCCGGGCGGCAGCCTCCATGAGCCCCGGGGCGAGCTTCAGCCCCGGCTCCGCGGTGCTGCCGTCGGGCGCCACGAACCCGAGATCGCCGCCGCGCAGGCTGGTCGCCTTGTCGAGCGATCTGTCGCGCGCGATGTCCTTGAAGCGCTGGGGCGACGGGTCCTTCTTGAGCTCGGCCAGGATCGCCTCGGCCTCCTCCCGCGTCGCGACGAGGACGCGCCAGAGCGCCACCATCGGCGGCGCGCTGAACTTGTCCCGGTTCGCTTCGTAGTAGGCGCGGACCTCCTCGTCGGTCGCCGGAGAGCTCGCCTCCGCCTGGATCCGCTGCAGCAGGGCGGCGCGAAGGACGCCGCGGATGCGGTCCTGTACGTCGGTCCGCTCGGTGAGCTTCTGCGCGGCCGCCCCCTGGGCGAGGAGCAGCTCGCGCACGAGGACCTGGCTCACGAAGTTCCTCCGGATCTCGTCCGGGGTGCGGCCGAAGCTCTGGAGCTGAAACGGCGGGATCTGCGCGATCCTCCGCTCGACCTCCGCCGCCGTGATGACCTTGTCGCCGACGCGCGCCACCACCGCGGCCGCCGCGGCCGAGGGCTGGGCCTCAGCGCGGAGCGACAGGCCTGTCGACGCCGAGCACACGACCACGGTCGCGGCCGCTGCGAGGAGGAGCTTCACCGTTCTCGCGCGCATCGGAGCGGGTTATCCCCGCGCCGGCAGGCAAGGTCAAGCTGCGCCGCGGCGCGCCGTCTCGGCCGGCGCGCCGGTCGGGTGTCCCCTCCCGGTCGCCGCCCCGCACCACGCCCGCCTTGCGCAGGGCGTGCGCGTCGAGCCCGACGAACCGGTACACGTCCGCGGAGAAGCCGTAGGCGCGGTGGAGGTGCCTCAGCCCCTCGACGAGCTCGGCGGTCACCTCGACCGGGGGTGGCGGCGGGTACGCCTTGCGGATCGAGGCGAGCGGCTCGCCCAGCTCGAGGAGCTCCTCGACGCGCGACAGCACGTCGATCGGCTTGAGCGCGCGCTTGCCGCGCCGCGAGACGCCCTCGGCCAGCTCCGCGAGCAGGCGCCGACGCCGGCGCTCGGTACGGCCGTCCCCGGCGCGGCCACCGCCGCCCAGGAGCAGCTCGTTGAACCGACGCGCGGCCCGGCGCTTCTCGACGGCGTCCGGACTTCCCCGGCGGTTCTGCGCGCCGCCATCCCGCTTGGCTGGACGTGGCGCTTTGGTGGATCCGGCCCTGGAGGCCGGCGAGCTCTTCGTCTTCACGATCCTCGGCAGGAGCACAGCGGCGCTCGAAGAGCCGGTATTCCCCGGCACATCTTCTGGCTGTCCCCGGAGTATAGACAGCTCATCCTCTCGCTTCGAAGAAAGCGGCGAGCGCACGTCGCGCTCGCGCCGCGCGCGCCGGACCTCAGCGTCCGCCCGCGCACAACGCGAGGGCCGTCCCCGCGGCCGCGATCAGCCAGGCCGGCCACGTCGCGCGGAGGAAGCCGACGACGTCGGACAAGGCGCCGCGCCGCGCGCGCCGGGCAGCCTCGGCGTGCCCGATCCGGCGCAGGTTCTCGCGCTCGATCTGCTCGTGCTCCTCGTCGTCGAGGGGATCGCTGCCGGCGAGGTGGTGCAGGTGGTGGGTCACCTCGTGGTCGATCGTCTCGTCGATCTCCGCGTCGACGTCGAACCCGGGGTCCTCGCGGGCCTCTGTTCGAAACGTCCGATAGAAGATCCGGATCTCCGGAGGACGGGCGATCCCGAGCTCGTCCGCGGGCGTCCCGGGCGTGTAGCAGCCGAGCAGCGGCTCGCCTCCGTCGTCGCAGGCCGGCACGCCCGCGTCGATGAAGAGGTCGATGTTCCGCACGCCGCGGGCCTCGTAAATGCGCTCCGCCGCCGCACGGACGCGCGCCTCGAAGGCGTCGAGATCGGGGAAGGCGCGCCCCTCCCCGGCCGCGGAGCCCGCCTGCCCGGGGACGTCCGGATCCGCTTCCGGGGCGCGGAGAGGCGCGCGCGCGAGCTCCCGCTCGAGCGGCACATCGAGGTCGTTCCTGGCGCCGCAGGCCTGGCAGCGGTGAACCGCGAAGAGCCGCGCGGGGTAGCGCGCCTCATGGTAGAGGTCGACGATCGCCGCCCACGCTTCGTCCGGCGCCCCGGCGAGCGCGTCGGCGATCACCGAGGCGCGCCGCTCGCGGCCGAGCGCCGCGATGCCCATGGCCACGACCAGCGACGGCGTGACGCGGAGCGCGCCCTCGCTGGACAGGCGGAGCAGCGGCATCGCCTCCTCGACGGTCCGCTCCACGAGCCGCACGCCGCGGCACACGGCGCGCCCGACGCGCAGCGCCGGGATCGGGTGCAAGACGCCGAAATCGAACGGGCGATCGAGCTCGGGGTCGTCGAGCTCTCCGTCGGTGAACGGCCCGATCTCCAGCAGGCTCGACGGAGCGACATCGAACGGGGCGCCGCAGTTCTCGCACGAGTACGCGCCGGGCTCCTCCGGCACGACCCCGGCGAACGCGAGGAGCGCGCGCAGGACGTGGGCGTCGGCGAGCGGGAGGCCGAGCGGATCGAGCGGCGCGCCCCGCGCGTCGGCCAGGACCGACGGGCCGGCGAGGACCTGCACGTCGCGCGCGCACCTGCCGATCGGGGGGGGCGCGTCGCCGCCGCGGCTTCCGGGGGCGCCCAGGACGGCCGGCGCGTGGGCGCGCGCGGCAGCGTCCGACAGGCGCACCACGCTGCCGGAGGGGAGGTGGACCTGCGCGGGGAGCAGGCGTTGCGCGGGCGCAGGCTTCGGCATCGCTCGGCGGCCTATAAGGGAGCGTGCGCGCGCCTTCCAGCGCGGCGCGTGCTCGCCTCACCTGTCGCCTCGCCGTGGCGAGGTTCCGTCAGGGGTCCTCGGGGGCCCGCGAGCCGCTGGGGGCGCCGTCGTCGGCCGGCGCAGACGAGCCCCAGGCATCGCGGTCCCTGTCCGCTCCGGAGGGCTCCCGCCCCGCGCGGCCGACGTCGAGCCCGGCGGCGCTGGCGAGCTCGGCCGCCACCACGGCGGAGAGCGAGCCTCCGGCGAGCGGAGCCATCCGTGGGGCGACGGTCGACGAGGGCGACGGCTCCGAGGACGTGCGATCGCGGCGGCGACCTCGGCCCACCACGGGCGCGCGCTCGCCGTCCCCGGCCGGATCCGGCGCGGCGGCGCCCTCGCGATGCACGGTCGCGCGGAGCTGCATGCGCCCGAGCGACAGGCTCGCCGCGCTGGCGGGCGGCACGCTCGACGAGGGCTCCGCGCCGAGCGGCACGCCTCTTCCGAAATCGAGGTAACGCGTGATGGCCAGAGCGTAGATGAGCTTGCGCACGATCGGCTCCGGCGCGATCCCGGACCTGATGAGCGCCGGGAGCGTGGGCGAGGAGCTCTGGAGCACGCCGAACACGGCGAGCTCGCCCTCGGTGAGGCCGAAACGACCCGGCTCGAGGGCGGGATGCAGCCGGAGGGGCACCGCCTCGATCCGCTCGAGCGTCCGCTGGAGCCGCGTCGAGCGCTCGCCGTGCTCGCGCAGCCCCGCCCAGAGCAGCGCGAGCGGATCGACCTTCGCTGGATCGCCGCCCCAGTCGGCCAGCGCGTCGAGGCCGTCGAAGTAGCGGTACTTCGTCTCCGGCGGCAGGTCGAAGAGCCGCACCATCCGCCGCACGAACTGAACCTGCGCGAGCCAGTCGAGCGTCGGGGCGTCGAGGCACCCCGAGAGCAGCAGCACATCGCCGAGGAGGCCCCTCGTCGCGAGCGCATCCGCCAGGATCTCGGCGGAGATCACCCCCTCTTCGAGCAGGATCTCTCCGAACCGCGCATAGCCGTCGCTCGGGCGGATCTTGACGGGGGCCCCCCGGACGATGCGCACCGTGTGCTCGGCGCCCGTGGGCTCCCGCAGGATGAGCGCGCCGGTCAGCCGGTGCTCGACGGCATACACAAAGAGATGAGCGAACGGCGTGCGCTCCAGATCTCCTTCCGCCGTCGCGGGGCCGTCGGCAGACATCCCACGCAAAGCTATCATAGCGCCCGCGGGCCGGAGCCCCTTTCTCCGCGCACAGACGCGCCGAAGCGGCGCCGATGTCGCGCTCGCCCTCATGGAGCCGCGGCGCTCCGGCGTCGGTCGTCGCCTTCGTTTCTTGCCCGTTCCGACGCGCGCTCGACGCCTTCCCTTCACCTCCGGGTGCGCGCGGCTGAGGTCGGGCGGCGGCGCGCGTACCCGGCCCAGCGGCCATCCGCCGCGGCGGTTCCGCGCTACGGTGGCAGGCATGCCTCGCGGACATGTGCTGGTGCTCGATGACGAGCGGGCGATCTTGACGACCCTGCAGAAGGCCCTGTCGCTGGAGGGCTACACGGTCGACGTCGCCGGCGGCGTCGGGGTGGCCGAGGAGAAGCTCGCGAAGCGGAGCTACGACATCGCGCTCTTCGACGTCTCGTTGCCCGACGGCGACGGCGTCGAGCTGCTGCAGCGGATACGCACCGCTGGATCGGAGCTGCCGGTCGTCATGATGAGCGGCCACGCGACGATCGACGCCGCTGTCCGCGCGACGCGGCTCGGCGCGATCGACTTCCTGGAGAAGCCGCTCTCGACCGACCGGCTGCTGCTCGTGCTCGACAACACGCTGCGCCTCGTCCGGGCCGAGGCCGAGGCGAAGGCGCTGCGGGCGCAGACCGGTCAGGTCGGCGAGCTCATCGGACAGAGCCGGGCGATGCTCGAGCTGCGCGAGCAGATAGCGCGCGCGGCGAGGGCGACCGCGACGGTGTTCGTGACGGGCGAGCGCGGCACCGGCAAGGAGCTCGTCGCGCGCGCGATCCACAGCGCCTCGAAGCGCGCGCGCGGGCCGCTGGAGAAGATGAACTGCGCCGCGGTGCCGAGCGAGCTCATCGAGAGCGAGATGTTCGGCCACGAGGCCGGCGCGTTCACCGGCGCGACGAAGCAGCGACGGGGAAAATTCGAGCGCGCGAGCGGCGGCACGCTCTTCCTCGACGAGGTCGGGGACATGCCGCTCGCGATGCAGGCGAAGCTGCTCCGGGTGCTGCAGGAGCGGGAGATCGAGCGCGTGGGCGGGCACGAGACGATCAAGGTCGACGTGCGCGTCGTGGCGGCGACGAACCGCGACATCGAGGCGGCGTGCCGCGAGGGGCAGTTCCGGCCGGACCTCCACGATCGGCTCAACGTGCTGCCGCTGTCGCTGCCGCCGCTCCGGGCGCGGCGCGAGGACATCCCGCTGCTCGCGCGGCACTTCCTGGCGATCGCGACGCAGGCGAACGATCGGCCCGGGATGGCGTTCACGAGCGGCGGGATGGGGATGCTCGTCGCCTACAGCTTTCCTGGCAACGTGCGGGAGCTGCGCAACATCATCGAGCGGCTGGTGATCCTGACGCCGGACGACACGATCGACGAGGGCGACGTGAAGGTGTGCCTCGGCGGGCAGCAGGCCTCGATCAAGGGGGGGCTCTTCCGTCCGGGCGTGCCGTTCCGGGTGCTCGCCGAGGAGGCGGAGCGGGCCATCCTGGAGGAGGCGCTCGGCCATCACGGAGGGCAGATGGCCGCGACGGCGCGGGGGCTCGGGCTCGAGCGGAGCCACCTCTACAAGAAGTGCAAGGCGCTCGGGCTGCGCGGGGACAAGGGGGAGGTCGAGGACGAGTAGGCGGGGGCCGCGTCCCGGGAGGTCTGCGCGACGTACAGCGGGCGCGGAGGTCGGAGCGGAGCAGCCGAGCCGCGGGCCGACTTTGCGGCGAGCTCACGGCGTCCATTCGACCTGGCACGACGTGAGCGCCGGCGGGGGTCTCTGCGCGGCGGGGCGCGGATGGCCGAGCGCCCACCGGCGCCCCGCCGCGCAGAGCCCCCCCCGGCGCGTGCTCCCAGGATCGTCGCCCTGCCCCGCCCCGCGCCTCAGTCCGGCATCGCCTGCGGCGCCGGCGGCGCCGCCCCCCGCATCGCCTTCTGGAACTCCAGCGCCTGCTTCGCGTAGTCGTCCCGCTTCATCTTCGCGTAGGCCTTGGCGAGCTCCCCGTAGATCTCGGCCGCGTCCGCGGGCCTCGCCCCGGACAGCAGCGCGCTGTTCAGCTCGTAGATCGCCGACACGTGCCGCCCCGTGCGCGCCAGCGCCCGCGCGTAGAGCCGGTGGATCTCCGGGTTGGCCACGTCGACGTAGATCGCGCTCTCGCCGACCTTGCGCGCCTCCTCCCACGCGCCGCGCTCCACGAGCAGCCGGAGGAGCCGCCGCCAGACCCGGCGATCGTGCTGGTCGAGCAGCGCGAGCCGGCGCAGCGCCGAGAGCTCCCCCGCGGCGTCCTTCTGACGGCGCGCGAGATCGTAGAGCCCCTGGAGCGGCTCGGCCTGCGACGGATCCAGGCGGGACGCCGCCTCGAGGTTCGCCTTCATCCTCGCCGCGTCCTTCTTCAGCTCGGCGAGATCCGCGAGCTTCATCCGCACGACGTAGCCGTCGTGGCCGTCGGCGACCATCTTGCTCAGGAGCCTCGCCGCCTCGTCGGGCTTCTTCTCGGCGAACGCCGCCCGCACCTTGATGTACGCGGCGTCGGGCTGCTTCGGGTCGACCCGGAGCGCCTCGGCGAGCACCGCCTCGCCCTCCTGTCGCTGCCCGTCCTCGAACAGCGCGAGCGCGAGCTCGACGAGCCGCTTCGCGTCCTTCGGGGCGCGGACCGCCGCCTTGCGCGCCTCATCGAGCGGCGGCGCGTGCAGGTCGGGGACGTACTGCTTCTCGTAGCGCTCGAGGCGGGGCTTCAGCCACGCGCGGAAACGCCGATCCAGCTCCTCGGTGCCGATGGCGAGGGACTCCTTCACGACCTCCGGCGTCCGCTTGCCAGCGGCCCACCGGGGCAGCATCGACACCACCTTCGGGAAGCCGAACTCTTCGACCATGAAGACAACGATCTGGCTCGCCGCGAAGTAGGCCATCGTCACGTCCTCGATGCTGTCGACGTGCGTGAAGGCCCGGTTGAACCCCTCGACCGCCGGGATCCTCCCGCCCTTCAGGGCGGCGAACAGCGCGGGATCTTCCTCGCGGTGCCACTCCGGCCGCCGCACGATCGTCTCGTACTCGCTGAGCCCCTCGGTGAACCAGCGCGGGACGTGGTTCTTCGAGAGCTGGATCGCGAAGACGTGCCCGAGCTCGTGCCACAGCACGTTCCCCCAGTTGAACTCCGCCGCCGCCGGGCTCAGCGCCGCCAGCGTCTGGCCGAAGCAGACGCCCTGGATGCCCACGTTCGGCAGGCCGCTCGTCCTCACGCTGAAGTTCTCCGTCGACGCGTAGAGCTCGATCGAGACCGGCACCTTCGGCGTGAAGCCGTAGCGCTTCACCATCGAGCCCCACGCCTCCTCGAGCATGCGCGGCACGTACCGCTCGAGGATCGGCTTCTCCTGCTTGTGATAGCGGACGCGGAACGTCTGCCCCTCCACCGTCACGTACTGGGTGGCGATGTCCTTCTCGTAGAGGTTCAGGGTGTTGAACACCCGCACGTTGAAGCGGTCCTTGTCCCACGCCTTCTGGAGCGCGACGAGTCCGCTCTTCTCGTCGCCGGCGCGGATCAGGTTCAGCCCGAGCGTCGCGTACGCCTTCGCGTCGTGAGGATCGACCTTCGTCGCCTCCTCCATCATCTTGACGATGTCGTCGTAGCGGTGCTCCCACTCCGCGAACTCGCCGACGATCTGGAAGAACCGCGAGAACTCCGGGTTCAGGCCGAGCACCTTCGCCTTGAGGGCGTCGAAGCCCGCCGTGTCGTCGGCGAGGAAGCGGGCCGCCGCCTTGATCGAGAGCAGCTCCAGGTCGTTCGGGTTGACCTTGAGCCCGCGGTCCGCCGCGGCGTCCGCGGCGTCGATGTCCATGTCGCGGAGCGCGAGACCGGCGCGCACGAAATACGCCTCGGCGAGGTTCGGGTTCACGGAGAGCGCCTGCGCGATCTCGCTGTCGGCGCCGCCGAAATCCATCGCGCTGTCGAGCTTGACGCGCGCCATGGCGACGCGGACCAGCGGGTCCTTCGGGGCGAGCTTGAGCGCCTCCTTCACGACCTGCCCGCCGTGGCCGGGGTCGTACTTGTCGAGGAACAGCTCGGATCGCCAGAGCAGCGTCTCCACCCGCTGCTTGCCGCCGACCTTCTCCGCCGCGTTGAACGCGTCGTTCGCGTCGCGCGCGCTCCGGAGCAGGTGCGCGGCGCGCCCGACAAGCGACATCCCCTCCGCGTCGCTCGCGGTGATCTTGTCGTCGTTGTAGTCGTCGATGATCGTCATCAGCGGCGCGCGCGCCTCGCCGCGCTTGCCCGACTGGATCAGGAGCTCGCCGAGCACGAGCCGCGCGCGGCGCGCCTCGTCTTCCCGCTCGACCTCACGCGCGGCCGCGATCGCCTCGGCCATCTTCCCGCGGCGCGCGAGCGCCGCGGCCCGGAGCGGCGCGGCGGCGATCCTCGCCTCCTTGCCGATCGCGGCGGCCGCCTTCGCCGTCTTCGCGGCCTCGTCGTAGCGGCCCGTGAGCAGCTCGATCCGCGCCTTCGCGATCAGCGCCGGGGCGCGCTCCGCGCCCCCCTGGAGGGCGGCGAGCACCTTCTCCGCGCCGGCGTAGTCGCCCTGCGTGAGGAGCGCCTCCGCGCGCGCGAGCGAGGCGGGCGGCTCGGCGGAAGCGGGAGCCTGGGCCGCGCAGGCGGCGGCGACGAGGAGAGCGGAGAGAGAGCGGCGGATCGAGTGGCTTCGCATGACACCCCGTACGCGACCGCACGTGACCGTGCGTAACTCTGCGTAACTACGCGTGACTGTTGCGTGACCGCGCTGATGAAGGGCGGCGCCCGGCCGGGCCGGGCAAGCCGATCCTAGCCGAGAGAGGAAGGGCCGAGCATGAGCGAGCGCCAGAGGGCGCGCCAGGGCTGGCCCCCGAGCGATCGTGGTATGCGGGGGTCCATGGAAAGCGAGCTCGCAGGAAAGGTCGTGCTGATCACGGGCGCGTCGTCGGGCATCGGCGAGGCGCTCGCCCGGGAGGTCGCCCGGCGCGGCGGCCGGAGCGTCCTCGCGGCGCGGCGGACCGAGCGGCTCGAGGCGCTCGCGGCGGAGGTCCGGGCGTCCGGCGGCGAGGCGATCGCGGCCCGGTGCGACGTCACGCGCGACGGCGACGTGGAGCGCGCCGTCGAGGAGGCGCGCGAGGCGTTCGGCGGCCTCGACATCGCCATCGCGAACGCGGGGTTCGGCGTGGCGGGGCGCGTCGAGGAGCTCTCGCTCGACGATTTCCGCCGGCAGATCGAGACGAACGTCTTCGGCGCGCTGCGCACCGTCAAGGCCGCGCTGCCGGAGCTCAAGCGGTCGCGCGGCGGCGTCGCGCTCATGGGCAGCGCGAGCGGCTACCTCGCGTTTCCCGGCATGGGCGCCTACAGCATGAGCAAGTTCGCGGTGCGCGCCCTCGCCGAGACGCTGCGCGGCGAGCTCCACGCCGACGGCGTCGCGGTCACGCACGTCGCCCCGGGGTTCGTGGCGAGCGAGATCCGTCGGGTCGACAACCTGGGCGAGCTGCGGGACGGCGCCCGGGAGCCGGTGCCTCCCTGGCTCATCATGCCGACGCCGAAGGCGGCGCGGCAGATCATGGACGCCATCGTCGCGCGCCGCGCCGAGGTCATCATCACCGGGCACGCGAAGCTCGGGGTGTCGCTCGCGAGGCACGCCCCCGGGCTCCTCAACGCGGCCTTCTCGCGGCTCGGGGGCAGGAGCAGGGGCATACGCCGCTGAGCCGGCCCGCCTACGGCGCGGCCGCCCCGAGCTCGCGCCGGACGAGCGCCTCCAGGGCGTCGATGAAGCGACGGCGCGTGTTCACGGCCGGCGCCCGCTCCAGCCGAGCGAGGCCTGCGTCCCGGGCGAGGACGTGCGCCTCCACGTCGAGATCGTAGAGGGTCTCGACGTGGTCCGCGACGAAGCCGATCGGCGCGATCAGCGCCTCGCGCGCGCCGCCCGCGGCGAGCCGGTCGAACGTCGACCGGAGATCCGGGCCGAGCCACGCGTCGCCGGTCATTCCCTGGCTCTGGAAGGCGACGAGCACGGGGTTCCCGCGCGGCGCGACGCGGCGCTCCACCTCGGCGGCCATCGCGCGGAACTGGCGTTCGTACGGATCGCCCCCGTCGATGATCCGCTGCGGCAGGCTGTGGGCCGAGAGGATGACCGCCACGTTCGCCCGGCTCTCCTCGGGGAAGCGCGCGAGCGCCTCGTCGATCACCTCGACGAAGGCGTCGATCAGCGCCGGCTCCAGCCCCCACGCCGGCACGCACCGGACCTCCATCCCGTCCAGCCTGGCGGCCGCGTCGCGCACGACGGCGTGGTAGACGTCGACGGACTGCGGCGCGAGCGGCAGCGAGACGACGCGCCGCGCGCCGCCCGCGTGGAGCGCGCCGAGCACCTCCGCCGGATATGGATGCCAGAGCCGCCCCGAGATCGCGACCGGGAGACCGAGCCGCGCGGCGAGCGCGTCCGCCTGGGCCTGCGTGATGCGCAGGAGCGGCGAGCCGCCGATCGTCTCGAAGCGGCGCCGCACCTCGTCGATCAGCTCCGGCGGTGCGGGCCTGCCGCGGCGAATGTTGGACAGGAAGGCGGGCAGATCATCGAGCCGCTCGACGGTGCCGTGGCAGCTCAGGAGGACGGCGGTGGTCACGGCGCCACTCTACATCGCCTCCATGCAAACAGCGCCGCCGTCGCCAGCGTGCGGACGCGGCGCGGCGGCTCGCCGGCAAAGGCTCACTTCGCGTCCCAGACGACCACGACGCGGTCGTGGCCGATGAGGCCATCCTTCTTGCGGGCCAGGTGCTGGGCGACCACCCGATCGCCCGCGGCGTAGACCCGCACCTCCATGAACGCGAGCCCCTCGTCGGTCTCGATGCCGTCCACGATCTCCGTGGCGTCGAGCTGGCGCTCCCACCCCGAGATGGGATCACGGAAGAGCTCGTTCTTGAGGTGCTCCAGGATGGCCTGCCTTCCGCTGGTGACGCTGGGGTGGGCCGGAGGATTGCGGTTGCTCACCTCCTCGATGACGGCGTCCTCGGCGTAGATCCGGGAGAGCGCCTCGATGTCCCTGCCCCGCAGGGCGCGCTCGATCTCCGCGAGCAGTCCATCGCGCACCCGGTGGGCCAGAGGTCGCGTCCGTGCCGAGCCTTCCATACACGCTTGCATGGGACGCGGCGGTGCGGTCGTCGAGCCCGGACAGCGGCGTGATCGCGGCGCACAAGGGCCGAGCTCGACGGGCTGCTGATCCCCGTCCCTCCGGGCTCGCACGTGGGGATGGCGAGTTGCAGCGCCCGGACGGACGTGATGAATATGGTGGGTTATGACGCAGCGCCGCACGGTCGTGCTCGCCGATCTCCACCTCGTGCGCCAGACGCCGGGCGACGTGACCGCCGATCTGGCGCGGTTCGTGGCAGCCCACCGGGGAGCGCGCGTCGTCGTGGCGGGCGATCTGTTCGACCTCTCGTCCGAGTCGCCGCGAATGCCCCGGCCGCTCGCGCTGCGCGAGGCGCTGTTCGCTCACCCGACCGCGCGGGCGGCGCTCGCCGAGCACCTCGACCGGGACGGCGAGCTCTGGCTCTCGGGCGGCAACCACGACGCCGAGGTCGGCGCGCCCGATTTCCCCGAGGCGCTGGCGGAGGCGCTCGGCGTGAGCGGCGAGGCCCGGGCCCGGATCCGGACGACGCCCTGGTTCTTCCGCGACGGGGCGGTCCACATCGAGCACGGGCACCTGTACGATCCGGACAACGCGCCGGCTCACCCGCTCGTGGTCGGCGAGCGCAGCCTCGGCGTCCACTTCGTCGAGGAGTTCATCGCGCCGACCGGCGCGCACCGCTACCTGCAGGCGAACGACCAGACGCCGCTCCACCTGTTCCTGTCCGCGTTCACCTGGTACGGCCCCCGCGCGCCCTATGTCATCTACCGCTACTTCCACGCGGCGATCGGCGCGATGCTGAAGAGCGGGCCCCTCTACCGCGCGCGAGGCGAGGCGACGGTCGGCGCCGCGGTCGTCGAGCGCTTCGCGCACGAGCTCGGGGTGCCCCGCGCGATGGCCGACGAGCTCCTCGGCCTCGCGGCCACGCCGACGCTCGAGAGCGCGGCGAGCACGTTCACGCGGCTGTATTTCGATCGCGTGATCGCGACCTTGTCGATGGGCGCGGGGATCGCGGCGCTCGGGCTCGGCGCGCGGGAGACCGGAGCCGCGGCGCTCGGGCTCGGCGCGCTGCTGATGGGCGTGAGCTGGGCGAATGGCCACAACCGGTACGCCGGCACGGTCGCGGAGCGGCTGGCCGAGAGCGCCGGCCACGTGGCGAAGGCGACCGGCGCGAAGCTCGTCGTGTTCGGCCACACGCACCGGGAGGCGCTCGGCGACGGCTACGCGAACACCGGCAGCTTCTCTTTCCCGCGCAACGCGCCCGGCAGGCCGTATGTGGAGATCGAGGGGTGTCCGGAGGCGCCGCGCGCGGTGAGCCGCTTCTGGAGAGCCGTGGCGTGAGATGACGCGCGGGATCTGCTGGCGCTAGCCCCCGCTCGCGTGCGCGGTGAGCGCGCCCTCGACGAGCTCGAGCGCGATCGGGACATCCTCCTCCGGGATCTCGGGGGCGTCGCCGAGCATCGCGGCGAGCAGCCGCTCTCGCGGCTCCGGTCGCAAGAAGAGGGGTCCGCCCCCGCACGCCCGGCACACGAGGCCGCCGCGCGCCGGGTCGACCTGGGCCGACTGCGTCGCGTCACAGGCGCGCCCGCACCGGACGCACTGCGTGAGCTCGAGGCCCCAGCCGAACGCGATCAGCAGCCGCAGGCCGGTCTCCGCGAGCAGCGCCTGCGGGGACGCCGTCGAGGCGCCGTCGAGGCGGTCGAGGAGCCCGTTCAGCTCGTGCCAGGCCGCCTGCTCGGCTGTGTGCGCCGGAGCGATCTCGCGCACCCAGCGCAGCGCGCGACCGGCGACCTCGAGGCGCGCGAGATCCCCCGCGAGCCGCAGGCGCGGGCGCTCGATCGCGGCCTCGGTGAGCTGGGCGAGCTCGGCGCCGGGCCGGATCTCCAGGGTCACGCGGAGCAGGTGCATCGGCTCGAGCGCCGGGAAGCGCTTGGACGAGCGGCGCGCGCCGCGCGCGGTCGCGGAGAGGAGCCCCCCCTGCTCGGTGAAGAGCCCGACGAGCAGGTCGGCCTCACCGAAAGGCACACGCCGGACCAGGAGCGCCTCGGTGCGGAGCCGCTCTGTCCGCGGACGAACGGATCGAGGCATGGCGAGGTTCGAGGGTGACAGCACGCGCCGCGACGATCACGCGGCGAAAATTTGGCCCTCAGGTCGAGAGGGAGGTACGAGCCCTCGAAAGGGTGCCCTCCGACAGCTCCGGCGGCATGTCGTGGCCGCGCGGCCGGAGCACGATGCTGAGCGCCAGCGTGAACAGGATGAGCAGCAGCACGAACGCGATCGCGACCCCGAAGCGCCTGCTCTGCGTGCGGCGCGCGGGCGCTGCGATGGGCAGCGGCGTCACCAGCGCGATGCGGCGGCTGGCCGTGTACCGGGCCAGCACCTCCTCCATCGGGAGCGAGACGGCGCGAGCATACGCCTTCAAGAACCCGCGGACGAACACCTCGCCTGGCAGGTCATCGAAGTGATCGGCCTCGATCCGTTCGATGGAGATCACGGGGATGCGCGTGGCGCGGGCGACCTCCTCCACGCTCATGGCTCGGGCCTCACGCGTGCGTCTCAGGTAGCGTCCGATCGACTCCATCCCATTCCACCCATCGTCATTCGGTCGTCACTCTACTCACCCCGAGAACCGTTGCTCAAGCCCTAGCGCACCCTGAAGTTCCTCTCGGAGGGAGAGGCGCCATGGGCCTTACTGCAACGTCTGTAACTGTGCAGCGCAGCGCTGCCCGACCGGCGTCGTCGCGGCGATCTCGCGGCACCGCTCGAGGTCGGCGCGCGCTTCGTCCAGGAGCCCCCTCTTCTCGGCGACGCGGGCGCGCGCATCGAACGCGTCCTGCAGCCGCCTGCACTCGGGCTGGTCGGTCTCGACCGCCCTGGTGAACGCCTCGCGCGCCAGATCGAGCTCGCCTCGCTTCTCGTAGGCGAGGCCGAGGCGGTACTGCCCCACGCAAAAGAGGGGCTGCGCGGCCACGGCGCGGCGGAGCGCGTCGATCGCCTCGTCGTTGCTGCCCCTGAGCAGGTACGCCCAGCCCAGGTTACCCCACGACTTCTCCGGCGAGGCGTAGAGGATGTCCTCGGTGAGCGGCTTGAGCACCGCGATCGCCTCGTCGTAGCGCCCCTGATGCACGAGGATGACCCCGAGCGTGTTCTTCGCGTCCCGCATCTCCGGGTTCGCCTCGAGGGCCCGCCGCGCCATCTTCTCGGCGCCGTCGAAGCGGCAGTCGCTCGAGCGCGCGTCGCTCGCGCAGAAGCCGAGCAGGATCACCGCCCCGAGGTAGGCCGCCTCGGCGTTGTCCTCGTCGAGCGAGAGCGCCTCCTCGATGTGGCCCAGCGCCTCGCGCAGCCGGCCGTTCTGGAAGGCGTCGCGCGCGAGATCGTACTCCGCGACCGACCGCGCCTCGCTCGCCTGCGCCGCAGGCTGCGCGCCGCCGCACGCGGCGAGCGAGAGCGACGCGAACGGCAGCAGAGACCCGAGCGACAGGACGACAGCCGCGCCGCGGATGCACCCCGCGCGGGTCGCTGCTGTCATGTGTCGCTGCGATGTCATGTGCGAGTTTGGAGTCCGCTGCTGAGCAATGCCGCAGCGCGGCAACACGTCAGGACGGGATGTCACCTGCCCTGCGGGGACCCCTGAGTAAACCAGGCCGCTGGTCACGTCAACCCGCGAATCCGCCCTGAAGACGCAGCGCATTCTCGGGATCTCGATTCGGCTTCCCGCAAGCGTCAGGTCAGCCTAGGATGGAGAGGAGGGGGGCTCCCGCTCATCACTGTTCGCCGCGGATCTCGTCCTTGAGTCCGAGCAGGCTGAACAGCCTCCGCAGCGCGTCGATGTCGGGGATCTCGAGGCGCTCGTCGGCGACGCGCAGGTACTGCCCCTCGCGGAGCTGCTGCACGGCGCGCTTCACGGTGTCGACGTCGAGGCCGACGCGGGTCGAGAGCTCCATCGGCGAGATCGCGAACGAGGCGCCGTTCGAGGAGGAGCCGCTCGCGGCGCGAGACTGCTGCGCGAGCTTGAGCAGCGCGTTCACCACCTTCGACTGCGTGTCGGTGAGCATCATGATCTCGATCTGGTCCTCCGCGTCGCGGAGCCGACCCACGAGCTGCTTGATGATGCGCAGGGCGACGGCCGGGTTGCGCTCGACGAGGTTCTGCAGCGTGCCCTGGTCGAGCGTGAGCGCGACGCCGCGGGACAGCGCGATCGCCGTCGACCAGCGCGCAGCGCCGCCGAGGAGCGCGGACTCGCCGAACAGATCGCCCGGCTTGAGGACCATGAGGCTGCGCTCGGCGCCGCGGACCTTCTTGATGAGGCGGACCCGCCCCTCCTCGAGGAGGTACGCCTCCGTCCCGGGCTCGCCCTCGCGGAAGATGACGTCGCCCGCCTCGAAGGGACGGCCGAACCGGGCCCGGAGCCGCTCGGGATCTGGCACCGACTCGGCCGGCTCCGCGCGGCCGGCGAGGTCGTCGAGCTCCTCGGGCGCTCCGGCGACGGAGGGAGAGCGCGCGGGGTCCGCGGCCGCGGCGGGCTCCGCGTCGCTGGAGGCCTCGCGCTCCGCGTCGGGTGCGACGCCGTCCCCTTCAGGCGAGCTGGTCATCGGGGCGGAGTGTATCCCAGCTCCGCTGGCTTCGCGTCCGGCGCGCGCACGTAGAGCGGCTCGAGGAGCGCCGCATCGTGCTCGGCGGCCGCTCGACCGCGCTCGCCGCCCGCGGCGGCGGTCCGGAGCCGGCCGATCGCGATGCGTCCGATCCAGACCGCGTCGGGAAAATCCAGCGCCTCGCCGCGGACGGCGAGCGGCCGGAGCGCCTCGATCTCCTCGGCGACCGCGCCGACGACGACGATCCGGCGCCCCGCGGCGAGCGCGGCGATGGCGTCGAAGGCCGCGTCGCGCGGCAGGTGACGCGGCGGGACCTCGGGCGGCGCCGCGGGCCTGTCGAACGCGGCGAGGAAGACCTCTCCCTTCTTGGCGTCGATCAACGGGACCAGCAGATCCCCGGGGCTCGCCGCGCCTGCGGCGAAGGCGGCGGCGGCCATCGCCTCGAGCGAGGTGACGCCGGCCGTCGGGACATCCAGCGCGAGCGCCACGCCCTTGGCCGCCGCGACCGCCACCCGGACCCCGGTGAACGAGCCGGGCCCCACGTCGCAACCGAGCGCTCCCACGGCCGCGGCGGGCATGCACGCCGCGGCGAGCACCTGGTCGATGGCCCCGAAGATGCGCTCGGCGTGCCCGTGCAGATCGGCATAGGTCGTCGCCGCGAGCACGCGCGCGCCTGCGTCCGGCGCCGACGCGAGGCCGGCGGAGGAACCGCTGCTCGGGGGCGCGGCGGTCCGGGCCGGACCGTCCAGGTCCGCGGCGTCGAGGAGCGCCGCGCTGCCGCGCGGGGTCGAGGTCGAGAGGGCGAGGAGCTTCAAGGCGCGCTCGGGAACGTTGCAGCCGCGGTGCTGTCTGGCAGAACCTCGGGCCACGGGCAACGAGCTTCAGCGAAATGACCGGGGCCGCGGCCCCTTCGTGCAACCCGAGGGCGGAGTGCGAGCCGATGCGCGATCAACGAGCGATGCTGCCGGCGCTCCTCGTCTCGGCGCTCGTCCACCTGGGCGCATGGGGGTCCGCGGGGCTGTCGCGGAGAGAGGCTGCGGCCCCTCCCGCGTCGCCGGCGGAGGAGCGCGATCCCATCGATATCTGGACGGGGACCACCGCCGCCCTGCCAGGCAGCGGCGATTCGTCGCGTCCGGTCGACCATCGCAGCGGGTCGGAAAGCGCCCCGGCCACGCGCGCCCCGGCCGATGCCGCCGAGCCACCCGCGGCGCCTCGCGCAGAAGCCGACGGCGCGCCGGCGCCACCC
>NZ_JEMA01000504.1 GCF_001589285.1 Sorangium cellulosum | reverse complement strand
GGCGCAGGGGGGGGAGGCAGCGGCGGGATCCAGGAAGAAGACTTCCCCCTCGACACGCAGCCCGAGGGGCCGTGCCCGCGCGACATGGTCGAGGTCGATGGATACTGCATCGATCGCTTCGAGGCGCCGAACGAAGAGGGCGCCCTGCCGCTCGTGATGGAGAGCGCTGTCTCGGCGCACGCCTGGTGCGAGGCGCGCGGCAAACGCCTCTGCACCGAGCACGAGTGGGACACGGCGTGCCAGGGGCCCGAGGGGTTCGTCTATCCGTACGGGAACACCCATGAAGCGGAGCGCTGCAACGACAACAAGACGTGGAGAGCGCCCGACGAGCGAGCGCTCAACACCTGGCCTTCCGAGCTGGCCTCGGCCGAGGTCGCGGCCCTGTACCAGGCCGAGCCGAGCGGCTCGCGGCCGGGGTGCGTGAGCGCCTTCGGGGTCCACGACATGACAGGCAACGTCGAGGAGTGGGTGGTGCGAACCAAGTACCACGTCAACGAGTATCCCCACGTCCTCAAGGGGTGTTACTGGTCCGGCTGCTTCGGCAGCGCGAAGCCGCGGTGCGGCTCGACGAACCCGGCGCACGCGGACGGGTTCCGCTTCTACGAGACCAGCTTCCGCTGCTGCCGCGACGTGCAGTGATCGGCGCCCGCGCCGCGCCCGCCCGGCGCGACGAGGCGGCGCGCGCCGGGCGACGGGCGCTCTCCAGGATCCGCTTCCCCTCGGTCGCGCCGCAGGCTAGGGCACCGGGAACGGTGCTGACCCAACCGAGAGAGCCGCGCCCCGGCCTCGACCTCCTGAAGGACGCGATCGCCGCGTTCTCCGCCAAAGCGCGCGAGCGCGCCCGCCCCGACGACCTCGACGCGCGCGACCCGGCGTTCATCGCCCGCGTGCTCCCGCTGCTCGGCCTGCTCTACGACGACTACTTCCGCTGCGAGACCGAGTTTGAAGAGGAGCTGCCCGACGGGCCGTTCCTCGCCGTCAGCAACCACAACGCGATGACGGGAATGCCGGACATGTACTGCCACATGACGGCGTACTGGCGCCGTTATGGGCCCTCGCGCCTGTCGTACGGGCTGATGCACGACCTCCCGTTCAACGTGCCGAAGGCCGGCCCCTGGCTCAACGCCTGCGGCGCCGTCGCCGCGAGCCCGGAGAACGCGCGGCGGGCGCTCGCCCGCGGCGCGGCGGTGCTGGTCTTCCCCGGCGGCGATCTCGACGCGTGCAAGCCCACCTCGGCGCAGTACACGATCCGCTTCGGCCGGCGCCGCGGCTTCGTCCGGCTCGCCATCCGCGAGGGCGTGCCGATCGTGCCGATCGTGAGCGTGGGCGCGCACCAGTCGCTCTACATCGCCACGGACGGGAGCAGGCTCGCCGAGCGGCTCCGCCTCCCGCAGCTCGCGCGCTCGAACGTCGCGCCGCTCGGCCTCGCGCTGCCGTGGGGGCTCATCGTCGGCATCCCGATCCCCCATGTCCCCCTTCCGGTGAAGATCCACACACGCGTGCTCCGCCCGCTGCACCTCGGGCTGCCGCGAGAGGCCGCGAGCGACCCGGACGAGGTCGAGCGCGCGTTCACGCGGGTCGTCGCGCGGATGCAGGCGGGCATGGACGAGCTCCGCGCGGCGGGCAGGCACGGGCTCTTCCCACGCGGTTGACGGGCAAACCACGGGACGATGGCCACGCGATGGCGCCCCCCGCGCACGATAAAGGGCGATGGGTCTCGCGCGGCTCTCGGAAAACCGGGTCCGTTCATGTAGGCTTGAGCGCCAGCCGTGACCCCCGACCGCACCGCGCAGCTCCTCGCACCGGTGGCCCAGCCCGGCGAGCTCATTGCGGCCAAGTACCGCGTCGAGCGGGTCGTGGCGATCGGGGGAATGGGCGTCGTGCTCGCGGCGCGCAACGAGGATCTCGACCAGAAGGTCGCCATCAAGATCCTGCGCCAGGACGCCCTCGCGAACCAGGAGGCCGTGGCGCGCTTCCTGCGCGAGGCGCGCACCGCGGCGCGCCTCCAGGGCGAGCACGTCGCGCGCGTGTTCGACGTCGGCACCACCGAGAGCGGCGTGCCCTTCATGGTGATGGAGTTCCTGACCGGGCTCGATCTCCAGCAGGTCATCGACACCCACGGCCCGCTGCCGATCCAGGACGCTGTCGACTACGTGTTGCAGGCGCTCGAGGCGGTGGCCGAGGCGCACGCGGCCGGCGTCGTGCACCGGGACATCAAGCCTTCGAATCTGTTCCTGGCCGAGCACGCGGACGGGACACGGCACATCAAGGTCCTCGATTTCGGCATCTCGAAGGGGCAAGGGCTCGACTCGCCCGCGGAGCCGGGGCTCACATCGACGAAGCAGGTGATGGGCTCGCCCGGGTACATGTCGCCCGAGCAGATGATGGCGCCGAGGACCGTCGACGGGCGCGCCGACGTGTGGTCGTTCGGTGTGCTGCTGTACACGCTCGTGACGGGAGAGCCGCCGTTCCAGGGCGAGACGGTCGCCGCGGTGATGGCGAACATCCTGCACCAGCCCGTGCCGCGGCTGCGCGACAAGCGCAGCGACGCGCCCGCCTCGCTGGAGCGGATCGTCGCGCGCTGCCTGGAGCGCGAGGTGGGCGCGCGCTACGCGAACGTCGCCAAGCTCGCGCAGGCGCTCGAGCCGATCGGGTCGAGCTTCGCGAAGCTCTCGACCTCGCGCATCCAGAGCGCGATCGGCGCGGCGTCGCCGGCCGGACAGACGCTGCTCAACTCGAAGGCGGCCGAGGACAGCGACAGGCTGTCCGGCGCGTCGTGGACGCACACGAGCTCCCGCCGCAGGTCGCGGCGCCGGCTGCTCGTGGCCGCCGGCGCGGCCGCGTTGCTCGCCAGCGCGGTCGGCGCGGGCGTGTGGCTGGTCGCGAGCGCGCGCGTGGCGTCGGAGACGCC
>NZ_JEMA01000503.1 GCF_001589285.1 Sorangium cellulosum | reverse complement strand
GCCACGGGGGGCGGCGCGGCCGTGAAGGGGGTCGCCGGCAGGCTCGCTGCGAACTCGATGATCTCCTTCGGCAGAGGCACCGTCTCCGGCCTGCCGACCGGCGCCTCGAGCGGCGGCGGCGCGGGTTGCGCCAGCGGCGAGGCGCCCGCGGGCGCCGGTCGAAACGGCAGCATCGACGCGGCCGGCAGCAGCGCGACCGACCTGTCCGCGAGGTCGATCGTCCCGTCGAGCCTCGCCGTCTGGCTCGCCTCGGGGGACGTCGCGAGGGTCGACGCCAGGGCGTAGTCGTCCCCGTCGTCCGCGCCGGACCGGGGCGCGAGCCCCGGGACCGCCGCTCCGGCGCTGTGGATCGCGGCGCCCGGGGCCGGCCACGCGATCGGCTCGCCCGGGAGCTCGACGCCGGCCAGGATGCGCATCCGAGAGAGCGCGCCCTCGGCGGGCACGGGAAAGCTGCCGCGCCACGTCACCGTGCAGCGCTGCTCGTCGCCGTCGATGCGCAGCATGTCGGCGCTGAGCGGGAGCGCCTCGCGCTCATCCACGCCGAGGTCCGAGAGGCCGTGGATGCGCGCGAAGCCGCGCGCGTCGGGCAGGCGCATGCGTACGCGCGGGGCGCTCGGGTGCAGGCCGTCCATCACGATCCACTCGTCGCCGCGCAGGAGGGGCGTGCGCTGGTCGGGCGGCGCTGCCTGGAAGCACTCCCAGCAGAGATCGTCGGGGATCTCGGCGATCGCGCGCTCGAGCAGGGCGCGCGGGGCCGCGCCGAGGAGCCGCCTGCGGGCAGGCGTGGCCTGCGAGATCGGACCGAAGCCGGCCACGCGCTTCGCGTCGCGCGGATCGAGGATGTTCGGCTCGCCCTCCGCGTAGCCGATCCCGAAGGGGTTTCCCGGGAAGCCGGGCCCGCCGTAGGCGTGCTCGTGATCGACGGGGAGCCGCACGAAGCCGCCCCGCTTCCGGACCATCAGCGTCTTGTCCAGCAGCGTCCATCCGCTCGACGAGAAGAGCCCGAGCCGGACGGGCAACGCCTCGACAGGGCGGCCGTGCGGCGCATGCGCATGGCCGGTCCAGAGCACGTCGGCCTGAAGCAGGCGAGGGACCAGGTCGGTCGTGAACCGGACGCTCCGCGAGGGCAGGGCGCCGTGATGGATCTCCGCCCGGATGATCTCCTGCGGCGCGACGCGCGGCATCGCCGTGTCGCTGGCGAACGCGAAGGTGGCCTTCACGATCGCTGTCACCCGGAGCTCGCCCTTGAACCGCCAGCTCACGGCGGCGGCGGTCGCAGCTCCGAGGGGCGTCACGCTGGCACGCGGCGGGCTGCTCGTGGCCATGAGTCTACCCTCGATGAGACCCGCTCGCCGATGCCGCTGTCAACCCGTGGTGGTCGTGGGAGCGCGCCTCTTCGCGGCGCTCACGGCCGCCCTCTCGCGGAGGGCCGCTGTGACGAAGGATCGCGTCGGTGAGATGTTCGGTGCAGGAGGGGCGGGTGGGGCGCCCACGGCCGCTCGTGGGAGCGTCATCCCGCCAGCTCAGGCGGGGACGCGCGGCCGTGGGCTCGCTCTCGTCCGCTAGGCGCGGCGCCGACGGCGCAGCGCGAGGCCGGCGAGGGCGCCGAGCAGGGGCAGCAGCGCCCCCGCGCCCGGGCCGCTGCCGGCCGGCGTGGGCCGCGCGGCGCAGAGGCCGTTGCCCTCGGCGAAGATGCCGCTCGGGTCGTTGGGCTCCCCGGGACCGGGCTCGCAGGTGCCCGGCGAGCTGTCGGTCGAGGTGCACACATCGCCGGACGGGCAGCCGTTGCCGTCAGCGCCGCGGCAACCCTCCACGCACTGGTGCTCCTCGCAGATCATCCCGCTCGTCGGGCCGCCGCAGTCGATGTCCTGCCGGCAGGCCTGGGGCCGATCGTCGGCGGGATCGTTGGGATCGGTCTCGCCCTCGTCGATCGCGCCGTTGTGGTTGGCGTCCTCGTCGCCGTCGCTCACGCCACCGTTGTCCGTGTCCGGATCGAGCGGGTTCGTTGTCGTCGTGGGATCCGCATCCGGGATGCAGGTCTCCGCCGCCGCGTCGGTCGCCGCGTTGTCGCAGGGCAGGCCGAGCTCGGTGCCGTCGAACAGCCCGTCGCCGTCGCTGTCCGGGTCGAGCGCGTTGATGAGCCCGTCGCCGTCGTGATCGTCGCTGAAGTTCGGCTCCTCGCCGTCGATCACGCCGTCGTCGTCGCTGTCGG
>NZ_JEMA01000502.1 GCF_001589285.1 Sorangium cellulosum | reverse complement strand
CCGGCGGCGCGGCGCAACCCGGGCGCACGCCGCTCGGCGCGCCGCAGGTCGAGCCGCTCCCGTTCGTCATCGAGCCGTCGCTCGACGGCCGCTCGGTGCTGCTCCTCTCCGATCTGTCATCGGATCGGGTCGGCTGGGTGAGGCGCCTCGACGCCGCGACCGGCGAGCTCGGGCCGCCGCTCCAGCTCGTCGACGAGGACCTCGCCGGCGCGCTCTCGTCGGCCGCCGGGGGCACCACGCTGCTCACCTCGCAGGGCGACGAGCTCTGCGCGACCGCGTTCCTGCCGGGCGAGACATCGGCCGCGTCCCGCGCGTGCGCGAAGGTCCGCGCGCACGCGATGGCGGCCGTGGGCGAGCGCGTCGCGCTGCTCGAGCTCGAGGTCGTCGACGCAGCGAAACGCGACAAGGCCGCCAAGGACGCGCGGCGCGACAAGGCCGCCGCGGCGAAGGCCGCCCGCAAGGCGACCGACAAGAAGCGGACCGGGAAGGCCCCGGGGGCGCGCGACAAGGCGGCCGACAAGAAGCGCGACAAGGCGACCGACAAGAAGCGCGACAAGCGCGGCGCAGACCGCGGGCGCGACGGCCGGCCCAGGAAGAACGCCCGCCCGGCGCCGCGGCCGAAGCGGCCGGATCCGCTGCCCGAGGTCGAGGTGCGGGTCCGGTGGATCTCGCCGGGCGAAGGGATCGCGGCGACGTCGGCGCCCACCGGGCTGCGCTTCCGGCCGCCGCTCGACGGCATGGGGCTGATCGACGCCGGCGGGAGGCCGGGCGCGATCGACCTGCTCTACTACGCGGCGAGCGCGAAGAAGACGAGCACGTCGTGGCTCGGGAGCGCGCAGATCGCCTTCGCCTCGCTCGGTGAGGACGGCAAGCTCGATCCGGGCCGGCGCGCCGTCGTCGTCGAGGGGGATCTCGACTACGGCGCGCTGCGCGGCCACCAGGATCCGCGCCTCGTGACGGCGAGCGCGGGCTCGGTGGTCGTCGACGTGACCGGCCGCAACGGGGCGTGCCAGGCGACGCGCGTGGCGCCGTCGCTCCAGCGGCTCGGCGCCGGCGGCGGTCCCAGGGCCGTCTGCGCCGTGGATCCGGCGCGCCTCGCGGACGCGACCCCGCTCGCGCCGGCCGAGATCGCCGCGCTCGAACNCGCGGACGCGACCCCGCTCGCGCCGGCCGAGATCGCCGCGCTCGAACGCATCGCCGCGAGCGGCGCCCGGCGCGCGCCGGGGCAGCCGGCGTACGATCCGGGCCTCGCCGCGTGGGCGGGAGATCGCGCGTACTTCCAGACGAGCGCCGGCGCGCTGTTCTCGGCCTCGCGCGCCGACGGCCAGGCGCGCCGCGAGCCGGACCCGCTCCCGGCGCGGCGCGCGCGCATCGCGTGGGGCGCGCTCGCGACCGACGGCGAGGGGCTCGCGTTCGCCGCGGGGCAGCTCCACCGGATCGACGCGCGCGGGCAGATCGCCGCGTCGCCGGCCGGCGCGCCGGAGGGCCTGGGCGCCGCGACGCCGGGAGCACTCGGCGCCGCGACGTCACGAGGCGCGCCGGGGACGCCGATCGGCGAGCCGGAGCGCCCCGCGGACAGGCGGCGCGCCGCGCGCATCGGGGCGTCCTGGTGGCTCGCGAGGACCGACGTGGTGCGGCTCCTGCCAGCGCCCCTCACGGTGCCCGCGCTGCGGGGGCGCGCCCACGAAGGCGGCGCGACGCTCGTCGGCGGCCGCGAGCGGGGGCTCTTCCTCGAGGTGCTCGGCGACCGGCTCCAGATCACCGGGATCGACGCCTCGGGCGCGCTCACCGCGCCGGGCGCGCTCGT
>NZ_JEMA01000501.1 GCF_001589285.1 Sorangium cellulosum | reverse complement strand
GCGTCGTCGAGCGTGAAGGACGCGACGGGGACGGGGGCACGACCTGCGCNCGCTCGGCGTCGTCGAGCGTGAAGGACGCGACGGGGACGGGGGCACGACCTGCGCTCGGGTCGACGTGGCGGTCGAGGCGGTGGACGTCTTGCTCCACGCAGCGCTTCGGCTTGACCTGGTCGGGGTAAATGCGCGCGAGCTCGCCCGGGCTCCAGAGCTCGCCGAACTGCTGGACGGTGACCTGCTCCGGTACCGAGCCGCCGCCGGGAGCTACCTTCGCTTGTGCACCGCCTCTGCAGACGACCTCGATCGCCTCGATCACATCGCGCAGCGCCCTGAGCCGGTCAGCGTCGTTGCGGAAGAGCGATCCCGTGGGCCTGCGGGGCGTGGCGGCTCTCCTCTACCGCGATCTGCTGCCTCGCTCACGCCTTCGGCGGCGCGACGGCGCACAGGCCGGCACGAGGCCAGCCTCACGGAGCACCGCCGGTGCGCCGCCCCCTTGCATGGCTCTGCGCCGACCCGCGGGCAGTTCTCGAAGCGGAAGCCCCTCCGTCCCCGTAATGATTCCGCTGTTGCCCCCCGAAGACGGGCAGCCGACGACGGTCTTCATGGCCCCGGCGGCTGGGTGGTGACGAGCGGCCCCTTGATCTACTTCTCGTCCACGATGTCAGCCCGCAACGTCTGGTATGCTCGTAATATGACGTCCTACCGCCGCGTCCGTTCCGCCGCCGAGATCCTCCGCTCCGTCCCGCCGCGCGACCGCGCCCGGATGCTCCGGTTTGGCCTCGACCTGGACGACCCTGCGGACGCGGCGCTCTTCGTCTCGGGTGTCCGCGCCGCGGACGACGGGATCGCGGCGCAGGAGCGCTGGGAGCGGGAGAACGCGCTACGCTGAGGGGGTCCATTCCGCGCTGCGGCCCGCGTTTTCCAGGCCTGGCGCCGTCGATCCAACAGGCGTCCCGTCGTGGCCCTGCCCATGAGCCCTCGACGAGACAGCACCACAGCCGCCGTCCGCCAGGCCGCTCTCCTCGAGGGCGATCCGTCCGGCGGGCGTTTCTTCGCGCCCGTGGTCGAGAGCGATACGATCACCGACGAGGAGCGTGACGCGCTCGCGAAGGCAGCGGACGGCACCTGGATCCCGCACGAAAAGGTCGTCGCGGAGGTAAGCGCGCGCCGGCCTTGATGACCTGGAGAGTCGACTGAACTCCTGCGGTGCGTGCATGCGGGCAGGACGTGTCGGCACGAGGTTCCGCGTGGAACCCTGACAATCGCAGCCGCGTGCTGGCCTCGAATCCTGCTACGCTGCCGGCGTGCCCACGCGCACGACCGCTGAGATGGCCTCTATCAACATCGCTGCCCTTGCCAGCGCGGCCCGACGCGGCGAGGTCGACACCGATGTCGAGATCGACATCGCCGGCGCGTGCCTCGTGCTGGCCGGGACGATCACCCTGCCGCTCGAGACCACCCGTGTGGCCTCGGGCGGCCTCCGGCTCTGGGCGCGCTGTCCCGGATGCTCCGCGCGGGCGGCCGTGCTCTACCTCGCAGCGCCGGGCCTGCGCTGCCGCCGCTGCGCCGGGCTCGTCTACCCTGCGACACGGCAGCGTCCCGAGGAGCGCGTCCTCGAGCAGGCGCTCGCACGGCGAACGAGGGCACGGGCCGCGCTCGGCGCTGGGCCAGACCCGCGGGAGCCGATCCCGCAACGACCGCCGGGCGTTTCCTCCTCGACATGGGCGCGCCGTCTCGACAGGCTCCACGAAGCCGACGCCGCGGTGCAAGCCGCGCTCGCCGCTGTCGTCGACCGGATCGGTGCCCGCCCCGGAGCGCTCGCTCAGGAGGCCGCCGGCCTCGCTGCGCCGCCGGTCGCGTCCATGCCTGAGGCGCCTTCGACGAAGGGCCGGCGACCGCGCGAAAGCACGCGCTGAGAGGCCTCCGGAGATATCGAGCGTGGAGGTGTGATCCACACTCCCCCCGGTCAGCCACACGCGCCCGCGTCGAGCCGATGGGAGCACCAAGCGGACCCGCTCTATTTCGACGGCAGCCTGCCACGGCTGTCCGATGAACGCTACGCCGCCGTGGGCCCCGGCCACAGCTTCAGCGCCATATCGAACAGCTCCCTGCCGCGCACCTCGATGCTCGACTCGTCCCGGGTGGCGAACCCATGCAGCTGCATGGTTGATCGGCAGCAACGAAGAGACCAGGAGTTCCGGTTTCTTGACCTTCCAGGCGCTGTTCGAGACTGTCGAGTTCAGCGCCTGCGTGAGGATGGTCAGGTTCCCGAGGGTGTGAATCGCGGCGCCTCTGCGGCGGGTCGAGACGGCCCGCGGATCGGTCGCATCGCTACTGACGAGCTCCTCGGAGGTCATCCCCGCCGTCCCGTCTGCCAGGGGCCGGTGCTCGATGGGCGCTCAGCGTCTCGAAGATGACCTGCGCGTCGTCCCCCCTCTCGAGATCGATCACGACCACCTGCAGCGCGTTCTTCAGGGCCTGGAAACACGCCTCCACCCGCGCCTCGAGCGGTTGAGCCGCGGGTGCTTCTCCTCGAGCGCAGCGCGGGCCCCCGCGCCGATAACATCCTTGAGCTGCTGGCGATCGAGCAGGGCAGGCCAACCTTTGAACCGGTCGGCGTCGGGCTCGGCCATCATTCCCTTGTTCAGGGACGCGAGAAGCAGCATCGGGGTCACAAGTGTACTTACATGATGGGAAGTCGGGCTGCCGTCCTACCTCGGATCGGAGGCCACCGACGTATAAAGAAGCGCTGTCGCTGCCACATCAGCATCGCGTGACTCGAAACCTGGCGACAGCAAGGCTCGACGCGGCTATATGGGTCGTTCACGGAGGCCTGCTCCCGTGCCCCAGAACATCTACGACGATCCCGGGTTCTTCGAGGCCTACTCCCAGCTCCGCCGCTCCGTCGAGGGCCTCCCCGGCGCGCCGGAGTGGCCCGCCCTGCAGGCCCTCCTCCCCGACCTGACGGGCCTGCGCGTTGTCGACCTCGGTTGCGGCTTCGGCTGGTTCTGCCGGTGGGCGCGAGAGAACGGAGCGGCCCATGTGCTCGGCCTCGACGTATCCGAGCGCATGCTGCAGCGGGCCAGGTCAGAGACCGCGGACGAGGCGATCGCCTACGCGCGGGAGGACCTGGAGCGCCTGGACCTGCCGGATGCGGCGTTCGACCTTGCCTACAGCTCCCTCGCCCTCCACTACATCGAGGACCTCGACGGCCTGCTCTCGACGGTGCGCCGCGCCCTGAGGCCGGGAGGGCGCCTGGTCTTCTCGGTCGAGCATCCGATCTACACGGCGCCGAGCCGCCCCGGCTGGCGCATCGAGGCGGACGGTCGCAAGACCTGGCCCGTCGACAGCTATCTGGCGGAAGGCCCGCGCACGACAGACTGGCTGGCCGAGGGCGTGGTGAAGCAGCACCGCACGATAGGCGCAACGCTCAACGCGCTGCTCCGCGCGGGCTTCGCCATCGCGCACGTGGAGGAATGGGGCCCGACCGAAGCGCTGCTCGCCGCCCGGCCGGAGCTCGCGGAGGAGCGCGAGCGGCCGATGTTCCTGCTGGTAGCCGCCCAGCGCTAGCGCGCGCGCCCTCGGCTCCACGACATCGACGTCGCGCCAGCCCCGCTCGACGCCTTGACGCGGGCGCTCCACCGGGGGCTACCGCGCTGCATCGAACCCCCTCCCCCGCCGCCGCGGCGAGCTGCTCGGCCTTGTCCTGGGCGTGGCGGTACGGCGCGCCGTAAGTGACGCCAGCCCGACGCGCCGCCTCGCGCGGCGAGACGCCGGACACGTCCCCTCCCTGATCAGATGACCGCCGCGTCAGTCCCCGCCGACGCCCACGTCGCGCCAGCGGATGTCCACCCGCTTCGCGCCGAGCTGGGTCGCGAGCGCCGTGAGCTGCCGCTCGGCCTGCGCCCTCGCGCGCGCCATCACGTCCCCCTCGAGCGCGGCCTTCTCGATCGCCGCCGTCGCCTCCTTGCGGGCCCGCGACTCGAGCTGCTCGTTGCGCCGCGCGAGCAGGCTCGTCGACCGCGTGTAGACGTACGTCCCTTCCTCGTCGAGCCGCGTCGAGAAGACCTCCGGCGCCGGCAGCGTGATCCGCGCGACGCCGGTCTCCGGATCCATCGCGATGTCGTCGTCGCCGAGCCGCGCGAGATCGACGCCGATGGTGACGTGGCCGACCGCGACGAGCAGGAGCGCGTCCGTCGCCTGCACCAGGCCGAACAGGCGGCTCTGGCGGTCGGTCAGATCCACGACCTTCTCGACGTGCACCTCCGTCGTCTCGATCCGCGCGAGGTCGCGGATCGCGATGACGAGCGCAGGAGACGGCCGCACGGCCACCCCGCTCTCCGGCGCGGGAGCGCGGAGGCGCGGCGCCACCACGAGCGCGCCGAACCCGACCGACGCGACGATCGCGGCGACGAGCAGCGCGATCCGCGCGGCGCGGCCCACGCGCGCGGCGGGGCGCGGCGCGTGAACGGCGACCGAAGCGTAAGGATCCTGGAGCGGGCCTTCCATCGGGGGCTACCTCGGCGATCGCGGGCGCAGCAGGCGCCCGCGGCGGCCCGGCTGGACAGACCAGGCGGGCCGCGCGTCCTCGTGAGAGAGTACCGAGAACAGGAAGGCCGTAACGCGAGAAGAAATCAACCCGCCGCCGCGCGGCAGGGCGGCCCGCTACGCCGCCGGCGCCGTGGACCGCAGCGCGTGAGCGACCGTCGCCGAGGACGAGAGCGCCCGCTCCAGCGTCCAGTCGTCGACCTCGCCCTCGGCCGCCTGCTCGATCGCGAGGCGCACGTCGCGGCTCGCGCACCCCTCGGCCGCGATCCGCAGCCGCTCCACCGTGTGGTCGTCGCGCGACGACGAGAGCGCGAGCGCGGCGCCGATGCGGAGCTCGGCCGGCGCGCCGCCGTCCTCGAGCACCGCGTACGCCTGCTCCCGGGTGAGCTTCGCCGTGCGGTAGTCGGCGCCGGCCTCGTCCACGAGGCGGCGCAGCGCCGCGCGCCACGCGGGCGCCGCCAGGCCGCGGCGCTCGAGGAGCGCGCCCGCGCGCCTCGCCTCGGGGGCGCCGCGCCCGGTCCGCTCGCGGAGCAGCGCGAGCAGGTGCTCGCGGCGCCGCTCGGCGAGCACCATGCTGAGCCCCGTCTCGCTGGGATCGCGCAGGAGCTGCGGCGGCACGATCGTGAGCGCGACCTCCTCGCCCCCCGCGAGCGCGAGCTCGACCCCGAGCGCTGTCTCGTCGATCCGCTCGATGCAGGCGTAGGGGATGAAGCGCTCGCCCGCGTCGTCGCGCAGCGAGAGCCCGTCGCTGCCGGCCACCAGCACGCGGGGCGCGGCGCCCTCCCGGAGCAGCACGGCGAGCGCCCACGCCGAGGCGCCCGTGACCACGCCGAGCGAGAGCGCCACGTCCGCATCGAGCACCGACCAGCAGATCAGCGACACGAGCGCCGCGACCCCGACGAACAGCCGCCGCCGGAGCGGCGGCGCGACGTCGTCATGGAGCCGGACGCTCCACGTGCCCTGCTCCCGGCCGGCGGCGATCACGCCGAGCAGCCGCTCCGCGTCGGCCGCGTCCTCGACGCGCACGCGGATGACGTCGCCGTCGTCCGTCTTCAGGGCGACCTCGCCGCCGCAGCTCGAGAGCCGCGCGCTCGTGAGCGAGAGGAGCGGGAACGCGCTCCGATCGCCGGGGCGCTCGATCCACAGCGCGTTGCTCACCCGGACGACCGACGCGCCGGACGAGCCGAGCGCCGCCCAGAGCCACGCGAGCGGCGCGTAGAGCATGCACGCCACGCAGAGCAGCACGAGCAGCGACCCGAGCAGCAGGAGCGGCATGAGGAGCGCGATCGCGAGCCGGCCCGCCAGCGGCTCCACGAGCGAGGCGATGGCGAAGAGAACGAACAGCCAAGCCAGCGCCGAGGTGAGCAGCCGGCTGACGAAGCGGGCGTCTGCATAGGGCTGGATGAGAACCCCGCAGCGCTTGAACACGCCGTCACTTCCAGCGGTTCCTGCCACCCCATCACGGTGAAAGCGCCCGCTCGCAAGTTCAAGCACACAGCGCAATTTCAGCGCAGCGGGAAGTCGCACGCTGTACGGCGGCGGCCGCCCAGGGTGCGCGTACCTGGGTCCCGTCCCTCAGTACGCGTCCGCCGGCGCGCGCGCGTCCGCCGGGAGCGTGAGCGGGAGCATCTCCACGGCCGCGTCGCCGCCGTCCAGCCACTGGTACCGCGCGAGGTTCGAGAGGACGCGACCCACATAGGTGCGCGTCTCGTCGTAGGGGATCCGCGCCACCCACACGTCGGTGTCCCGGTCGATTTTGCCCTCGAGCCAGTGCGACACGGCCGTCGGGCCCGCGTTGTACGCCGCTGTCGCGAGCGGCAGGCTGCCCTCGAACGTGCGCAGCAGCTTGCCGATGTAGAAGCCGCCGAGGCGCAGGTTGATCGGCGCGCTCTTGAGCTGATCGAGCTCGAAGCCGAGCGAAAGCTCGCTCGCGGCTTTCCTGGCCGTCGCCGGCATGAGCTGCATCAGGCCGACAGCGCTCGCGGGGCTCACCACGACGGGATCGAACGCGCTCTCCTGGCGCATCAGCGCGTGGACGAGGCCCCGCGGCAGCCCGTGCTGCGCCTCGAGCGCGCGCACCTCGCCGACGTACGGCTCCGGATAGACGCACTCCCACGTCCAGCGATCGGCCTGCGAGGGCGCGCGCTGGAGCGCCGCGGCGGAGACCGCCTGCGTGCCCACCCGGTAGCGGCGCTTCGCGGGCGAGAGCATGCCGTACATCCTGCAGAGCGCCTCGCTCTCCTGGCCCGCGTACGGCGCTGTCGCCGCGCGCTCGTTCTCGGCGAGGTGCGCCTCCGCGTCGCGATCGAGCCCCATCGACGCGAGCAGCGCCGCGGCCGGCGGCAGCTTCACCTCCACGGGCGGCGCGTCCGCGAGCGACGCCGGGACGAGCAGCGGCGGCGTCGGCGCGCCCACCGCCGCGAGGCGCGACCGCGCGAGCAGCGCGCCCCACGAGAGCGGCTGCTCCCGCATCACCTGCGTCCAGAGCCGCACCGCGCCGTCGCGATCGCCGCCGCGCAGGGCCGCGAGCCCCGCGAGCTCGCGCAGCTTCGCCGCGTCGGCCGCGCGCGCGTCGCGCGCGAGCTGCTCGAGCGGCTGCCGCGCCCGCGCGGCGTTGCTCGTCGACAGCATCGCGAGCGCGCGCTCGTAGGTCGCGTCGCGGCGCCGCTCGCTCCGCGGGTAGGCCGAGAGGAACCGGCCGTACTGCGCGACGGCCTCGGCGTAGCGACCGACCTGCATGAGCAGCCGCGCCGAGAGCAGGCTCGAGAGCTCCCCCCACCGGGTCTTGCGGAACCTGCGCGCGACAGCGAGGTGCCGCTCGATCGCCTCGCCCTCGCGCCGGAGCCGCGACAGCGAGCGCGCCGCGAGGTGGAGCTGCTCGGCCTGGCGCGCCGACGGCGACGCCGCGACCTTGAGGAACGCCGCGGCCGCGCCCTCGTAGTCGCGCGCCTGGTAGAGCGCCGTGGCGCGGCGGTGGTGGAGCTCCGCCGCGGACACGCCCGAGATCTTGTCGAGCTCGGCGATCGCCTGGGACGCGCTGCCGGCGGCGACCATGGCGTCGGCCTTCTGGAGCCGCTCCTCCGGCGAGAGCGGCCCCGGCACCGCGGCGAGGAGCGCCGCGGCCTCGCGCCCGTCCGCCGACTTCGGCGCGCTCTTCACGATCCACCGGAGGTCCGCGAGCGCGAGCTCCGCCGCGGCGGCCTTCGCGGGGCCCTTGTCCGCGGACCGCTCGGCCGCGTCGCGCGCGGCGAGCAGGA
>NZ_JEMA01000500.1 GCF_001589285.1 Sorangium cellulosum | reverse complement strand
CCCGCCCCGCCCTCCTTCGAGGTTCGCGACCTCCAGGTCGACGGCGACCGCGCCCTCGGCCGGCGGTTCACGCTGCTCGTCCCGAAGCACCTCGCCCCGGGCGAGCGCGTGCCGCTGCTCGTGCTCCTCCACGGCCTCGGCGAGACAGGCGACGAGCGCCTCGGCGCCTTCGCGTGGCTCGAGCGCTACGGCCTCGGGTCCGCCTACGAGCGGCTCCGCCGCCCGCCGCTCGGCCGCACCGCGCGCCGGAAGGACTGGACCGACGCGCGGCTCGCCGAGGTGAACGCCGCGCTGGCCGCGCAGCCGTTCCGCGGCCTCGCGGTCGCGTGCCCGTTCACGCCCAACGTCCACAAGGCGCCGAACCCCGCCGCGGCGCTCGACGGCTACGCGCGCTGGCTCGCGGAGGTGGTCCTGCCGCGCGCCCGCGCCGAGGCGCCCGTGTTCCAGGACGCGGCCCGCACCTCGCTCGACGGCTGCTCGCTCGGCGGCTTCGTCGGGATCGAGGTGTTCCTCCGCCGGCCCGAGCTCTTCGGCGCCTGGGGCGGCGTGCAGTCCGCCATCAGCGCCCACCGCGCCCCCGCCTACGCCGACCGGCTCGCCAGGGCCGTCGCCGCGGCCGGCCCGCGCGAGCTCCACCTGCTCACCAGCAAGGGCGACCCGTTCCACGACGCGAACGCCGCCCTCGCCGCGCAGCTCGCCAAGCGCTCCATCCCGCACACCCTCCGCGTCCTGCCGGGCCCGCACGACCAGCCCTGGCTCCGCGAGGCCGGCACCATCGAGATGCTCCTCTTCCACGACCGCCGCCCGCGCTGACGCGCCCTCCCCGCGCCGGCCCGTCCCCGTGCCCCATGGGACACGCACCTCGACGCAACCACCGGTCCTGCCCGAGCGCCTACCCGAGCAGCCCGGCCTCCCGCAGGAACGCGCCCTCGACCGCCGCGTAGTCGGCCTCCACGTCGAGCCGCGCGAGGACCGAGTAGAACCCGAACTGGAGCCGGTTGAGGAACACCATGCCCGGCGGGAGCTGCACGAACCCGCTGTCCTTCACCAGGATCTGCTCCTTGATCGCCATCACGCCCTCCACGAGCCCCCTCACGTAGGCGCGCGTGACGTGGAACGGCGCGCTGAACAGCGGCTCGAAGCACCGGCACGTGTACGCCAGCGAGAGCTCCTCGAACCGCCCTCCGCGCGTGCCGAGGATGCGCGCCGCGTGCCGCGCGAACGCCGCCTCGTCCTTGCGGAGCGCGGCGAGGTGCATCCCGCGCCCGTGCTCGAGCCGCGCGCCGTCGAGCGGCTCCACGCAGCCAAAATCGAGGAAGGTGACCCGGCCGTCCGGGTGAAAGAGGTAGTTGCCCGGGTGCGGATCCGCGTTGAACATCCCGCCCACGAGGTTGCCCTTGAACACGAACCGCCAGAGCGCCTCGGCGTACGCGCGCCGGGTGCGCTCGTCGCGCGTCGCGGCCTCCTCCAGGGTCGCGCCGCGCGCGAGCTCGGTGGTGAGCACCCGGCGCGCCGAGCGGGACGCGATGACCTCGGGGATGTGGATCGCCGGATCGCCCCGGTGGACGCCCGCGAAATAGCGCTGCCGCTCCGCCTCGAGCGCGTAGTCGAGCTCCTCGAGGAAGCGCGCCCTCACCTCCTCGAGCACGCGCTTCGAGTCGAGCTCCCTGGGCGCCACGGCGCCGACCACCGCCTGGATCACGCCGGCGTTCTCGAGGTCGCTCGCGAGCGCCCGGTCGATGCCCGGGTGCTGGACCTTCACGGCGACCTCGCGCCCGTCCGCGAGCGCCGCGCGGTGCACCTGGCCGATGGAGGCGCTCGCGAACGGCGCGTCGTCCCAGGCCGCGAACAGCGCGCCCAGCGGCGCCCCGAGGTCCTCCTCGACGATCGCGCGGACGGCCGCGGGCGACGACGCGGGCGCGGCGGCCCGGAGCGAGCGCAGGGCGGACTCGTAGGCCTCGCGCTGGGGCTCGGGGACGAAGCCGTCGACGTAGCTCGCCATCTGGCCGACCTTGGCGGCGAGCCCGCGCATCGTGCCGAGCACCTCGGCGACCTGCGCCGCTGTTGTCGCGGCGGCGTCGGCGGCGTCGACGCGCCTCGAGAGCAGGTGCGCCGCCCCCGCGCGAGCGCCGAGGCCCGCGAGGCGGACGAGGCGGTTCAGCCGGCCCTCGGGCACCTTCTTCTCTGTCGTCATCGGCGCAGCCGGGTCGTATAGCATGGCCCGGCTCATGAAGACGAACGCGGCGCGCATCCTCGACAGCCTCGGTATCCAGTACGAGCTGCG
This sequence comes from Sorangium cellulosum, assembly GCF_001589285.1. Lineage (GTDB taxonomy): Bacteria > Myxococcota_A > Polyangia > Polyangiales > Polyangiaceae > Sorangium > Sorangium cellulosum_G. The sequence goes on along the minus strand of NZ_JEMA01000500.1, from coordinate 14,246 downwards.
CACCTACGAGGTCGATCCGAGCGATCTCACCGCGGGCACGGTGGCCAGGAAGATCGGCCTGCCGCCGGAGCAGGTGTGGAAGACGCTCGTGGCGCGCGGCGATCGCCACGGCGTCTGCTTCGCTGTGGTGCCGGGCAACGCCCAGCTCGACCTCAAGGCGATGGCGCGGGTCACGGGCGACCGGAAGGTCGACACCGTGCCTTTGAAGGAGGTCCAGCCGCTCACGGGGTACGTGCGCGGCGGGGTCACGGCGCTCGGCGCGAAGAAGGCCTATCCCGTCTACGCGGACGAGACGATCGAGCTCTTCGATGTCGTCTCCGTCTCGGCCGGCGTGCGCGGCACGCAGATCCTCGTGTCCCCGGGCGACTACCTGCGCGCGACAAGGGCCCAGGTAGGCGCCATCGCCGTGCCCGGCGGCGAGCCGGATTGAGGGCGCCCGCCGCCGGATCGCGGTATGCTGGCGAGGCTCGGCCGCGGCCCGAGCGCGGCGGCGGCGACCAAGGATATGACCAGAGCGGCCTGCGACGTGCGCGATCCCATCGAGCTGAGCACCGCCGAGCTGCGGCAGCAGTGCCGGAGCAGCCACCCGTGGGAGCTCGGGCTCGGCGCGGTCCAGCTCGTCGCGTCGACCGCCGCGGGGGGCGCCGTGCTCGCGGCGGCCGCGGCGTGCATTCCGGGGCTGGTCCAGTGCATCAGCGTGGGCCCGGCGTTCGCGGCGGGGCTCGTGGTCTGGGAGTCGGTCGCGGCGGCCAGGGCGTGGCTGCCGGGCGCCGCGTTCCGGGAGGAGCTCGCGTTCCGCGACTGGCACGCGGGCGTCTCGCCCTGGGTGGGGCCCCGGGCGCTGCGGCGGTGGGCAGCGCGCGCGATGGCGCGGCCCCCGGCGCCGGACTGGCTGCTCGTGCTCGAGGGCATCGCGCCGGCCGGCGGGGGGCGCCGCTGGGTCAAGGTCGAGCTCTCGCTGCCGCCGTCCTCGGCGGCTCCGTTCCGCGCGCAGGCAGCGGGCCACGCGCTCGTCCGCTCCGGCGGGAGCAGCGCCGGAGACCCCCGCGCGCGGCGCCTCGCGCCCGAGGAGCTCGACGACCTGCAGCGGGCGCTCGCGGAGCTGCCGGAGGGGCTCTCGCTGGACACCCACACGACGCCGCGGAACCCGGCGGTGTTCGGCGGCCACTGCGAGCTGCTCGTCGCCAGGAGGGCGCCGTTCGCCGCGGTCCAGCTCACCTGCGCCTTCCCGTCGCTGGAGACGGCCCCGCGGGCGCCCTCGCTGGCGCTGCTGCGACGCCTTGCCCAGCTGGCCTGGGTCGAGGGCGAGGGACGCCCTTCCGACGGATGATCGGCCCGACGCCGGGCCGATCATCGCGCTGACGGCCGCCCCGGCGCGCCGGGGGTCGTCTCGCGCATCAGGCGCAGGCCGCCGAGCACGAGCAGGGCGCCGAACGCGAGGAACGCCAGGTCCCAGGCCAGCTCACCCGGCCCTGGACGGACGTGGTGAATCGCGAGGAGGTGATGGTCGATCACCCCCTCGACAACGTTGAACACCCCCCAGCCCACGGCGGCGGCGCCCCAGAACACCCGTCCGGGCAAGAGCTCCCCGCCGGTGCGCAGCGCGCTCCAGAGCTTGCTGACTCCTGCCACGGTGAGACCGAATGCTACGGCGCTAAACAGCCCGTCTGCGAAGATGTTCTTCCTCACGTCCTCGATGGTCGCCCCCGGGTGGCAGCTGAAGCAGATCAGGTGGTGCCACTGGAGGAGCTGATGAAACAGGATGCCATCGATGAGGCCGCCCGCGCCCATGCCGAAGAGCACCCCCGCCCTCTTCACGGCGCGCGATGTTTTCGTGGTGGCCTCGGTCGCGAACGGGCGGGCTGTGCTCATCGGCTCCTCCGCGGCGCCGTCATGCGAGCGCCAAACCACGGCATGTGGCCGGCGCGGACGGACAACCGGCCGACCGAGCACCTGCCTTCCAGCTTCAAGGCGCTGGCCTTTCGGTGGTGCTGCCGACGGTTGTTTATCGCGGTCCAGCCCCTCTCGACTGGCCAGATCGGGACTGGCACGGCGCTGGCACATGCCCTGGCTCAACCGTTTCGAAGAAACTGCTGAAAGGTGCCAGATGGATAATCGAATGAACCCGGAACACGCTGCAGGCACGTCGGAGCCGGAGCACCAGGGTCCCAGGCCGGTCCCCTACACGTACCACGATGGCCGCGAGGACTACCTTCATGTCGGCCGCCAGGGCGGCACGGGAACGGACCAGTCGGAGGCGCTGATCCCTCCCTCCCAGGGGACGTCTTCCCGCGTCGAGGCGACGGCCGTGCCGCCGGAAGCGGCCGCCCTGCCGCCCGAGGCGACGGCGCTGCCGCCGGAAGCGACCGCCCTGCCGCCCGAGGCGATGCCCCAGGCCCCGCGAGCGGCGCCTCCCGCAGCGGAGCAGCGCCCTCGGCAGGCGACCTCGGCGCGCGAGATCGTCACGCGCGGGCTGCGGACCGGCGCCGTGATGACGGCGGCGACGATGTGCACGATGATGGCAGCGTCGACCCTCAAGCGCGGGTCGCCGTGGGCGTCCATGAACGCGATGGCGACGGCGGTAGGGGTCGGGGGGCGGCGGGTGAGCGACCGGTTCGATCCGGTCGTCACGCCTGTCGGCATCGCGGCGCTCGCCGGGGGTCTGCTCGTGTGGGGTATCGGCTACGAGAAGGCGCTCGACGCGGCGGGGCGGCGCAGCGACGCGCTCACGGGCGCGCTGTCCGCTTTCAGCGGCTTCCTGCTCGACGAGCTGGTCTTGCCCGACCGGCTCATGACGAACTTCCGCGGCAAGATGGGCGTGCTCGGCACCTTCAGCAAGTACGTCGCCCTCGGCGTCGCGAGCGCCACGGCCGCGCGGCGGTGAGCGCGCGAGGCGCCGGCGCGATCGCGCTCGACCTGGCCTTCAGCAGGGCGATGCGATCGGCCTCGTCCAGCAGCGCGTCGACCGCCTGCCGCTGGCCCTCGTCGAGCTCCACGCCCCCGGCCCAGGCGACCCCCCGGGGCGCAGCTCCGCGCCCCCTCCTACCCCTGCCCCGCGGGCCTGCGCTCCTCCGGGCTGTGCTCCACGTGCTGCGGCAGCGCCCCCACCGGCTGCGCCTCCTCCGCTTCAGCCGCGCCGCCCTCCGCCTCCGGCGGCTCCTCCTGCGGGGCCGCGCCTGCGGCCGTGACGCTGGGATCCCGCCGCTCGAGCGAGCCGGCAGGGCCTCCGCGCCCCGACTCCTCGTAGGGACCGCCGCCGAGCGTGCCCGGCGCGCGCAGCTCGGCGTCCTTCGGATGTGGCCCGTCGAGCCGGAAGATCCCCTTCGACTGATCGACCTCGTCGACTCGCCCCTTGCCCTGCGCCTGCGGTTCGGACCGCGGCTTGTCATCGCGCCCCATGGTTCCCCTCCCTCGGCCGACGCGCGCCGTGCATCTCCCGCACACGGCGCGCCGCGCTTCGCTGCGTGCACGCCNCGCACACGGCGCGCCGCGCTTCGCTGCGTGCACGCCAGGTGCCGGCGCGCGCCGGCCCCGCCCGCTGCCCGCGCTCACGCCGGCCGCGCCGCGTCCTGCTCGCCCGTCGAGGCCCGCACCGCGACCGCCTGCGTGAGCTGCTCCGACGGCGTCCCGGCGGCCATCTGCTGCGCGATGATGAGCTCCCGCGCCTCCTGCCGCAGCCCGGGGAGCCTCGTCGCGAACACCGCCGCCGCGACAACGCAGCAGGCGCCGCCGGAGGCGACCGTCGCGGGCGCGCCGATCCGGTCCGCGAGCCAGCCCGCGAGCAGCGCGCCGAGCGGGGCCATCCCCATGAACATCATCGCGTAGACCGCCATGACGCGGCCGCGCAGCGCGTCCGGCACCATCGCCTGCACGAGCGTGTTCGACCCCGCCATCTGCACCATCATCGAGAAGCCCACGGGCACGAGCAGCGCCGCCGAGAGCCAGAACGAGCGCGACAGCGCGAACAGCCCGAGCGCCACCCCGAACCCCGCGCACGCCCCGGCGACCCAGTGGCCCAGGCCCCTCAGCCGCCTGCGGCTCGCGAGGGCCAGCGCGCCGAGCAGCGCGCCAACGCCCGACGCGCCCATCAGGATGCCGAGCCCCTGCGCCCCGCCGCGGAGGATCCGGTCGGCGAAGATCGGCATCAGCACAGCGTACGGCATCGCGGTGACGCTCACGACGCCGAGCAGCAGCAGGAGCGCGCGGACCGCCCGCGTGCGCGCCACGAACCGGAAGCCCGCCGCCGTCTCCGCGAGCGCCGAGGCGCGCGCCGCGGCGGGCGGCCGGGGCGGGACGCGCATCGCCAGCAGGCTCCCGATGACAGCGAGGAAGCTCAGCCCGTTCGCGAGGAAGCACCACGCCTCGCCGATCGCGCCGACCAGGATGCCCGCCACCGCCGGCCCGACGATGCGCGCGCCGTTGAACATCGACGAGTTCAGCGCGATCGCGTTCGCGAGGTCCTCCCGGCCCACCATCTCGACGACGAACGCCTGCCGCGTCGGGATGTCGAAGGCGTTCACCACGCCGAGGAGCACGCTGAACCCGAGGATGTGCGCGACCTCGACGCGCCCGCTCATCGTGAGCGCGGCGAGCCCGAGCGCGAGCACCATCGCGGCCGACTGCGTGGCGACGAGGATGCGGTGGCGGCTCAGCCGGTCGGCCACCGCGCCCCCGATCGGGGCGAGCACGAACACCGGGATCTGCGTCGCGAACCCGACCGTGCCGAGCAGCAGCGACGAGCCCGTCAGGCGGTAGACGAGCCACGACTGCGCGACCGACTGCATCCAGGTGCCGACCAGCGAGACGAGCTGCCCGGAGAAGAAGAGCTGGTAGTTCCGGTGGCGGAGCGCGCGCAGCAGCGCCGGGCGGGAGGCCGCCGGCCGCCCGCGATCCGCGGCCGCGGGGAGCGGCGCCGCTTCAGGTTCAGGCTGACGCATGGCCGCAGTATGGTGCGCCCGGCACACGTCGCTATGCCCCGGGCCGCGGCGGGGCCGGGCTCTGCGGCCGAGCGCGGCTCAGCCGGCGCCCGCGTAGTTCACGGGCCACGCCGCGGAGAGGCTGCCGCCGTCGATGGCGAGGTCCTGGCCGGTGATGAACGACGCCTTGTCGCTGAGGAGGAACGCGACGGTCGCGGCCACCTCCTCGACCTTGCCGACGCGGTTCATCGCGTGGAGCGACGAGGCGAAGGCGCGGCCCGCGGGCTGGTCGAGGTGGAAGCCCTCCCTGGACATGTCCGACTCGATGATGCCTGGGCTCACCACGTTCACGCGGATGCCCTTCTGCGCGTACTCGACGGCGGCGGTGCGCGTCATCGCGACGACACCCGCCTTGGCGGCGCTGTAGGCGGAGAGCCCGGGGTAGAAGCGCGACACGGCCACCGAGGCGCAGTTGACGATGGATCCCCCGCCCCCCGCGAGCATCGCCTTGATCTGGTGCTTCATGCACCAGAACGTGCCGCGAAGGTTGGTGTCCATCACGAGGTCGTAGTCGTCGTTGGTCGTCTCGGCGAGCGGCGCAAAATTGCCGCAGCCCGCGTTGTTGAAGCTCCCGTCGAGGCGGCCATACGTGGAGAGCGCGGCGTCCACGAGCGCCTTGATGTCGCGCTCGACCCGCATGTCGGCGGTGACCCAGGTGATCTCTCCGCCGCGGTCCTTGACCTCGTCGACGAGCGCGCGTCCCCGCGTCTCGCGCCGCGCGGTCGCGACGACCCTGGCGCCCTCGGCGGCGAGCGCGACGGCCGTCTCCCTGCCGATGCCCGAGCTCGCGCCGGTGACGATGACGACCTTGTCTTTCAAAGCTCCCATGCCGCACATCCTCTCGCGAAGGGATTCAACGCCGCCATGACCGGCTCCGGCGCCCGAGGTGCCGAGATCGAACAACCGTCTTCCGGCGTCTCGAGCACCGACCGGCCGTGCCGGACAGAACCGCGACGATGCCAAGGGTGCGACGAAAAGGGAAGCGATTCCGGTACCCTGGCTAGCTGCTTCGCGCGCTGCGCGCCGCGGGGTTCGCGGCGCGAGCTCTCCGTCACGGCGCATCGCCCCGCGCCTTCCGCAGGCAGGGTGGATATTTTCAACCTGACGATAGACGGCCTGGAACGGAACGATCTCGCCGAAGGCCTGCTGGTCCACGACCGATCCGAGGCGTGATCGCCGTGTTTCGCGGCGCGCGCCCCACGTGCGCTGTCTGCCGCTCCCGGCGAGCGCGATCTCCCGATCGGCCCTTCCGGATATCAGGTCTCCTCGATGGCGCCCGGAGGGCGCGCGAGGTGGACCGGCCGGGGTGGAGTTGGAGTATAGGCGTGCGCTTATGAACCGACCCCGCCTCGTCGCCGGTGCGCTCTTCCTGGCCGGCCACCTCTTTGCGCTTGGTTGTAGCGCCCCCAAGCCGGAGCCCGAGATCGCCTCCTCGGCGTCGCAGAGCGGCTACGCGGAGCGTTATCCGGCCGAGCTGCAGGCCACGGCCACGTCGCTCAGCGATCGCGAGGACATCGCGAAGCGCACCGCCGACCAGTTCCAGGGTTACCCGGACCAGCTCAAGGAGCCGGACTGGAAGGTGGTGGTCGACGTCATCGAGCAGGCGGACGCCGCCGGCCGGAGCTACGACTACGTGGAGCGCGTGCGCGCCGTGGACGGCGCCGTGGCGTTCTTCAACGACAACAAGGAGGACCTCACCCGCAAGGTGAGCGGCGCCGCGCAGTACGTCGTCAAGCAGAAGGGCTGCGACGTCGACGTCACCGGCGCCACGTCCCACGCGCTCGCGGAGGGCGTCGAGCGCCAGCTAGAGAAGTACGTCCGCGACCGCAACGAGGCGCACCGCCGCATCGATCGCCACCGCGCCTCGCTCGGCAAGGAGAACGCCGCGGCGCTCGAGAAGCAGGCCGACGCCGTGAGCTTCACGAGCTACCTCGTGCACATCGACATGGTCGAGCACAAGCTGCGGCTGCGCCGGATGCTCGAGGAGATCGAGGCGATCAAGGTGTCCATCGACGAGGCCATCGCGGCGGAGCGCGCGTTCCAGTCGTCCGGCAAGCGCACCGACGAGGAGCGGAAGGCCTCGGACGCGCGCATCGAGGAGCTCGGCCGCAGCAAGGCGATGCTCGACTCCTCCGCGACCCAGGCGAAGCAGATCGACGAGGCCATGGACGAGCGCATCGCCGCCGCTCAGAAGACCTACAGCGAGGCGTTCGACGCCCTCCGCGCCACCCTCCGCAAGAACGCCGGCCTCCCCGTGGAGCCCCGCGACGACTGAGCGCCCGCAGGCTGGTCCGAGAGCGGATCAGAGAGAGACGAACCACAGAGGCACAGAGGGCACAGAGGGGAGAGGAGAGAAGAGCTTAAAAGCTTCTTCTCTCTCCTCTGTGCCCTCTGTGCCTCTGTGGTTCAAATCTCTCTCTCTCCTTCGCGCCCCCTCACGCCGTCCGGTGCTCCAGCCACCTCTCCGCCATCGCGAGCGTCTTCCGGTTATCCGGCAGCGTCAGAAACCGCTCCCTCCACACCGGATCACTGATCTTCCCCGCCCTCTCCAGCAGCCGCTCCCGCGCCGCCGCGATCGCCGCCGCGCAGTCCGCCTCCATCCCGTTCGCCGCCAGCGCCTCCGCGTACACGAGCCGCACCGACGACTCCCCCTCCTCGATCGCCCCGATCGCCCTCAGCATCGAGAACGCCTCCCCCGCCGCCGACAGCCCCTCGTCGAACCGCCCCATCTCGAGCAGCGCCCGCGCGCGCTCCGCCACCGCCGCCGCGCGCAGCGGCGGCGCGCTCTGCAGCACCTCCGCCGCCGTCCGGGCCTCCCGCTCCGCCCCCTCGTAATCCCGCGCGATCAGCGCGATCCGCGCGAGGTACGTCCGCGCGCTCCCCTCCTGGCGCGGATCCCCGAGCCGCTGCGACAGCGCGATCGCCTCCCGCTCGGTCCGCTGCGCCTCGTCGATCCGCCCCTGGTAGCCGAGGACGTGCCCCAGGTTGCTCAGCGTCGCCGCCACCAGCTCGTGCAGCCCCATCCCCTCGGCGCCCGCCAGCGCGCTGCGCAGCACCTCCTCCGCGCCCGCGAAATCGCCGAGCTCCGCGTGCATGTAGCCCACGTTCATCCGGACCGCGCAGGCGTTGCCGCGGTCGCCCGCGCGCTCGAACGCCGCGAGCGCCGCCCGGAGCCCCGCCAGGCACGCGCCCGGATCGCCGTTCACGAGCGCCCGCACCGACCGCACCTCGTGCAGCCGCGCCGCCACCTCGACCTCCCGCTCCGCGAGGTCGGTCCCGTCGCCCTCGACCGCCTCGATCAGCGCGTCCGCGAACGCGTAGCGCCCGCCGAACACGAGCAGCAGCGCGCCCTCGCCGAGGCACATGTGCTTCGCCACGAGCGCGCCCTCCGCCGCCGCCTCGGCGGCCTGCGCCACGCTCATCCAGCGCTCCACCCGCTCGAAGCCGCCCAGCTTGCCCGCGGCGACAGCCACCTGCTTGAGCGCCGAGAACCACGCCGCCGACCCGGCCTGGAGCCGGTCCACGGCCTCGATCCCGCGCTGCTCCGCGAGCGCGAGCTCCCCGCGCCACACGTGCGCCTCGGCCTCGACGAGGCGCAGCGCGCCCAGCGTGTGCGGCGTGGGGCCGCACGCGATCCCGCGCTCGGCCCGCTCGATCGCCGCCGCGAGGTCCTGCGCGCGGAGCGCCTGCTCGGCCGCGCGGCAGTACGCGGACGCCGCCCGCGACAGCTCGCCGCCGCGCTCGAAGTGCTCCGCCAGCGCCATCGCGTCCGCCGCCCCCGCCCGCGAGAGCCAGTTGCCCGCGAGCCGGTGCCCGAGCCGCCGGTCGCCCTCGGTCAGCATCCCGTACGCCGCCTCCCGGACGATCGCGTGCTGGAAGCTGTACTCGACCTCGCCTGGCAGGCTCCCCTCGCCGCGCCGCGCGATCACCTCGCGCTGCTCCAGCTCGACGAGCTTCGACGCCACCTGCCCCCCGCCCACGAGCGCCGAGACGCCGCCCTGCCAGAACGTCTGGCCGAAGACGCTCGCCGCGCGCAGCACGCGCCGCGCCTCGACGTCGAGCGCCTCGATGCGCGCCTGCACCATCGCCAGCACCGTCTCGGGCAGGTCGGCGCCCTTGCCGTCGGCGACGGCGCGGAGCTGCTCTTCGAGGTAGAACGCGTTGCCGTCCGCGCGGTCGACGATCATCGCGAGCAGCTCCGGCGCCACGTCCTCGCCGAGCACCTGCCGCACGAGCCGCTCGCTCGCTCGGCGCGGCAGCCCCGAGAGCTGCACCTCGTGCACCCCGCGCCCCGCCCAGAGCTTCGGGAAGAGCTCGTGCACCTCGGGCCGGCCGAGCGCGAGCACCATGAGCCGCTGGTCGCCGAGGTTGCGCAGCGCCGAGTCGACGAGCATCACGCTCGGCAGATCGCCCCAGTGCAGGTCCTCCAGCACGAGCAGCACCGGCCTCGCCGAGCACTCGGCCCGGACCAGCTCCTCCCAGGCGAGGCGGATCTGGTCGCTCATCAGCACCGGGCTGCGCCGCGCCGCCATGAGCTGCACGCTGTCGCCGTCGGGGAACGGCACCCCGAGGAGCTCGCCGAGGAACGCCGCCGTGCGCGCCGAGTCGCCTTGGCCGTACCGCTCCACGCGCGCGCGGATCTTGCGCTGCCGCGCCTCGATCGGCTCGCCGTCGAACAGGCCGATCGCGCGCCGGAGCGCCGGGGCGAGCAGCGCGAACGCCGAGCCGGCGCTGATCGGATCGCCGCGCCCGAACCACACCTCGATCTCCTCGCCGCGGTCGCGCAGCCGGCGCAGGAGCTCGGTGCGCAGGCGCGACTTGCCGGCGCCCGCGGGCGCGGTGACGAGCACGGCGCTCGGCGTCGACTCCTCGACGCAGTGCGAGAACGCTGCCTCGAGGAGCGCGAGCTCGCGGTCGCGCCCGACGCACGGCGTCGGCCTGCCGAGCAGGGGCGGCGTCGTCGCGAGCGCCTCGCGCTCGCCGTGGAGGCGGAGACCGCCCTTGTCGCGCGTGACGTCGAACCGCGAGCCGAGCAGCCCCGCTGTCACCTCGTCCATGCGCACCGCGTCCGCGCCGGCGGGCGCGCGCGCGGGCGGCAGCAGGTGGACCGCGCGGTCGATGAGCTCGCCGACAGGCAGCCGCGCGGAGATCTCCGCGCGGCCGGTGACGAGCGCGACAGGCACGCAGCCGAGCAGCGCGTTCAGCGCGAGGGCGCAGCGCGCGGCCTGCGCCGCGAGGTCGGTCGGCGCGCCTCCCCCGGTGAGCACGATGAGCGGCGAGCGGGACTCGAGGATCTCGAGCTCGCCCTGGTACCGCTCGGCGACGGCGATGAGCGCCTTGCTGCGCTCGAGGTCCTCCTCCTGGGAGCGCGTCGCCTCGGCGTCGCCGGTCACGTCGCGCGCGAGCACGATGCACATCATCTTGCGCTCGTTCGTCGTGATCTCGCTGCCGCGCACCGTGTTCATGGGGCGGCTGCTCACAGCGCCCGCGCCGAGCTCGTCGAGCGCGAGGAGCTCGGCCGCCACCGCGTCGCCGTCGCGGGGCCGCGCCTGGGGCGCCTTCGCGAGCATGCGCGCGACGAGGTCGTCGAGCGCCTCGGGGATGTCCCCGCGCAGCTCCCGCAGGCGCGGCGGATCCTCGAGGATGACCTTGATCAGCACCGAGAGCCCGTCGGCGCCCTGGAACGCCGAGCGCCCGGTGAGGCACTTGAAGAGCACGCAGCCGAGCGAGAAGACGTCGGCGCGGGCGTCGATGACCGGCTCGCTGCGGGCCTGCTCCGGCGCCATGTAGCCCGGGGTGCCGAGCATCGTGCCGGGCATGGTGAGGTGCCGGTCGATGGTGCCGAGGCGCACCACGCCGAAGTCGATGAGGGTGACCCCCTCGACCGCGCCGCCGGGGAGCAGCAGGTTGCTCGGCTTGAGGTCGCGGTGGACGAGGCCCGCGCGGTGGATGACGCCGAGCGTCGAGGCGAGCGTCGAGACGAGCGCGAGGCTCTCGCTCATCGTGAGCGGCTTGCGCGCGAGGCGCTCGGTCAGCGTCTCGCCGGCGAGCCACTGCATCGCGAGGAACGGCTGCCCCGCTTCGGTCGCGCCGTGCGCGATGTAGCGCACGATGCCCGGGTGCCGCAGCGCGGTGAGCGCCTCGAGCGCCTCGGCCTCGCGCGCGAACCGGACCGCCTCCTGGAGCCCCCGGCGCTGCAGGACCTTGAGCGCCACCGTCTCGTTCGTTGTCAGATCGACGGCGCGGTAGACGTCGCCCATCCCCCCCGAGCTGGCGAGGCGCTCGATCTGGAAGCGACGGTCGATGACATCTCCCACGCGCATCTCGGCGCCCCGTCTTACCTGAGACCTCGCATGAGCCTGCTTACAACGGTGAGTAAACGAACTCGCCGCCGATCGCCAGCGGCTCCGCCCGGAGCGGCCGCGCGCGAGCGGCGCGGCGGGGACCGGAGCTCGGCCAGCTCATGTGAGCTGAACAACATCACGCCGCACGCGCGTGGTTGACGCGCGCGCCGGCTCGCCCGGCCGCCGTGGGGTGGGCGCAGGTGGCAGGCGTCACGCATCCCGGCGGGCAGCCTCGGCCTCGATGCGGGTGCGATCCGGAGGCAGCGCATTTTCACCACAGTGAGGCATAATGCCCTGGTCACGGGCGCGCGTCACGATAGCTCGTCACCGCTGTCACAGCATTTCAAATTCCAATGCATGGCATGCAGCGTGCTGGCCTCATCGGCATGAAGACGAAGCTGTCCAAGAAGCAAAAGAAGAAGCTCGGCAAGCTCGGTCGGAAGGTCCTCAAGCCCGTGGTCGCCGTGACGAGCCTCGCTGCTGTGTTCACGGCCGGTTTGTACAGCGGCAAGGTGAGAGGCTATCTGTCCAGCGCTTGCACGACCGTGGCCGGCAAGGTGAAGGCCTGGGCGAGCTCGCTGGGCGTGTCGAAGCTGGCCAATGGCGTCTCGGGGAGAGCTCACCCGGAGGTCGAGCTCGTTCAGCCGTCATGAAGAAGACCCGTCGTGCGCTTCGAGGGGCCGTCGAGGCGGCGTCGACGGCGGCCGCGAGGATCGGGGTCGAGACGATCGGCACCGCCGCCGGCAGCCTGCTGAAGGACGCGCTGAAGGAGCGGCGGCGCGGGCGCTGAGCTGCCGGGCGCGCTGACGTGCTTCCGCGCGCCGCGCGATCGCCTCGCGTCGGGCGCTGTCCTGGAGTAGGTTCCGCCCCTGCATGGACACCCGAACTTACTTCCAGGGCAAGAGCGTCCTCGTCACCGGCGGTTCGAGCGGCATCGGCCTCTCGTTCGCGCGGCTCGTCGCGGGCTACGGCGCCGCGGTGACGCTTGTCGCGCGCCGCCGCGCCCTCCTCGACGAGGCGGCTGTGGGCATCCGGCGCGAGCACCCGTCGGCGCGGGTCGACGTCCTCGAGCTCGACATCAGCCGGGCGGAGGACGTCGCGCGGGCGATGGAGTCGAGGCTCGCCGAGCGGCCGATCGATCACCTCGTGAACAACGCGGGGGCCGTGATGCCGGGGCGCTTCCTCGATCTGCCGATCGAGGAGTTCCGGAGCATGATGGACGTGAATTTCTTCGGCGCCGTCCACCTCTGCAAGGCGGTGTTGCCGGCGATGGTGGCGCGCGGCAGCGGCCATGTGCTCAACGTCTCGTCGCTGGCGGGGGTGATCGGCATCTACGGCTACACGCCCTACGCGGCGAGCAAGTTCGCCCTGATCGGCCTCTCGCAGGCGCTGCGCGCGGAGATGTGGCCGCACGGCGTCCGGGTGAGCGTGTGCATGCCGCCCGACACCGACACGCCGCAGCTCGCGTTCGAGAACCAGCACAAGCCCGCGGAGACGAAGGCCATCGCGGGCAACGTGAAGACGCTGGAGCCGGACGCGGTGGCGCGCAGCATGGCCGACGGCATGGCCCGCGGTCGGTTCGAGATCTACCCCGACGTCGGCTCGCGCGTGAGCGCGATCGCGCAGGGCGTGCTCCCGGGCGTGGTCCGCTGGGTCTGCGACAGCGCGCAGCGGAAGGCCGGCCCGGCGGCGAGCTGAGCGCGGGGACGGCCGCGCGGGGCACGGACGTTGCGTGGTCGCGGTTCGTCCACGAGGACATTCCAAGGGAGGAACCGATGGAGTCGAGACCTTCGAGCGAAGCGCGACCGTTCAACGTCCTGGCGGCGATCGATCTCTCGCCGGCGAGCCGCGGCGTGCTCCTCCGCGCGCTGTGGCTGGCGAACGCGGAGGAGACGGGCGGCGAGGTTCATGTGGTGACGGTGGCGGACAGGGACGCCGCGACGCGGCTCCAGGAGCTCGCGACCAGCGCCGTCAACGAGTTCGCCGTGCCGTCGCGGCCCGCGCACGTCCAGCGCGTGGTCACGCACCTGCTCACGGGCGAACCGGCGCGTGAGATCGTCTGGCTCGCGGCGCACATCGACGCGGATCTGATCGTGATGGGCACGCACGGGCGCACGGGCGTACAGCGCCTCGTGCTCGGCTCGGTCGCCGAGCGCGTCGTGCGTACCGCGGGGTGCCCCGTCTGCGTCGTCCGGAACAAGCACCACGACGATTCCTGGCGCGTCCCCGAGATCGAGCCGCCCTGCCCGGATTGCCTCGCTGCGCGCAACCAGAGCGGCGGGGCGACGCTCTGGTGCGAGCGGCACCAGGGCCATCTCCACACGCATGTTTATTCCGGCGCCGAGACAACGAGGACGGTGCGCCGGGCGGTGGTCCCCTGGGGTTTCTCGCCCTGAGCTCGTGCGCCGCGCAGGCGCGACGACGGTAGAGACGTCAGCAAGGGGTGCACCCTGGGATTCCAGGGTGCGACGTGCACGGTCGTTGTGCACGCAAGAGCTGCTTTCCTGTCTGCCCCTCTGACACGCCACATCGACCCGCGTGTCCGACACGCCACATCGCCCGCGTGCCATCACAGGACGGGCTCTCGCGCGCGCTCGCCGCCGCCGCTCACGCCGCGGCGAGCATCCGTTCCCCGTCGCGCCGCGCCGCCGCCCACGTCTCGTCCCAGGCGGCGTCGGCCTGCGCGCGCCGGAGTTGCCCGAAGGCCTGCGTCTCCTCCCGCTCGCCCTCGACCTCCACGTGGTCCCCGGGCGGCGCGGGCGCGGGCCCGGCGATCGCGTCGCCGATCGCCTCGCGCGCCTCGCGGCCGCCCTCGGCGAGGCAGAAGGCGAGAACGCGCCACCCGAGCTCGGCGTGCTGCGCCTCGTCGTGCGCGATCTCGCCGAGCGCGGCGCGCACGGCCCCGTCGGACGCCCCCGCGAGCGAC
>NZ_JEMA01000499.1 GCF_001589285.1 Sorangium cellulosum | reverse complement strand
GCTGCGATAGACGAGCTGGAGCCTTGGTCCCATGCCCCCGCGGGAGGGCACGGTGGTCAGGTCCATCGTGTACACGGCCTCCCCGGTGATCGAGATGGAGAACGTCCCCGGGATCGTGCCGGCGGCGACGATCTCGACCTCCGGCGCCGGGCGGGGGGTGGCAGGGCCGTGTGCGCCCTGGGTCCGGCAGGCGACGACGCCCTGAGGCGGCTCCAGGGGCGGGCCGTCGAAGATANCCTGAGGCGGCTCCAGGGGCGGGCCGTCGAAGATACACTGGCATCCCCCCTGCGCGAGCACGCACGCGAGAAACATAAATGGCGGGATGATTGTCCGGAGAACGCGTCGGAGAATGGGCGCCATCGCAGCCTCCCTCGCACCGAGGAGGCCATGGCACGGCAGCCCGAGTCAACCGCTGTTCTGGAGTCGATATCCCTTGGCTATGATGAGCTCAAGGCATTCGTCAGGGCATCCGTGCCCGGCCGGCATGCACGCGCAGCTGGGATTACGCTGTGTCGATAACGACATTCCGCCGTCCGCGCTGGAGCGCAGCAAGGCGAGACCGAGCGCGCTCCACGGGGCAGCCGGCTGATGTTCTTCCGTACTGAGGTGACCAGCGCCCTACGCGACCGCCACGGACGCGTCACGACGAAATTCTGCTGCTCGTGGCGCGGCCCGGCGCGCGCGGCCGCTGGTCGCGTTCTGGGCGACGCGCCTACCCGGGTGCCACGTCCGTGTCGCACCCATCCGCGGCGCCGACGAGGCGCAGATTTACCAAGTTGACTTCCGGCAGCACGGCGGGGTTCGGGTTCGCGGCGGCGCTGGCGCGGCGCAGCCGTCGATGTGCTCAACGCCTTCCGGCATCACGGCGGGGGTCGGGTCACGGGCAGGGGCGCTTTACGCGTACGGCCAGTGCTCAATGCCTTCCGGCATCACGGCGGGGAGCGCCCCGTGCAGGCAGCCGCGGCAGATGGGGGTGAAGAGGTGATCAACGCCTTCCGGCACCACGGCGTGGAGCGGGCGGAGCTCCTCGCGCGGGATGCCGCCGCGGACGCGTGCTCAACGCCTTCCGGCATTCCGGCATCACGGCGGGGAGCGGGAGATGAGCATCCCGGTGGATTCGCTGGCCGCCGTGTGCTCAACACCTTCCGGCATCACGGCGGGGAGCGGCGGATGCGCCCCCGGCCAAGGAGTAGCGTCACGCGTGCTCAACGCCTTCCGGCATCACGGCGACGGGCGGTGCGGTGATGGGCTACGACGACGACGGGTGGTGGCGGTGCTCAACGCCTTCCGGCATCACGGCGGGGAGCGGCGCCAGAGGCCGCGCACGGTGAACGCGCAGCCGCTGTGCTCAACGCCTTCCGGCATCACGGCGGGGATCGGGTGGTGCAGTACCAGCGCCGAGGCATCCGCCGCACGTGCTCAACGCCTTCCGGCATCACGGCGGGGGTCGGTCGGCCTGCACCTCCTCCCGGTCGAGCGTCGGGAGGTGCTCAACGCCTTCCGGCATCACGGCGGGGATCGGCTCCTACGTCCGCGCGGACAACGAGGAGGCTGCGGAGTGCTCAACGCCTTCCGGCATCACGGCGGGGATCGGCATCTTACATCGCGCAAAGTGACCATCAATGTAATGTGCTCAACGCCTTCCGGCATCACGGCGGGGATCGGCCCCGTCGCCGTCGACACCTGCACGCGGACGAGGAGTGCTCAACGCCTTCCGG
>NZ_JEMA01000498.1 GCF_001589285.1 Sorangium cellulosum | reverse complement strand
CGGGCGCGCCCGCCGGGGCGATGGCCGCCGCGCCCGCCGCCGCGATGCGCGGGGCGAAGCGCTCGATCTCGCTGTCGGTGAGCAGGACCTGGGCCGCGCCCACCGGGCTGTCGGCCGCGAGCTCCAGGAAGAGGCGCCGGCCCTCCTCGGCCTCGATGCCGCGGAGCCCGCGCGCCGCGCCGAGCGCGCTGTACTCGGACCCGGCCGTCATGCCGACGCCGTTCCAGCCGAGCCACGCGATGGTGGACCACGGGCCGGCGTCCGGCTCGGCCGCGAGGCACGCGGCGGCGCGGTTCATCGCCTCGTTGGCCGCGCCGTAGTCGGGCTGCCCGTCGTTGCCGAGCACGCTGAACGCCGACGTGACGAGGTGGACGTGCGGGCGGGCGTCGGGCAGGTGGCGCGCGAGGGCGCGGCGGAGGTGGGAGAGGCCGGCGAGCTTCGTGTCGACGATCCGCTCGAACAGCTCCAGCGACTTCGACGTGAGCCGGCTCGACACCTGGATGCCGGCGCCGTGCACGACCAGGTCGACCCGGCCGTACGCCGCCGCGACGGCGGCGACGGCGCGGTCGACGTCCTCGCCGCGGGTCACGTCGACGGCGTGGTAGTCCACGCTCCCGCCCCGCCCGCGCAGGTGGGAGAGGACGCGGTGCGCCTCGCGCGCCGCCCGGATGCGCGCGTAGCGCTCGCGCAGCGCGGCCATCTTCACGCCCCGCTCGGCGCGCAGCGACTCGGCGTAGAAGTCCCGCTCGTACGCGTCGAGCTCGGCGTCGGTCATCGCGAGCGTGCGCGGCGGGGCGTCCTCGAGCCGCGAGCGGCCGAGGAGCACGGCGCGGCAGCCGAAGCGCTCGAGCAGGCCCTCGACGAACTGCGCCGTGATGCCGCGCGCCCCGCCCGTCACGAGCGCGACCGAACCGGCGCCGAGGGGCGGGAGCGCGCGCGCCGGGGGCGCCGACGAGGCGCGGGCGAGCTGGACCGAGTGCCGCGCGCCGCCGAGATCGACCACCTCCTCGGGNGGACCGAGTGCCGCGCGCCGCCGAGATCGACCACCTCCTCGGGCACGGCCGGCCGGGCGCGCCGCCACTCGTCGGAGAGCGCGCGGAGCGCCGCGGCGGCGTCCCGCGCGTCGGTGTGGACGACCCGCACGTCGCCGCCCGGCAGCTCGCGCGCCAGCGACTTCACGAAGCCGCCGACCGCGCCGGTGAGCGGCGCGAGCCGCGCGGCCGCGTCCACGGCCCCGACGACGACGGCGGCGAAGGACACCTCGCCGCGCGCGATGGCGTCGTGGTAGCGGCGCGCCGCGCCGAACAGCGCGCGCAGGGCAGGCCTGTACGCGCCGGGCGCGCCGTCGACGAACGCCCGCGCGTCCGCGGCGCGGGTGAGCACGACGACCGCATCGACGTCGTCCGGGGAGAGGGCCGCGAACGACGCGCTCAGCCGCGCCTCGTCGCGGCCGTCGAGCGACGGGATCCCCGCGCCGTCGGGGCCGGCGTCCGGGGCCGCCTCGACGGCGAGCGCGAGGACGCGCGATCCGGCGGGCGCGGCGCGGCGCACGTCCGCCGCGAGGGCCGCGTCCGTGCAGACGTGGACGACGCGCGACGGGACGCGCGCCGCGGGCCCGG
>NZ_JEMA01000497.1 GCF_001589285.1 Sorangium cellulosum | reverse complement strand
GCCCAGCACGACGAGCGGCGCCGCCGCATCTATCCTTCGGTCGTCGATGGATACCGCAAGTTCCTCGCCTCCGGNGCATCTATCCTTCGGTCGTCGATGGATACCGCAAGTTCCTCGCCTCCGGGAAGATGACGTGGTTCGAGCCGCCCGCGGCGACATACCGCCTCGGCGATCTCGAGATCAACGTCAATCCGGAGCTCGGGCTCGTCATCGACGGGACGCCTCACGTGATCAAGATGTATTTTCGCGGGGAGCCGCTGTCGTCCAAGCGCGTGTCGGTCGTGCTGAACCTCTTGATGAACGGCCTCGCCGAGAGCACCCCGGGCGGCGCCTTCGCGGTGCTCGACGTGCGCAACGCCAGGATTCACACATTCAAGGTACCGAACCCGCGGATCGGCTTGCTGCTCCGCGGCGAGGCCGCCTCCTTCGCCACCATCTACACAGGGCTGTGATCGCCGTCCCGCCGCGCGGGCCCGTCGTCACATCTCCCCGCATGCCGTGGGAGCAAGGCAAGAACGCGTTCTTTGTCTCGGTCCGCGGCGACTCGGCCAAGGAGATCACCGAGCGCTGGGAGAAGCTCTCTCCTGGCGCGACCGTCGCGCAGCCTCTGGCGCCGTCGGGATGGACGCCCCTCCACGGGATGCTCGAGGATCGCTTCGGCATCACCTGGGTACGAGTTCGGCTCTGATCCGATTGTGCCTGTGCTTCACCATTCGCCTCTCCTGGGGTGCTTGAGGTTCGACGATGTGGAGCTCGGCTGCCTGTCGTGGTTCGTTCGGGAAGAAGCGGGCTCCGATCGGCTTGACCTCTCGATTCCCTCCGGGATGCTCGAGGCTGCATATGGGCTTTCGTATCCTCTCGATGCGCAGACGGATCCCTGGCTCGTGCGACTGGAGCGTCTCCTCGCGACGATTGGTGCGCGCATCTTCGAAGTGGAGCCCTTCCAGCTAGGCCTCCTGGGGGAAGAGGCGTCTGGTGCGAGCAGCGCGTCCGAGCTAGCTGTGCGGAGCTCGACACGAGGATCGGGAGCGCGCAAAGCAACCGACCCACAGCCTGGCCTGAAGCCCAATCGGGTTGCGCCGGCGCCGCCCTGAGCCGGGTCGGTCGAGCTCCTCCACGATCCCATCGCCGCAGCCCTCGGCAGGAGGCTGCTCATCGAGCCGCGAATCCGCCCGACACCGGGAGCGGACCGCGGACCATGGGGAGGGCGCGGCGACCCGAAGGCTCGTCGTCGGTGCCGCTCGAGGTGCCCTTCAGCTCGGCGAAGTAGCGCTTGCGGAAGATCAGCGTGGGGGCGTCGGTGCGGACCGAGCGCTCCTCGCCGGCCGGGGGGATCTCGACAGGGAAGGAGGACTCGACGATGGCGCGATCCTCGCAGGCGATGCGCGCGTTCATGCGGTGGAAGAAGAAGTCGAAGAGTGGGCTCGTCATGAAATCGCGGGCCATGGTCATGAGCATGCGGGTGCGCTGACCATCGATGGGGACGCAGGCGACGAGCATCATCATGCGCTTGTTCGGGATCGGGATGTGCCGGTTCATCTGGTTGGGCCAGCGGAAATCGAGCGATCCGGCCTCGGCCTTGCCGTCGATCGACGATCAAGCACTACTTCGGCGATCGATCGGGCGCGGTGGCCGAGGCGCTGCGGACGGTGCGCACGAGCGCGGCGCAGTACATCGCGACGGTGGCGGAGCCCGGCGATCTCGGCCTGCGCGAGTCGCTGCTCGGGCTCGGGTCGCGCCTTGCGGCTGTGTGGGTGCCGACGGGGGTCGGGCAGCTCTTCTCGGCCGGGATGGCGGCGGGGCTCTTCGACGCTGTCGCCGGCCCCGGCTACCTGGACGGGGTGCTCGAGCCGATGGTGCGCGCGATGGAGGAGCGCCTGCGCGTGCACGCGCGCCGCGGCGAGGCGCGCCTCGATCCCGAGGACGAGCTGTCGGTGCGCACGGCCGCGCTCGCGTTCCTGTCGCCGCTCCTCGTGGCGCTCCTCCACCAGCACGGGCTCTCGGGCACGACCTGCCGGCCGCTGCCGATGCAACCGTTCCTCGAGAACCTGGTGGACGGCTTCGTGGCGGCCTACGGGCACAGCGAGGGGCGGCCCCAGGACTCGCCTCTCGACAAATCAGATACCGATCGTCGACGGAAACACTGACGAAACGCAGCCACGTTTACATTCCACGGCACGTCGACGGAGCTCCATCGCTCCGGCGCACGCCGGGGCGATCCGTTCGCGCTGCCGCCCAGGCAGCGCCGGCCAGCGCGGCGCGGCCTGCCAGGGGCGGGCGCGCCAAGCTCGAGTCCTATCGCCAGTCACGTCTTCACGGAGGAAAGCCAAGCTTATGTCCTATCTGGCGCCGACAGAATTTGTCACCAAGATGGTCGATGCGGGCGAGTCCAAGGTCCTCATGTCGACCCGGGACACGTTGATCCGAGCCTACATGGCCGGCGCGCTGCTCGCGCTCGCCGCCGTCTTCGCGGTGATGGTCACCCAGCAGACGGGCTACCCGATCATCGGCGCGATGCTGTTCCCGGTCGGCTTCTGCATGCTGTACCTGCTGGGCTTCGATCTGCTCACGGGTGTGTTCGTGCTGTCGCCGCTGGCGCTGATCGATCGCCGCAAGGGCGTCACCCTGGGCGGCGTCCTGCGCAACTGGGGCCTTGTCTTCGTGGGCAACTTCGCCGGCGCCGTCACCGTCGCCGTGATGATGGCGGTCGTCTTCACCTTCGGCTTCTCCACGGAGCCGAGCGCCGTCGGCAAGGCCATCTCCGGCATCGGCGAGGCGCGCACGCTCGGCTACAAGGAGTATGGCGCCGCCGGCATGCTGACGCTCTTCGTGCGCGGCGTGCTCTGCAACTGGATGGTCTCGACAGGCGTGG
This sequence comes from Sorangium cellulosum, assembly GCF_001589285.1. Taxonomy (GTDB): domain Bacteria; phylum Myxococcota_A; class Polyangia; order Polyangiales; family Polyangiaceae; genus Sorangium; species Sorangium cellulosum_G. The sequence continues at coordinate 2,056 of NZ_JEMA01000497.1, read as the reverse complement.
TCGGCGCGATGATCTCCAACACCGTCGGCGGCAAGGTGACGGCGATGTGGATGCCCATCATGCTGTTCTTCGCGATGACGTTCGAGCACTCCGTGGTGAACATGTTCCTGTTCCCCTCGGCCATGCTCATGGGCGGCAACTTCTCGGTCATGGACTACATCGTGTGGAACGAGATCCCGACAGTCGTCGGCAACATGCTCGGCGGCATCACCTTCACGGGCCTCACCCTGTACGTCACCCACCTCAAGACCGCCCCCAAGCTCGTCCCCGCCGCCAGGGAGCGCGAGCTCCCCGCCGCCGAGCCGCTCCGCGCCTCCACCAGCACTGCCGCCTGACGCGCCCGCAAGGCTCTCACCGCCTTCAGCGCGACCGCTGTGGTGGACCGAGAGGGCGCTTGCGAGGCGACCGGCGGCGATCGGGTTACCGAGCCGTATCTCGCGAATGACTCCATCCGCTGCTGCGACGCGCCTTCGGGCGGCTGAGCAAATCTCCGTCGCGCCGAGCGGATTGCCTCTGACAGAGACCTCCACGTAGCTTCCCTGGATTCACGCGCGCCGCTTTCGGCGCGCACACAACCAAGGAGGTCAGTTCATGCCCAAGCAACCTGTGCAAGACCCCACGGACGTCGATCAGCTCTCGGCTGCCCAGATCGAGGAGCGCGTCGAGAAGACGCTCCAGCACATCGAGGCCATCCGATCGCTCTGGCCTGGTCTCGAGCGCCTCGAGGAGGGCCGGCGCAAGCGCAGCGTCGGCCGCAGCCTCGGTGTGCTGGGGCCCCCGCTCGCCAAGCTGTTTGCGCTCCTGCGCCCGAAGGACGGCAAGGACAGCGCGCTCGCGCGATCGTTCCACGTGCTCGGGGACCAGGACGACGGCGATGACCCGGAGCGGTTCGAGGTGGAGCTGCTCGAGCGGCGCCTGAAGCGCGCCGTGGCCGAGCAGAAGGTCGCCGACGCGCTCGAGGACCTGGCGCGCCACCTCGACGACGACGTCCTCGCCACCGCCGAGATGGTCATCGGTCCGGGCCTCGCCGCGCTCGATCTGGCGCGCACGATCGCCCGCCAGAACGCGAGCTTCCGAGCCATCCTGGCGCCGGTCCTCGACGACTTCCGGGCGATGACCAAGCAGGCGCGCAAGGCGAAGAAGCCCGAGGCGCCGAGGCCTGAGCCGGCGGCGCCCGAGCCGATCTGACGGCGCCGCGGGCTCCCCAGAGCAGCCCCACCGTCCACGCCTACCACCGGCGGCGGCTGGTCAGGCATCCTCCCTCCCAGCGCTGCCGTCCGTTCACCCCAGGCCGAGGTTCATGCACCGCCGCGCGGAGCATCCGGCGATGCCTCGCCAGGCATCCGCCGGCGCCTCGCCAGGCATCCGCCGGCGCCTCGCCAGGCATCCGCCGGTACCTCGCCAGGCATCCGCCGGTACCTCACCAGGCATCCGCCGAGCCCCGCCCGTCCGGCGGAGACGCGGCCCGTCAGTATTCGACGTCCTGCTTGAAGACGAGCTCCGAGGACGGTGACCCGGGATTGCTGTTCTTCTCGAGGCTGATGACGAGCTCGAACCGGGTGAGCGGCACGCTCACGTCCTTGAGCTTGCCGGTGCGGTCGTCGGCGTCGAAGTTGAGCGCGCCGACCCGCTGCCACGGCGAGTCGCTGTCCGGGCGCGCCCAGACGACGTAGGCGGAGCTCGTCGCCTCGAGGCGATCCGGCGGCGGAAGGTTCTTCGCGGTGATGTCGAGGCGGGTCATGGCCGCGTCGAAGTTGACGTCGGCCACGATCACGGCGTCGGCGCCCGGCGCCTTCCCTATGCCCTGCGGCGTGTAGCGCAGCGGGCCGCCGCAGCCCGCCATCATCGCGCACGCAAACGCCACGACGGCGAGCCGCAGCACCTTCGATACATGTCCTGTCATCTCGGTAGATCCTCCTTCGTCGCTCTGCTGCGGGCGAGGACGCCTCGCGGAGCCGCCGGCACCGGCCGGCGGCAAATCAGCGGCGGCATCATAGCCGCTTTCGGCCGCGCCGACGGCGCTCGCCGACGCGAGACCGCGACCGGGCGCGCCGGC
>NZ_JEMA01000496.1 GCF_001589285.1 Sorangium cellulosum | reverse complement strand
GGGGGCATCACGAGCGCCACCGGCGTCGGTGCCGCGATCGGTGTGCCTGCGATCGTNGTCGGTGCCGCGATCGGTGTGCCTGCGATCGTCGTGTCGACCGGGCTCGTCGTCGGTGGGGTCGGCAACATCGCGGCGGGGATCCAGGGGCTGTCGCAGGCGCTGATGTCGCAGGGGTCGGAAGTCACCGCCCCGCAGGCGGCCGCACCTGCCGCGAGAGGAGGAGATAGTGCGACGGCTGTTCGTGGCAGGTCGGTTCATCGAGAGTTTGCGGTGAAAGTGAAAGCGAAGCCTGGGTGGCAAGCCGAACCGCGTTTGGTGGATCCAGCGACGGGAAAGACAGTCGTCCCTGACGCGATTACCCCCAAGGGCCATCCAATCGAGCTGAAACCCAATACGCCCAGCGGGCGAGCTGCAGGCAGGCGACAAATGACGCGCTATGAACGTGCGACAGGCAAGAAGGGCCGAATAATCTATTACGAGCCATAGGCGATCATGACAAAGAACCGCATCAACAAGATTATTCACGAAGCGCTCTCCGGCGCACTAACGCCTTATGGATTCAAGCAGCGGGGCGATGACTATATCCGACGGATCGGCGACGTTTCGCATGTTGTAAATACGCAGCGCTCACGATGGAACGAGGGCAACCGGGTGAGCTTCACCCTCAACTGCGGCGTGCATGTCTCGCACGTAACATCAACCTTCCGAAACCTTCCTGAACCGGCCCAGCCCAAGCTGACGGATTGCTGCATTAGCGTGAGAATTGGCATGCTCACGGCGTCGCGGCTCGACATCTGGTGGGAGCTTGGCGACTCCGACGACACGGACGAACACACCAAGGTTCAACGGGACGTCGCCATGAGGACAACAGACTCGATGATTCCATTTCTTGGACGATTCGAATCCGAGCACCAGGTCGCGGATTTTCTCTCTTCCACGTGCACAGGAGCCGACGAGTTGGTGGACCCTCGTGCTCAGGCATTGCGGATGGCCTATGCCGCCGTAATCTGGCGAAAGCTCGGCGACGCCGACAGATGCTCCGCGTGCATCGAGGAAGCCGAGCGACAATCGAAGAGGACACCGCTTCAAGACGTGATCGTTGCGTTTGCAAGCAGGTGGCGGGCCGACAGCCGCTCGAATCCGCTGATCGCCTGACGCAACGTGGCCTTGGGACACGACGGAGAACGGCCTCAGCGATGCGCCACTGCGTTTCACTCGATTCCTTCGCGGGGCACGTCCGGCACACATCGCGCTGGGCTCCCGGGCTGCCGAGCGGCCGGGACATCGCAGTGCCGGAGCCTCACGCGGACCACGACGATCTACGGCGAGGTAGATACCGAGTCCACCGACAGCGACGACGGCCTGCCTGACACGAAGCTGAAGCTCACCTACACGCGCGATGACTTCGGCAACATCACAGCCATCACGGCGGAGGACGCCTTCGGCCACCGGCGGACATCCAGCACGGAGCTCGACGACGAGGGCATCTTCCCCGAGAAGCACGTGAACGCGGCCGGGCATACGACGATCGTGGTGTACGACGACGCGTTCGACGTGCTCCTCAAGCGGGTCGGCCCGAATCAGCGCGTCACGGCGTGGCAGGTCGACGGCTTCGGGCGTGTCGGCGCCGAGAGGCGCCCGGATGGCACCACGACGACGATCCGTTCGGGTAGCGCACAACCTCGTGTGTGGGAGAGCCCGCGCCGGCGTCGTTCGCCAGCAAGGCTGCCCCCCACCTCGGAGGGCGCTGGACCCGTCGAGGCCTCCGCAACCTGCCGCGCCCCCTTCCGGGAAGCCCGCCGGCTTTTCCAGCAGGTCGACGACCTCCAAAAGGAATCCGATCGGCCAGCGCCAGCACGACGACGCTTCGTTCCAGCAGGCCCCGGGGCATCTCCGGGCAGGTCGGCAACGTGCTGGGGAACCTTCCGGGCATCATCTCCGCGTCGCCGACCTGTCCGGCAACCCTCCCGGGCGTGCCTCCAGCGCTCCACCGCTCGCGTCGTCATCGTGCTCTCGGCGCCACATCAGCGCTCGAGAGCACGTTGACGACGACCCGAGCGCTGGACTCTGGATACCCGCGTTCATAGGGTCGCACGATGGACAAAACGTTCGATGCTTCGGTGTATGTTCGCGCTCCCATCATCAACATCGCCAATGGCGTGACCCTCGCCAACGCGCTTGTCGCAGCCTGTCCCGAGGCGGCGCCGGAGAACGTCGCCAAGGCGTGCACGAAGCTGAAGGCCGCCGCGGAGGCAGGCCAGAAGGCGCTCACCGCGCGCCGCCGCGAGAACGGCGCCCTGTCCGAGGACGACGTGCGGGTGCTCGACCGGGAGGCCGACGCGAGCTTCGGGGCGCTGCGCATGCGCCTCGTCGCGTACGCGATGCTCCCCGCAGAGCGATTCCCGAAGGCGCGGCGCGCGGGAGAGCTCGTCAAGGAGCTCTTCGGAGACGACGGCCTGTCGTTCCTCACCGCCGAGTACGCCGCGCAGAACACGGTCATGGCCTCCATCGTCGAGCACATCCAGGAAGCGGAGCTCCAGCCGGAGATCGACGCGCTCGTCGGGCCCGAGTTCCTCGAGCAGATCGGCAATGTCCTGCCACGCTACGACGTGATGGTGAGGGACAGGCTCCAGAAGGAGGCCGCGGCGACATCGAACCTCGCCACCGTGGTGCGCGCCATCCAGTCGGCCATCGTGAGCTATGCGACCAAGGTCGCCGGCATGGTCGACGAGGACGACCCCGCGACGCTCGAGGCCGTCCGGAGGGCCCTCCGCCCGCTCGACGCGCACCGCGAGACAGGCGCCC
>NZ_JEMA01000495.1 GCF_001589285.1 Sorangium cellulosum | reverse complement strand
GACCGGCGCGGCCCCGGCGGCGCAGGGCCGCGCGAGCGCGCGCGGACGACGGTGATCCTGTCCGGGATCCACCCGCTCGAGTGGATCGGCGTCGAGACCCACCTCGCGCTGCTCGAGCGCCTCGCGGCCGAGGACCTCGGCGGCCGGTCGATCTTCGCCGTCCCGATCGTGAACCCCGACGGGCTCCTCCGCGTCGAGATGAACCTCCGCGTCGGGCGCCGCCGGTACGTGCGCGGCAACGCCCGCGGCGTCGACCTCAACCGGAACTTCGACGCCGGATGGTACGAGCGCGGCCTCGTGCAGCGCCTCGTCGGGCTCGTCTCGTCGCCCGGGAGCCGCCCCGCGAGCGAGCCCGAGGTCGAGGCCATCGCGCACGCGCTGTCCTCGCGCCGGATCGATCGCGCCCTGTCGCTGCACAGCGCCGGCGGCGCCGTGCTGTACCCGCCGGCGCACAGCCTCTGGCCCGTCGCCGACGCCGCCGAGCACCGCGCGTTCGCCCTGCGCGTCGCGCGCGCCGCGGACCGCAGGCCGTACCGCGCCATGTCGTACGTCCGCTTCGCCTGGGGCATCCGCAAGGCGGGCCTGGAGATCGACTGGCTCCACGATCGCCACGGGGCGCTGTCGCTCCTCGTCGAGTGCTCGCGCGGCGAGCTCGGCCTGCGCCCGTCGCGCCTCGTCGAGCCGTTCGCCTGGTTCAACCCCCGCAAGCCCGACGACGCCGCGCCGCAGCTCGTCGAGGCCGTCCTGCCCTTCGTGAGGGGGGCGCGCGCCTGAGCGCGCCGCTCAGAGCTCGACCGGCTCGCCGGCGGGGATCTTCTGCGCGCCGAGGAAGAGGCCGACGGCGGCGAAGGCCGCCGCCATCAGGCCGTACGCCGTGAGCGCCCGGTGCTGGATCAGCCAGCCGGCGCCGATGGGGCCCACGATCTGCGAGATGCTCGCCAGCGACTGGCTCACGCCGAGCGCCGCGCCCTGCTCGTCGCGGCCGACGCTCTTCGTGAGCAGCGTGGTGATGCTCGGCCGCACGACCGCGGAGCCGAACGCCCCGACAGCGACGAGCAGCAGCAGCACGGGCAGCCCGTACGCCGCGCCGAGCAGGCCGTAGCCGATCACCATCGTGGCGAAGCCGACAACCGCGAGCCGCTGCTCGCCGTACCGCCTCGCCAGCCGGCCGAGCAGGCCGCCCTGGATGCTCCCGCCGATGAGGCCCGAGAAGGCGAAGATGTAGCCCGTCTCCTTGACGCCGAACGCGAAGCGCCGCTCGAGGAACAGCGCGAGGCCGCCGATCAGCGTCGAGAACGAGAGGGAGAAGGCGAAGAACTCGAGCAGCCGGCGCCGCGCGAGCGGCCGCTCGAAGAAGCGGCGGAAGGCGTCCCCGCGGCCGACGCGGACGTCGGACGCCGATCGGGCGGCTCCGGCCTCCGCCGCCCCGGGCGCGGCCGCCGGCGCGATCGGCTTCGCGGGCAGCAGCGTGGCGGTCAGGGCGATCGACGTCAGCGACAGCGCGGCAGCGCCGAGGGCCGGGGCCCCGTAGCCGAACCGGCTCGCGAGCTCCCCCGTGATCGCGGGGCCGAGCAGGAACCCCGAGCCGAAGGCGATGCCGATCAGGCCGAACGCCCGCGTGCGCTCCTCCGGCCGGGTCACGTCGCTGATGTACGCCTGCGCGATCGTCAGGTTTCCGGCCGTGAGGCCGTCGATGATCCTCCCCACGAAGAGCATCCAGAGCGAGCTCGCCGAGCCGAGCACCAGGAACCCGATGAACGTGCCGGTCTGGCTCGCGAGCAGCGTCGGCTTGCGGCCCACCTGGTCGGAGATCCGCCCGAGGATCGGCCCGGAGACGAGCTGGCAGACCGCGTAGCTCGCCGCGAGCACGCCGACCACGAGCTCGCTGGCGCCGAAGTGCTCGGCGTAGAACGGCAGCAGCGGCAGGACGAGCGTCAGCCCGAGGACGTCGACGAAGACGGTCAGGAAAATCGGCAGGAGCGGCGAGCGGCGCATGGTGGCTCTCGATGGCGATGGACTGCGGGGGAGGACCGCGGGCGGTCCGCGGCGGCGATTGTCGGGGCGGCGGACGGGCGTCCGGACGGCGGTGTCCTCATGACCCATCTGCGCGGCGGCGTGTACCCTCCAGCGCTCCCCGGGAGCCCGCCCGGCCTCGCGGGCCGGCCCGGGGCCCCTCGCAGCGGCTCAGCGCGACCCTTGCCCTGGTTGCCCTGGTTGCCCTGCCTGCTCTGCCTGCTCTGATTGCCCCGCCGCGCGCGCCTCGGGCGCGCGGAGCGCGAGCGTCATCTGGATCTCGTCCAGGATGGCGCCCTCGACCCGGAACGCGTCGTCGCGGGTGCCGGCGGGGACGAAGCCCATGCGCGTGTAGAGCCGCACGGCGCGCTCGTTGTTGGAGAAGACGCCGAGGTCGAGGTAGGCGAGGCCCGCCCTGTCGCGGGCCCAGGCGATCGCCGTCTCGAGCAGGCGCCGGCCGTGGCCCTGCCCCGTGTGGGGGTGGAGGATGCCCATCGCGACGACGGCGCGGTGGCTCTCCGACCGCACGCGGCCGCCGCGCAGCTCGATGTGCCCGATGACGCGCGGCCGCGGCTCGCTGGACAGGAGCAGCCAGGCCCGCCCCCAGAGCGGCTCGTCGAGCGGCTTGCTCCAGCGCTCGCGCGCGCTCTGCTCGACCTCGTCGGGGGCCAGCGACGTCGCGACGGCGAAATGAGGCGCGCCGTGCCGCCCGGACTCGGCCACGTGCTCGATGAGGTAGGCCATGAAGGCGCGCGCGTCCGAGCGCTGCGCTGGAACGATGGCGGGGAGGGCGGGGGAGGGGGCCATTCCGTGGCGCGCGCCGCGCCGCGGGCAGCGTAGTGCCGCGGCAGCGCGCGTGCGACCGGGAAAGGCGGGGCGGCGCAGGCGGCGCTCGAGCCGGCGGCCCGACGGCCTGCGCGGAGCGCCTCGCGCGCGGGGCAGGCAGTCGCCCGCGCGCGCGAGGCTCGCCGAAGCTGGAGGGGGAAACGAGGAGAGGAGGTCGGGGGCCCAGCGCGGGGCCCCCGGCGCGACAAGCCGCGGATCAGTCGCCGTAGACGCCGAGCTGGTCAGGAGCCGCGAGGCCGAACTCGGCCATCATCTGGAGCATGTAGTCGGGCACCGACTTGTAGCTCTTCAGCTCGTACGCGTAGTGGTTCTTGTAGATGGTGAGCTGCGTGCAGGTCGGGTTGACGTTCTGATCGCAGTCCGGCACTTCCTTGAGCGGGCCGATCGCGGGCACGTCCTTGACGGCAGGGTCCTTGACGATGATCGCGACGCCGTCCGGGTGGTAGGTGAGCATCGCGCGGCCGTACTTGTTGAAGCCCTTGCCGTACGCGGCGACGTACGCGGGATCGGTGGGGACGCTGGGGATGCTGCCGTCCGGCGCCAGCTCGCCGGGCTCCAGCTTGCCGACGTACGTCGCCGTGTCGAGCTGGTACCCCTTCGCGGTGAGGGCGTTGGCGTACTCGAGCACGCGGGCAGCGATGCCCTTCTGCGCCCACTTGCCGCCGGAGGCTTCGCACGACGCCCTGTCCGCGCCGGTCCCGAAGAGGCACTCCATGCCGTACGTGCGGGCGTAGTAGACCTGCCCGGACGTCGGGTCCTGCCACTCGACGCGCTGCTCGATCCCGGGATCCGCGTCGTTGCCGAGCCTGTAGATGCGCATCATGTCCATCCAGTTCGTCTTGCCGTTCGCGGGGATGTACGCGAGCGTCCAGGCGATCAGGAACTTCTGCACCTCCCAGCCGACCTGCGGGTCGACCGCGACGGTCCGGCTCACGGTCTCCGGGTTGAAGTCTCCGCCGATGTAGTTCGTGCAGAGGTTCTTCCCGTCGCTCGGGAAGCAGACCTTCGGCCCCTCGGTCGGCCACCAGCTCACCCAGCCCATCGGGCGCGCCGGGAACTCCTTCGCCAGCGGATCGGGATCCGTCGTGTTCGCGTCGAGCAGCGGGAAGCCGTTCTCGTCGGCCTCCAGGCGCGGCGCGAGCAGCGAGCGGTCGCCGGTGAGGGCGTTGGCGAGCAGGCGGCGGTACCCCTCGGGGAGAATGTCGGCCATGCCGACCGCGCGGAAGCGGGCGTCGTAGAAGTCGCGGCGGGAGCTGCTCACGAACCGGTCCTCCGACTCGGAGAGCAGGATCGCCGCGCTGATCTTGTCGTAGTAGCTGCCCGCGTTGATCGTGTAGTCGGTGTCGAAGTCGCCGTTGTTCTCCGAGTTCGCGTTCTCGAGCGGGTGGCCGCCGAACCCGATGTCCTTCAGGTAGCCGGTCGAGCCGTTCGGGACCTGCACCAGCACGGGGCTGTTCGTCGTGCCGCCGAAGCCGCCGAAGTCGGTGCCGGCGCCGTAGTCGTCGCCGTCCTTGTTCGAGCGCAGGACCGGGTCGTTGAACAGCGGGTCGCGCAGGTAGTGCGGCCCCTCCTCCGGGCGCGAGAGCTGCCTGGCGAAGTGGTCGAACGCCACCGTCGCGGCCACGACGTTCTCCTGCAGGCCGCCGTCGATGAGGAGCGGCCACAGCGTGTCGAACGACAGGCCCTGGTTCGTCGCGAGATCCTGGTAGATCGTCCCGAAGAACCCGATGCCGCCGGCGATGCCGAGCAGCTTCTCGCTGTAGCGGCCGTACGAGCGATCCGCCGCGCCGCGGACGCTGAACGTCGTGCGGCCGCGCCGGAAGTTGTCGAAGATGTGCCTGTTCTCCTGCTGGGTGATCAGGAACATCAGCTGCTCGTACGGGTCTGCGCCGTTGTCGTGCCGGAAGACCGAGACGTTGCCGGTGTCGGCCCAGTTGTCGCTCGCGAACGCGTACGGGACGCGGACGCGCTTCTGCTCGTCGACCGCCGGCCCGCCGCGGAAGCTCCCGAGCGAGGTCTCGCCGTCCTGCGGCTTGCGCAGGTTGCGCCACGCCACGTAGTCGACCGGCTGCTGGCGGCAGCGCTTCGTCTCGCCGTCGACAGTGACGACGCCGCCGTCGATGACCTGGTGCCACTTGCCGTCGACGTCCTCGTCCCAGCTCGCGGGCGCCTTCGCCGGCACGTCGTAGCAGTCGGTGATGACGTTGTACTGCGACTGGAGCTGCGAGTAGTGGAAGTCCGTGACGCTGTCATCGGCCCTCGAGAACGTCCCGTACTTGATGCCCGCCAGCCCGCCGAAGGTGTCGGTCGCCGCGAGGAGCGCGCCGCCGATCTTGCCGCCGGCCTGGTAGTTGCGGTCGCCGTTGTCGTAGACGCTCACCGTGTCGCCGTAGAAGAAGCGCGCGGCGGCGAAGTCGTAGACGCCGAGGCCGACCAGGTCCTGCGAGACGTCGCCCGGGTAGTCCATGACCGTGGAGTGCTGGAACATCCAGATCATGTTCTTCTGCTCTTCGTCCGTCATCGCGTCGAAGTAGCGGGGGCCGACGCACTCCGCGGGATCCTCGCCCGCCTCGCCGGTGCACGTCGCCTTGATCTTCCCGTTCTTCGTCCTGAGCTGCCAGTACTGGGGCCGGAAGAAGAGCGAGGCGTAGGTGCTCACGAAGTTGTGCCGGAGGCCGACGGAGTGCCCCATCTCGTGCGCGATGACCGCGTACTGGTAACGGCGCTGGATGTACTTGAACATCCGCTCGTGGCGCGCCCGCTTGTCCGCGGACGTCTCGTTCTCGCCCACGGGGAACTTCTCGCGGAGCGCCTCCGCGAGGCCGGTCATCGCCGACGGCTCGGGGGCCTCGTGCAGGATGCAGGCGCCGCGCTCGGCGAGCGCGTTGTCGTGCATGCGGCGGAGATCCGACTGCACCTTCGGGTTGTTCATCGCGAACGGCGAGGCGGCGGCGGCGAGCGGGCCCTCGACAGGCATGCCGGCGGGGACGCCAGCGCGCTGGAGCATCGCCGGGTTCATGAGCTCCGCCTCGGCGACGGAGCCGCGGGCGGCCTTCATGCGGGCGCCCACGACCGCCTGCTGCGGGGAGGGGATGTCGCCCCGCACCGCGATGTCGGCCACCTGGGCCTTCATCGGCTTGAGGAGCGCCTTGACCTGCGGGGAGGCGCCGTGCGCGACGAGGTCCTTGTACTGATCGGGGTCGAGCTTCGTGGCGCTCGCGAGCCGCGACGTGACCTCCTGCCTGGTCATCGTGGGCCCCTGGCCGCCGCCCGAGATGCGGCTCGCCTGCGCCCAGTCGCGGATGTACTTGCCCTCGGTGATCTCGGAGGTCGGGAGCTCGCCGTTGATGTAGCGCACGAGGTCGAGGAGCCCCTGCGCCGCGGAGTCGGTGACGTGGCTCCAGATGTTGATGCTGGCGGCCACCTTCTCGCCCGTCACCGGGTCGTCGGCGTCGACCATGATGCCCCACGACGAGGGGGTCTGCGGCTTCTCGATGATGAGGACGCTGTGGTAGCGGAGGTCGCCGAGCCGCGGGGAGAGCCCCTCTTCACCGCAGGACGGGTGATCGCTCGAGATGACGGGGTTGTGGCAGAGCACGAACACAGGCTGCTGCGCCACGACGGCGCCGATGGCGAGCGTCGCCTGATCGTCGCCGCGCCGCGCCGAGAGATCGGCCACGGCCGCCCTGGCGGCGTCGTCGCACGCCGGCGCGTCCCAGCCGTTCTCGCGGCGGCACGTGTTCAGGTCGCGGGAGATCGCGATGGCCTCGTCGATGTCCTCCTGCTGGCCCTTCCACATCGGGAACCGGGCCTCGCAGTCCTGGCCGCCGGTCTTCCTGCACTCGACGAGGCGCGACGTCTGGATCGCGGTCTTCATCGCGAGATCCCACTCCTCGGTGGCCCAGTTGGTCGCCTCGAAGAGGTCCTCCGACGTGTCGCCGCCGATGTACCAGGGGATGGTGATGGCCTCGCGCTGCGCGTAGGGCAGCGTGCACTTCTGCTTGTACACGTCGCACTGCGAGCCCGGGCCGGCCGCGGCGCACTCGTCGGCGGTGCCGTCGTTGTCCTCGTCGCGGTTCGGGTCGGCGGCCAGGTCGCCGTCGACGTGGGTCGTCTCGGGGGTCGCGCAGGCGATCGCGCCCTCCATCGTCTCCGGGCTCTCGTAGAAGTGGCTGCGCTTCCAGAGGTTGTAGCGGGCCGCGAAGCGCCGCCACTGGTTGTCCACGATGCCGTACTTGCGATCGTAGCCGTAGCGGTAGTCGAAGTTGAAGATGCCGAACGCCTGGAACCGGACGCCGTCGAAGTCGACCGGCTCGTAGTCGGTGTCGACCACCTTCTTGAACGACTGCCGGATCGTGACCTCGACCGGGTTGCAGTTGCCGTACGGGTCGGTGCCGCCGGCGAAGTCGCCCGGGAGCATGCAGGCCGGGAACTTGTCGATGCCCCAGCCGAGGCTCGACAGGTCGATCATCGCCGGCGTGGCGAACGCCTTCGTCGTGACGTCGAAGTAGCCGTTGTCGGGGTCGAGGTGCGGGGCGTCCTTGGCGGTCTCGTCGTCGGTCTGGCTGACGTGGTAGGCGAGCGGCTCGTACTCGATGCCGCCGTAGAGGCCGAGCTGCGAGAGGGTGTCGAAGTTGTAGGCGTCGGTGGCGAGGTTGCGCGACCAGTCGACGCGGATGTACGGGCGCTTGTACCAGGGCAGGTCGGTCGTGTTCTCGACGACGACGTTCGCCTTCTCGCCCGTGGCCGGGTTGTAGTCGTTCTTGATCTCGAAGTGCGACTCGATCGCGTAGCTCGCGACGATCTGGCCGTCGTTCGTCGTCTTCTTCGTGAGGCCGTTATAGTCGTTGCCCTTGCCGTCGGTCCCCTCGATGCGCTCGTAAGCGAGCCGAGCATTGAGCTGGTGCTCGGTGATCTCCCACTTGATCCGGGAGACAGGCTGGGCGTACGTCGACGTGAACAGGCCATCGTGTCCGGCGCCGTACCCGACGTCGACGATGGTACCCCGCATGTAGAACTCGGGGTCGTCGGAGATGTCTTCCAGCTGGTCCCCGACGAAGAAGGACTTGGGGAGGACGTCCCTCTGCACCCTGTTAATGTCGTCGCGCTCCTGGGCGCAGCCCGCACCCACGACGGTCGTTGCGACGGTACCGAGGAGCACCGCACGCTTTAAAATTCGATTCATCAACGATCCTCCGAAGCTGCCTGTCGAGATCGATGCGCAAGCCGGCCCTTCGCGACGCACACGGCGCGACGCGAGGCAATTCCCCCCAGGCAAGAACGCTGCCAACGCGCCGCCAGCGTTCGGTTCCGTGCCCTTTCGATAAGTTAAGCACCTGTCGCACATTTGCACCCGGGGTGGCGTTAAAGAGTTAACTGCTGCCTGTCGAGCCCGCGACGGCGCCGTGTGCGGGGTGACGGTGGTCGGGACGGCTGGTCGCGCGCGGGTGCGCGGGCAGGAGCGCGCTGCGCTGCCGCGCTGTCACCGGGGTCGACAGGTCGTCCGCTGTCACGTTCTTTGATATGGTCGCCGCGTGCACTCCCCCTCGCATCGATCGCGCGGGCCGCGCGGGCGCGCGGACAGCCCTGGCGCCGGTGCGCTGCTGCACGGGCGGCGCGGCGGCCCGGGAGCGAGCCCGCGTTGCGGGCGCCCGCGGGGTAGCGGGCGGAGCGAGCGGCGGCGGGTGCCAGGCGCATGAGGCACGAAGCTCTCCTCGGCCGCAAGGTGGCCGGGCGGTTCACGATCACCCGCTTCCTCGGCGAGGGCGGGATGGCCAGCGTCTTCGTCGCCGAGCGCGACGCCGAGCCCCGCCGGGTGGCGCTCAAGATCATGAACCCGGAGTTCACCGCCGATCGCGCGTTCGTCCGGCGCTTCCAGCGCGAGGCGAAGGCGGCGGCGCGGGTCAAGCACCCGAACTCCGTCAAGATCTTCGAATACGGGGTCGAGGGCGCGCTCAGCTACATCGTCATGGAGCTGCTCACGGGGGACGACCTCTACACGCTCCTCGAGCGGCACGGCGCGCTCGGCCAGGCGAGGGCGGTCCGGCTCGTCTCGGAGGTGTGCGAGGCGCTCGCTGTCGCCCACGAGATGGGCGTCGTGCACCGCGACCTCAAGCCCGAGAACATCATGGTGGTCGCCGACCCCACGCACCCTCACGGCGAGCGCGTGAAGGTGCTCGATTTCGGCATCGCCAAGATCCTCGACACCGCCACGGCCGGCGATGAGCCCGACATCCACGCGGACCCGCTGTCCGTCGTCACGCGCGCGGGCACGTTCGTCGGCACGCCGGCCTACATGTCACCCGAGCAGTGCGGGCTGCTGCCCGTCGATCAGCGGACCGACCTGTACACATGCGGGGTGCTGCTGTTCCAGCTCGTCACGGGGCGGCTGCCGTTCGAGGGCGAGACGCCGCTCCACACAGCGACGCTCCACATCCATGCGCCGGTGCCGGCGCCGCGCGGCGGCGCGCCGGGGATCGACCCGCGCCTCGAGGCGCTGATCGTGAAGGCGCTCGCCAAGGACCCGGCGGACAGGCACCAGACGGCGCGCGAGCTCGGGTATGGGCTGCGGAGCCTGCTCGCCGATCTGCCCGACACGGCGGTGGGGCTCGGGCCGATCTCGCGCCGGCAGTCGAGCTCGCTGTTCTCTCGGGGCGCGTCGGGGCGGACGCCGCAGTCCTCGTTTCCGCCGCTGACGTCGCTGCCGAGCTCGACGTCGGTGCCGTTCTCCCCGTCCGAGCCGAGGCCGGAGATCTCGATCGAGTCGGTCCGGACGCTCGTCTCCGGGGGGCCGGGCCCCGAGGCTGGATCCCCGTCTCCGTTGCAGCTCGCCACGCCCCCTTCGGAGTTCCCGCCGACGCTCGAGCCGCCGCGGATCGAGGCGTCGGCGGGCGGCGAGGCGCAGCGCTGGGCGGGGGAGTCGGTGCCGGAGATCTCGCTGCAGCTTCCGTCCTGGACCCACGGCCCCAGCGAGGCGCTGCTCGCCGGGAACGGCCTGGCGTCGTCGAGCTCGTCCGGCGATGTGGGAGATGACGACAGCACGTTGACGATGGTCCGCCAGGACGAGCTGCGCGGTCCGGCGAAGGTCCGCGTCCACACGGCGTCGTACGATGAAGGCGACGAGCTGGACATCACGCCGCCCGGCCGCGACGTGAAGGCGACGCTCCGCTCGGCCGAGGATTTCGGGCTGGGCACGCCCGAGAAGCGGGCCGAGGTCGGCCTGGTGCGCGTCGACTCCGCGCCGGCCATCCCGCCGGCGACGCCGCAGAGCCCGCAGTTCGACGCCGGCGCGGCGTGGGACAGGCGGTCGAAGCGCGTCACCAGCAACACGCTCCGGCTGGTGTCGTCGCACGGACCGGCCGAGAGCCAGCTCCCCACGGTGACGCCCGGCGAGCTCCAGGCGGCGAGCCCGGCGGGGTTCGGCGCGGCGTCCGAGTTCGGCGCGGCGCCGGAGTTCGGCGCGGCGCCCGAGTTCGGCGCGGCGCCCGAGTTCGGCGCGGCGCCGGAGCTCGGCGCGTCGGGCGCGCAGGTCTCCGGGGGCGCCTCGGCGGTGGTCCGGGGGAGCCCAGCCGCGGCGGCGGGCTCGCCGGGCTCGCTGCCGCTCGGGCTCGCCGCGACCCTCGCGGAGCAGCGGGCGGCGCTCGAGCGGCGCGCGACGATGCCGGACACGTTCGTCGTGCCCCAGGCGCCGCCCGCGCCGCCGGCGCGGGAGCCGAGCTGGCTCGCGGGCAAGCGCGGGCTGATCATCGGCTTCGTCGCCGGGATGCTCATCACGGCGGCGGCGATGTTCCTGCTGATGCGGCACCTCTGAGGCGCGACGCGCGATGGGGCGCGCCGCGCGGAGGAGGCGCGCGCCTCAGGGGAACTCGTACGTGAGCAGCCGGCACTCGATCGGGCCGTTGAACACGGTGAGCGAGCGCTCCGGCCGGCGGCGCATCGCGCGCTCGATCTCCTCGGTGCCGGAGAGGATGGCGACGCGGTGGCCCGCGAGCCGCGAGAACGCGGCGGCCATGTCGCGGTAGAGGGCGGCCGTCCCCGGGAGGCGCTCGCCGTAGGGCGGGTTGGTCAGCACGTGCCCCGGCGGCGCGGTCGGGGCGAGCGCGGTGACGGACTGGCAGCGGACGTCGATCTGCACGCCGGCCATCCGGGCGTTGCCGCGGGTGGTCTCGGCGGCGCGGGGGTCGATGTCGGCGGCGAGGATCGGCGGGCCCTCGGGCCGGATCCGCGCGCGGGCGGCGTCGCGGAGCGCGGTCGTGCGCTGCGCGGCGGCCTGATCGTGGCAGGCCCACCGCTCGAAGCCGAAGCGCTGCGCGCGCAGGCCGGGCGCGATGTCGCGCGCCCAGAGCGCGGCCTCGAGGGCGATCGTGCCGGCGCCGCACATCGGGTCGACGAGCGGGCGGGCGCGATCCCAGCCGGAGAGGCGGAGCAGGGCGGCGGCGAGGGTCTCCTTGAGCGGCGCTTCGCCGATGTGCGTGCGGTAGCCGCGGCGGTGGAGCGCGGCGCCGCCGAGGTCCGCGTAGAGCGTCGCGCGGTCGCGGACGAGGTGGACGAAGAGCGCGAGGTCGGGGTCGTCGAGGTCGACGGACGGGCGGGCGCCGACGCGGCGCCGGATCTGGTCGACGATGGCGTCCTTGGTCCGCTGGGCGATGAACTGGGTGTGGGTCAGCGCGCTCGAGCGGCAGGAGGCGCGGACGGCGAGCGTGTGGACCGGGCTCAGGTAAGGGGCCCAGTCGACGCCGGAGACGCCCTCGTAGAGCGCGTCCCCGCTGGGCGCGTCGAAGGAGGAGAGCTCGGCGAGCACGCGCACGGCGGTGCGGAGCTCGATGCAGGCGCGGAAGCCCTCGTCCGGGGCGCCGGAGAAGTGGACCCCGCCGCGATCGGCGCGGACGCCGCGGAAGCGGTGCTCGCGGAGCTCGTCGCGGAGGGCGGGCTCGGTGCCTTTGGCGGCGGTCGCGAAGAAGTCCATGGCGACGGGGCTTGTAGCCGATCGATCGCGCGGCGGCCCTCACGAACGCGCCCGTCCGGTCCCGCGCGGCGGGCCGCGGCCGTGGCACTGGATTCGCACGGAGACCGGGTGAGCTCTTTGATGTGTGGGCCGGGCGCAGGCGCGCCGGCGCCCGGCGCGCAAGCGCCCGGCAGGCGGGCCGGCGCCCGGGAGACGAGGTGAGCGGACTCGGCCCCTGGGCGGGCCGCTCGGGGGAGCGACGCCGGCACGCGGCACGCGGCGAGCGGGCAACCGGACGTGGGGGCGACCAGGGGGCGGCGAGGGGCGAGGGCGTTGCGCGGCGGAGAGCGCCCGCACGGCCATGCTGAGGAGGAGGGGAAGCCATGCAGCAGCATCAGATGACGGCGGCGCGCGGCATCAACATCGCGCTCGGGATATGGTTGTTCATCTCCGCCTTTCTCTGGCGGCACAGCCAGGATCAGTTCACGAACACCTGGGTGGTGGGCGCGCTCTGCATCGCCTTCGCCCTGCTCGCGATCTGGGCGCCCAAGGCGCGTTACCTCAACACGATCCTGGCGATCTGGCTGTTCGTCAGCGCCTGGGCGATACCGGCGCTGTCGGTAGCGACGGTGTGGAACAACGTGCTCGTCGCGGTCGCCATCCTCGTCGTCTCGCTCGTGCCGACCCTGCCCGCCGCGCGCGGGGTGCGGGGCCCGGGGGCGGCGCCGCGCCTGTAGGGC
>NZ_JEMA01000494.1 GCF_001589285.1 Sorangium cellulosum | reverse complement strand
GGAGCGCCGCGGCGAGCGCGGCCGGCCGGCGCGGCACCGGGGGCCGGGTCACGACGCCCCCGCGGCGAGCGGGACGACCCGGAGCCGCTCCAGGATGTCGGGCCGCCGGGAGCGCAGGAAGACGAGGGCCCCGGCTGTCATCGCGCCCTCGAGGAGGCCGAGCGGGAGCTGGGTGGGGACGAAGGCGAGCGCGACGGCCGTGAACATCGATGTCACCGACCCCTCGCCCGCGAGCCCGAGGGCGAGCTCGAGCGCCGTTGTCGCGTACGTCGCCCAGTCCGACGTCACGCCGGCGAGGAACCCCGCGACCCACAGGTTCGCGCCGCAGCGCCGCGCGAGCCGGAAGGCGAGGTACCCGGTGAAGGCGCCCGCGATGCCCATCGACGCGACGTCGGCGCCGAGCGTCGTGAGCCCGCCGTGCGCGAGGAAGAGGGCCTGGATGAGGAGCGCCACCACGGTGACGAGGACGGCCATCCAGGGCCCGATGAGCACCGCGGCGAGCCCGGTGCCGCACGGGTGGGAGCACGTCCCGGCGGTCGGCACCGGCACGGGCATGCACGAGATGGCGAAGACGGCGGCGGCGACGAGGCCGACGAACGGCTTGTAGAAGGCGTCCTGCTGGGTGCGCTGCCGGAGCAGGTGGAGGGCGATCGCGACGAAGGGCAGGGCGATCGCGGTCCAGACCGCGCACCACCCGAGCGGCAGGACGCCCTCTGCGAGGTGCATCGCGGCCGCGGGCCTCGCCGCGAGCGACGCGGCAAGGAACGCGGTGAAGAGAACGACAGGACGGCCGGGAAGACCGATGTTGGCGTGCCGGGTGAAGTCCGCACCCGAACGCCACGAAGACGTGCGCAAGCTGCACCTCGTGGGACTCGGGTAGGTCTCCCGGCTCATGGGTTCGGGGAGCTGTTCGAGCTCCCGGCGCTGCGTCCACCTTCCCAGGTCTCTTCAGGAGGCCCAGTGGTCTTCGGATGCAGCTCCCCATTCACGGTGGCGGGACCGCGCCGGATTCGCACCGGCTTCCCTGTTATGCCCCTGAGGGCACCCGAGGAAATGGATTGTCAGAGGGGTGCTCGGTAGTCCCGTTTCGCGCCCGGCGTCAAGGAGGTCGCGCCGCGCCCTCGCCGTCCAGCCCGCCCTGTGCCGTCCGGGCCCTCGTCCGAGGGGCCGGCGCTCTTCGTCTGTGCTCGTGCTCGCCTTCCCACCGCGTCGCGCCCCGCGTCCCCGCGAGCGGACGGTCCGGTGCCGCCGTTGTGCGCCGCGCGCGCGATGTTCCGCCCGCCGAGCAGCCAGGCGGCGTCAGGGAGCGAGCTCTCCTTAAATCGATCAACGCAGCGCCAGGGGTCGAGAAATTGACCGAGACGCACGACCCGAGGGCGATTGGTCACGTTCTACCCTTCGTGCTTCCGCGGTAAACACACTTTACTTACGCCTCGCCTGGACGCTGCTTGCTCGGCGCCCACCTGGGACCGCGCTCCCAGCGACGTTTTTGCGGGTTCGGCCGTGGGCTCCGGTACGTTTCTCCTGGCAAGCCTCCTTGGTTCGTCCTGGCTCTTTACTTACATAAGCCCATGTCCAGCGCCTGCCGTGCTGCGTCGTGCTGAGCGCGGATTGACGAGGCGAGCGGGCTTTGGTGTTCTTTTTCTCGGAGCCCGAAGAGCTCGTCCCGTCGAATGCTGTCTCTCGTGGATGGGTATGCCCGGCTCGGACGTGCATTCCATGAATTCGGGCGTGTGCGCGTCCGCGCGGCCGCCTGGCTGCCTTCGTGGCGTGATCGATTCGCGCATCGGCGCGCACGCCTTGCACTTTGTTATCGACAGCGGGCTCTCGGGTGCCACACTCCGAGCACCGCATGCGCACCGGCGCGGCCCCCCAGCCCGGAGCGCATGCGGTCTTTCTTGTACGCCGCGGCGGACGGTTGGTGTTCCGGCGCGGTTTCCCCGCCGCGCTCATGCTGGGTCCCCCCTCCCGCATGATGCGCGGTCTTTTTTTGTGGGCTGTTTTGGGCTGTTTGTTGATTACTTCCCGGTGAACGCGGCCTGCGATTTCGACAGGAACGCTTTCATACCGATCTTTTGATCCTCGCTGCCGAAGAGCGCGGCGAACGCCTGGGCTTCCAGCTCGTTGGCGGCGGCGAGGTCGAGGCTCTCGCCGCGCAGGAGGACGCGCTTGGCGGCGGCGACGGCGAGCGGCCCGCGCGAGGCGATCTTGAGNCGGCGAGCGGCCCGCGCGAGGCGATCTTGAGGGCGGTCTCGCGGGCGCGCGCGAGGAGCTCGGCGGCCGGGAAGACGGCGTTGACGAGCCCGATGGCGAGCGCCTGTTCGGCGGTGATCATGTCTCCTGAATAGACGAGCTCGCGCGCCCGGCCGACGCCGACCCGGCGCAGCAGTCGCTGGGTCCCGCCGAACCCCGGGATGACGCCCAGGTTCACCTCGGGTTGCCCGAGCCTGGCGCCTTCCGCCGCGTAGATGAAGTCGCACGCGAGGGCGAGCTCGCACCCGCCGCCGAGCGCGAAGCCGTTCACGGCGGCGATCACCGGGAACGGCGCCGTCTCGATGAGGTCGGCGAGCCGGTGTCCCGCGTCGGCGAACCGCTTCGCGGCGATGCTGTTCATGGTCGCCATCTCGGCGATATCGGCGCCCGCGACGAACGCCTTGCCGGCGCCGGTGAGCACGACCGCGCGGACCTCGCCGCCCTCGGCGGGCGCGAGGAGCTCCTGGAAGGCGGCGGTGAGATCGCCGAGCACGGCGGGGTTCAGGGCGTTGAGCTTGTCGGGTCGCTGGATGGTCACGGTGGCGACGTGCCCCGCGCGCTCGACGGCGACGAACTGGAGGGTACCGCGAGCAGGGACCCCCGGCTGCTGTTCTTGAGCGGTCATGACCGGTGGTTAGCAGCGCGCCGCGCCGGGGGGAAGCGCGGCCGACCGCCGCGGGAGGCGCCATGTCGCGCCCGCCCGGGCCTGCTATGCTGACGGCCGCGGCCGGTCCGGCGAGCGACCGGTCCGGCGAGCCTGGTCCCGGCGCTCATCGCCCCGAGAACACGAGTCCTGACGCGTCGAAGGCCCTTGTTTCTGGGGCAGGATGGGTCTCGTCAACCATTCTGCGGACTGTGCCATCCTCTGCAGCGATCGCTCGAATCTCAGCCACAAATCTTCCCCGTTCGCGTCATCCGCTGATCTGGAATGGCCGACGCAGCCATTGCCAACCCCCCCACCGCTCCTGGAGAGAGCCAGCGGGGGAGGGGGCGCCGCGCGGGGGGCCGGCGGGGTAGGGCCCCACAAACCCGAGCGCCGGCCCGCTCCGTGCGACGCCCTCCCGGACCGACCCACCCCTTCCCACGGCAATAGCCCCCCAGGAGGCGCGAGTTTGTGGGAGGGGCCCCCGCCGGCCCCCCGCGCGGCGCCCCCTCCCCCGCTGGCTCCGCTGCAGGCACCTACACCGCTGGCTCCGCTGCAGGCACCTCCCCCGCTGGCTCCGCTGCAGGCACTTACACCGCCCTCCCCGTCTTCTGCCCCTTGTCGTCGTACACGTAGAACCCCCGCCCGCTCTTCTTCCCGTACCACCCCGCCGCCACCAGGTTCCGCAGCAGCGTGGGCGCCCGGTACTTCGAGTCCCCGAACTCCCGGTGCAGCACCTCCGCGATCGACAGCACCGTGTCGAGCCCGATCAGGTCCGCCAGCTCGAGCGGCCCCATCGGGTGGTTCAGCCCGAGCCGCGCCCCCGCGTCGATGTCCTCCGGCGTCGACAGCCCCTCCTGGAGCGCGAAGCACGCCTCGTTGAGGAACGGGATCAGCATCCGGTTCACGATGAACCCCGGCTGGTCCTTCGACGTGATCACCGTCTTGCCGAGCCCCACAGCGAGCGCCCGGACGGCCTCGTACGTCGCGTCCGACGTCTGCACCCCGCGGACGAGCTCGACCAGCTTCATCAGCGGCACCGGGTTCATGAAGTGCATGCCGATGACCAGCTCAGGCCGGCTGGTCACCGCCGCGAGCCGCGTGATCGAGATCGACGACGTGTTCGACGCCAGGATCGCCCCCTTCGGCATCGCCGCGTCCGCGAGCTTGAAAATGCCGCTCTTGACGTCGAAGCTCTCGGTCACCGCCTCGACCGCCAGGTCGACCTCCGACAGCCCGGCGATGCCGTCGGCCACCGCGACGCGGCCGAGGAGCGCCTCCCGCGCCTCCGCGGCCATCTTGCCCTTCTCCACCTGCTTCGCGAGGATCGCGGCGATCTGGGCCTTGCCCGACTCGGCCAGGGACCTAGAGACGTCGCACAGGACCACCTCGAGGCCCGCGGCCGCGGCGACCTGGGCGATGCCTCGCCCCATCTGGCCCGCGCCGATCACCCCGAAGCGCTTGATCGTCGTAGCTTCCATGGCCGCGGTTGATAGCCGAAGCCGCGAGCGCGGTGAACCGCCGATCCCGCCGATCCCGCGCCCCGCGGCCGGCGGCCGTCCCCGGCGCAGAAGCGCGCGAAAGCTTCGCCCGCGCTTCCCGACCCGCGGGGGCGAGGATCCTTGAAACCGTGTCGTCCGCCCGGCTATCTTCGGCCGGCCCGTGAACGGACCGGACCGAATTCGCGAGGTCCGCGGAGAGACGATGAGCGTTGAGACGATTCGGATGGCCCTTGGGCGCCTGCAGGATGAGCCCGAGAACGAGGCGGCCTGGAACGAGCTCGCGGAGGCCGTGACTGCTCCGAGCAACGGCGCGGTCGCCGGGGACGTCGAGCGCCTGCTCGGCGCGGCGCGCTCGCGGCACGAGCAGCGGCACGAGTGGCAGGCCGTCGCCCGGCTCCTCGAGCTGGAGATCGCCCTCGCCGCCGGGAGCGCCGTCGAGGGCGCCATGCAGGCGGAGCTCGCCCGCGTCTACCACGAGGAGCTCATCGACGTGGACCGCGCCGCGGCCGCCTACAAGCGGCTGCTCGACCTGCGCCCCGACGACGACGCCGCCGCCGAGGCGCTCGAGACCGACGCCTCGAAGCGCGAGCGGTGGCGCGACCTCGTCGACCGGTACGTGGCCGAGGCCGAGGGCGCGACCGACGCCGCCTTCAAGAGCGCGCTCTACACGAGCGCCGCCGACATCGGCTACCGCTACGGGCGCGCCGAGCTCGGCGAGAGGGTCGCCGAGCTCCTCCAGCTCGCCCTCGAGCTCGACCCCAGGAACCGCCGCGCCGCGAGCCTCGCGGAGATCGCCTTCTCCACCGCGGGCGACTACGAGGCGGTCGTCCGCGTCCAGACGCTCGTCAAGGCCGAGGCCCAGCTCAAGGAGGACCGCATCGTCGCGGGCCTCCGCGCGGCGCGCACCATCCGGACCCACCTGAGCGACCCGGCGCGCTCGGTCGCGGCCTACGAGGAGGTGCTCGACCTCTCGCCCGGCCAGCCCGAGGCGCTCTCGTTCCTCGCCGAGGCGTACTCCGCCGCGGGCGACTGGGATCGCCTCGTCGCCCTCTACGAGGACCAGCTCCGCAGCGGCGGCGTCAAGCCGGGCGAGGAGCTCGGCATGCTCGTGCAGATCGCCATGGTCCACTGGCGCATGCGCGGCCAGCCCCAGGCGGCAGAGCCCTACTTCGACCGCGTGCGCCGCGCCGACCCCGCGCACGCCGGCATGCTCAACTTCTACCGCGAGGTCCTCGAGCAGCGCGGCGACAAGCCGCGGCTCACGACGATCCTCACCGACGCGCAGCGCGCCCTGCCCGACGGCGCCGACAAGCGCGCCATCGCCACCGAGCTCGCGCGCCTCGCCGAGTCGCAGGAGAACGCCGCCAAGGCGATCGAGCAGTACAAGTCGGTGCTCCGGACCGACCCGGAGAACCGCCAGGCGCGCGACGCCCTGAAGCGCCTCTACCTCCAGACCGAGGGGTACAACGCCCTCGTCGAGCTCCACCGGCAGGACCTCGAGCGCACGCCCGCCGACGACGTCGCCGGCCGGGTCGCGGTGCTCCGCGAGATCGCCGGGATCTACCGCGATCGCGCCAAGAACGACGCGGCGCTCGTCACGGTGCTCACCCAGATCGTCCAGCTCGACGACAAGGACGTCGACGCCGTGCGGGAGCTCACCCGCATCTACGAGGCGCTCGGGCGCTGGCGCGACCTGCTCTCGTACCAGCAGCGCCTCGCCGAGCTGACCGAGAGCCCCGCCGAGAAGGCGGGGCTCTACCGCGCTGTCGCGCGGCGCTGGTTCGACCAGTTCTCGAACGTGCAGAACGCCATCGCCGCGTACGAGGCGCTGCTCACGGTCGAGCCGATCGACGAGGAGGCGCAGCAGAAGCTCCGCGAGCTCTACCTCAAGCGGCGCGCCTGGCCGCAGCTCTACTCGCTCTACGAGCGCAAGCTCGAGAGCGCCGAGGGCCCCGCGAAGATCGAGCTGCTCGGCGAGATGGCCAAGCTCGCCGCCGAGCGGCTCGACCGCGGCGCGGACGCGATCGCGCTGCAGAAGCAGATCCTCGAGCTCGACCCGAGCGCCCCCGGCGTGCTCGACGCGCTGGAGAAGCAGGCCGAGCGCGAGAAGGACTTCGCCACGGTCGCCGAGGTGCTCGAGCGGCGCGTCGACCTCGCGCCCGACGACGCGGCGCGGCTCGTCTCGCTGCAGAAGCTCGGGGCCGTCTACGCCGAGCGCCTCAAGGACGCGGCCGCGGCGGCGCGGACGTGGCGGCGCGTGCTCACGCTCTCGCCGGGGCACGCGCGCGCCCTCCGCGTGCTGCGCGACGCGTACTTCGCCGCGGGCGACTGGGACGGGCTCGAGGAGCTCTACGCCTCGCAGAACGACTGGGAGGGCCTCGTCGACTTCCTCTCGGGCGCGGCGGACAAGGCGACCGACCCGGTCACGAAGCTCGACATCTCGTTCCGCGCGGCGCGGATCTTCGAGGAGCAGCTCAAGGCGCCCGAGCGCGCGGCGCGCTCGTACGAGCGCGTGCTCAGCGTCTCGCCGAAGGACGCGCGCGCCGCGGCGGCGCTCGTGCCGATCTACGAGGAGGAGGAGAAGTGGGTCCGGCTGCCGGCGCTCTACGAGATCCTCCTCGACGCGACCGACGACGCCGAGGCGCAGGTCGGCATGCTGCGCAAGCTCGCGGCGGTGACGGGCGGCCCGCTCTCGGACAAGCCGAGCGCGCTCGGCTACGCGCGCCGCGCCTACGAGCTCAGGCCGGACGAGGAGGGGCTCGATCTGCTCGAGGCCTGGTCGCGGGCGGCGGGCTCCTGGGCGCCGTTCGTCGAGGCGGTCGAGGGCCGGCTCCGGACGGCGACGTTCCTCCCGACCGACGTGCAGCGCACGCTCCGGCTGAAGCTCGCCGAGGTGTACGCGCGCGAGATGGGCAAGCTCGACGAGGCGGTGACCGTCTACCGCGGCCTCGTCCAGGACGACCCGTCCGACGACAGCACGGTGCGGGCGCTCGACGCGCTCCTCCGCGCGAACGAGCGGCAGGAGGACCTGCGGTGGCTCTTCGACCTCCGGGCGAGCCAGGTCGAGGGTGAGGAGCGCGCCGAGATCCTCGAGGAGTGGGCGACGCTCGAGGAGGAGGTCTTCGGCGATCCGGCGAAGGCGATCGAGCTGCTGCGCAAGGTCATCGCGCTCACGCCCGGGCGCGTCGACGCGCTGCGGGTGCTCTCGCGCCTGCTCATCGCCGCGGGCGAGTACGAGGCGGCGGCCGAGATCGTGGCCACGCACCGCGACGTCAGCGACGGCGACGAGCGGGCGCGGCGCGAGATCGAGCTCGCGGGGCTCTACCTGGACCGGCTGGACCGGCCGGCGGACGCCTTCGAGGCCGCGGTGCGCGCGCTCGACCTGACCGCGCACGACCCGGACGCGATCACCGTCCTCTCGCGGCTCGTCGAGCGCCCGGAGACCCGCGTGCGCGCGGCCCGGGTGCTCGCGATCGAGTACGCCGAGACCGGCAACCACCGGCGCGAGGCCATGGCCCTGCGGGTGATCCTCGAGGCGGAGCGCGATCCGGCGCGGCGGCGCGAGCTCTACGTCACGCTCGCGAACGTCGAGGAGGCGAAGCTGCACGCGGCCGGGACGGCGTTCGACGCGCTGCTCCGGGCGCTGCACGAGTTCTCGGACGACCTCGAGCTCTGGGACCGCGCCGCGGAGCTGTCGCGGCGCGCGGGCCGGCCGACCGATCTGGCGGAGGCCTACCGGGTGCACCTCGTCGCGGGGCGCACCGAGGGCGACAAGGTGCTCGGGAGCGCCGTCGAGGTCGAGCTCTGCGAGCGCGCGGCGAGCCTGCACGACGAGCAGCTCGGCGACCCCGAGGGCGCGCGGCCGTACCTCGAGCGGGTGCTGAACCTCGATCCGAACAACCACCGCGCCTTCGAGCGGCTGAAGCAGATCCTGACCGCGGCCGAGCGCTGGGGCGAGCTCGAGGAGCTCTACGACCGCGCGGCGAAGGGCACGACCGACCAGGCCGAGCGCATCGAGCTGCTCAACGAGGTGGCGCTGATCGCCGAGGAGATCATCGGCGACGCGGCCAAGGCCATCGGCTACTACGAGCGCATCCTCGAGCTCGACCCGTTCTACACGGCGGCGCTCGACTCGCTCGAGAAGCTCTACGAGCGCGAGGGGCGCTTCCGCGACCTCGCGGCGCTCCTCGAGCAGCGCCTGAAGACGGCGACCGAGTCGGAGAGCGTGGAGATGAAGCTGTCGCTCGGCAGCATCTACCTCGACCGGCTGCACGAGCCCGAGGGGGCGCTTGGCCACCTCGAGGACGTGCTCCGGATCCGGCAGAACGACCCGAAGGCGCGCGAGCTGGTCGAGCGGCTGCTCGACATCGGGGCGCTCCGGCTCCGGGCGGCGCGCGTGCTCGAGGCGGTGTACGAGGCGCGCGACGAGATCCGGCAGCTCGTGCGGGTCCTCGAGATCCGGCGCGAGGGGGCGGAGACCGAGTCCGAGCGGCGCGAGCTGCTCCGCCGGGTCAGCGTGCTCCAGGACGAGCGGCTCAAGGACGACGCCGGCGCGTTCGCCAGCCTGTCGGAGCTCCTGCCGCTCGAGCCGGAGGACCTCGCGGCGCGCGAGCGGCTCATCGAGATCGGCCGCCGCCTCGGCGAGCACGAGCAGGTCGCCGAGGTGCTCACGGCGGCCGCGGACGCGTGCGGGACGCCCTCTATCCGCGGCGAAATCCTGATGGAAGTCGCGAGGATCTGCGAGGACATGCTCGGCGACGCCGACCGGGCCGAGAAGGTCTACCGGCGCGTGCTCGCCATCGATCCGACCGATCCGGCGCTGGTCATCCCGGCGGCGCAGGCGCTCGGCCGGATCTACGCGGCGAAGGAGCAGCACCAGGCGCTCGCGGGCGTGCTCGCGATCGAGGTGCGCCTCGAGGAGGACGCCGACACGCGGCGGTCGCTCTACGAGCGCATCGGCACCCTCTACGAGACGGTGCTCGACGACCCGGCCAAGGCGATCGAGGCGTGGCAGGCGCGGCTCGGCGACGACAGCGCCGACGTGGCGGCGCTCGCGGCGCTCGAGCGGCTCTACGAGCGGACCTCGCAGTGGCGCGAGCTCGTCGGCGTCCTCCGGGCGCGGGAGCAGTCGACAGCGGACGGGGAGGAGCGCCGGCGCGCCATGACGAAGGCGGCCGAGACGCTCGCGCAGAAGCTCGCGGACGTGCCCGAGGCGATCAACGCCTGGCGCGCGGTGCTCGACGAGTTCGGCCCGGAGCGCCCGACCCTCGCGGCCCTCGAGGAGCTCTACGAGCTCGACGAGCGCTGGGTCGACCTCGCCGAGACGCTGGAGACGGACCTCTCCCTCGCGGTGGAGACGCCCGCCCGGCTCGACCTGCTGGCGCGGCTCGGCGACGTGCGGCGGCTGCACCAGGCCGACGCGGCGGGCGCGCTGGAGGCGTACCGCCAGGCGCTCTCGCTCGACCCGTCGAACGCGCGCTGCCGCGCGGCCCTCGAGGCGATGCTCGAGCGGGAGGACGCGCGGCGCGACGCGGCCGAGACGCTCGAGCCGCTCTACGAGGCGGACGGCGACGCCGAGCGCCTCCTCCGGGTGCTCGAGATCAAGGTCGAGACGTCGGACCTCCCGAGCGAGCGGCTCGCCACGCTGCAGAAGGCGCTCCGCACCGCGGAGGGGCCGCTCGGCGACACGTCGCGGGCGTTTGGCTACGCGCTCCGCGGCGTGCGCGAGGCGGCCGGCGAGCCCGAGGTGACCACCTGGATCTCGACGGTCGAGCGGCTCGGCGAGGCCACCGGGCGGTGGTCCGAGGTGTGCGACCTGTTCCAGCGCATCGCGCCGGACATCCTCGACGGCGACGTGCAGCAGAACGTCCGGCTCCGGGTCGGCGAGCTCGCGCGGCACAAGCTCGGCGACCGCGAGCTCGCTGTCGAGCAGTACAAGAAGGCGCTCGAGGCCCGCGGCGACGACCGGCGGGCGATGATCGCCCTCGAGGAGCTCTACGGCGAGGCGAGCGACGCGGGCCGGCTGCTCGAGATCCTGAAGCTCCGGGTCGAGAACGCCGAGAGCGACGAGGAGAAGACGGGGCTCCTGTTCCGGATCGCCGAGCTCGAGCGGGGCCCGCTCGCGGACCCGGCCGCGGCGATCGCGACGTACGAGACGATCCTCGACATCGCGCTCCACCCGGACGCCATCGCGGCGCTGGACAGCCTCTACCGCGAGGCGGGGCGCTTCGAGGACCTCATCCGGCTCTACGAGCGGCAGCTCGACGTGCGCGCCGGCGATCTCGCCGAGCTGCACGTCAAGATCGCGCTGGTCGCGCACCGGCACACGGGCGACCTGCAGAGGGCGTTCGACGAGCTCTCCGAGGCGCTGCTCATCGATCCGGCGCACGAGGGCGCCGTCTCGCTGCTCGAGGCGATCCTCGAGGGCTCGGCCGAGGCCGAGCACCGGGCGCGCGCGGGCGAGATGCTCGAGCCGGTGTACCTGCGCCGGGCGGACTGGAACCGGGTGAAGATCGCGCTCGAGGCGCGCCTCGCCGCGAGCCAGGACCCTGTCGAGCGCCGCGACCTCCTGCAGCGCCTCGCGACGCTGCACGAGGAGCAGCTCGAGGACTACCGCGCCGCCCTGGAGACCGTGGCGAAGCTCCTCCACGAGGACCTCACGGACGAGGGGGTCTGGGCGGAGCTCGAGCGGCTCGCGAAGGTCGCGAGCGCCGAGCGGCGGCTCGCGGAGATCTACGCGGCGGAGCTCGGCGAGCTCACCTCGGACGACGCGTCGAGCGCGAAGCTCAGCCGGCGCACCGGCGAGCTCTACGCCGAGCTCGGCGACGTGACCGACGCGCTGAAGTGGTACCGGCGCGCGCACGAGTTCGAGCCGGACTCGCGCGAGCTGTTCGACGCGATCGACCGGCTGCTCATCAAGGAGGGCCGCCACGCCGAGCGCATCGAGCTCTACCGCGCGGCGCTCGACTACCGCAAGGACGAGGACCGGCTCGACGCCCTGCACACGATCGCGCGCCTGGAGCGGACGGAGCTCCGCGAGCCTGCGCGCGCGATCGAGACGTACCGGGCGGCGCTGGACGTCGACGAGAACGACGCCCGGGCGCTCGACGCGCTGACCGAGCTCTACCGCGAGCTCGACCGGCCGCGCGACCTCGCCGATCTCTACCTGCGCCGCGCCGAGGCGGCCCCGAACGGCGAGCGCGCGGCGCCCTACCGGCTCGCGCTGGCGGAGCTCCTGCGCACGCGCCTCGACGACACGGCGGGCGCGATCGATCAGCTCGAGGCGATCGTGGGCGAGGTGCCGACGCACGCCGAGGCGATCCGGGCGCTCGAGGCGCTCATCCAGGATCCGCAGCACAAGGCGCGGGTCGTCGAGATCCTGCGGCCGCTCTACGAGGGGGCGGACGACTGGCGGCAGCTCATCCGGCTCAACGAGGAGCGGTTCGGCCTCGCGACGGACGCGCGCGAGAAGGTCGCGGTGCTCCGCGAGACGGCGAAGCTCTGGGAGACGCGGGGCGACGACGAGCTGCGCGCCTTCGACGCGACCCGGTCGGCGTTCAGCCTCGATCCGGACGACGGCGAGACGCGCGGCGAGCTCGAGCGGCTCGCCGAGCAGCTCGGCGCCTGGGAGGAGCTCGCCGGGAGCCTCGAGGAGGGCGTGACGATCACGTCCGACGAGCTCACGAAGCGCGAGCTGCTCTCGTCCCTGGCCAAGGTCTACGACACGCGCGTGGACGACCCGCGCCGGGCGCTGCGCGCCTACTCGCGGCTGTCCGCGCTCGACCCGAGCGACCCCGAGCCGCTCGAGCAGATGGACACGCTCGCCGTGCTCCTCAGCGACTGGGACACGCTCATCGCCGTCCTCGAGAAGAAGAGCGAGATGGCGTCGGACGAGGAGAACGCCTCGATCTGCCGGCGCATCGCCGAGACCAAGCTCGAGATGCTCGAGGACACCGAGGGCGCGATCCAGGCGTACGAGCGGGCGCTCGAGCTCGATCCCGAGAGCGCGATGACCATCGACGCGCTCATCGAGCTGCACGAGCCCCGCGGCGCCGCGAGCCGGCTGGTGGAGCTCTACGGCCGCCGCGTCGAGCTCGCGGGCCCCGACGAGGAGGAGCTGCGCTACGACCTCAACGTGCGCGCCGCCGAGCGCTACGAGAAGGACCTCTCGAGCCCGCGCGACGCGATCACCGCGCTGAACGCGGCGCTCGACGCGAAGCCGGGCGACCCGGCGGTGCTCTCCTCGCTGGAGCGGCTCTACCGCGCCGAGCGGATGTGGGACGAGCTCCTCTCGAACCTCATGCTCCAGGCGGGCGCCGCCGCGGACAGGGAAGCGCGCATCAAGCTGCGGACGGCGATCGGCGACCTCTACGCGGGGGAGCTCGAGAGCCCGAGCGACGCGATCGAGCAGTACCGGCTCGTCCTCGACGAGGATCCGGTGAACGACCACGCCATCCGGGCGGTGCGGTCCATCGGCGAGGGCCGCGAGGAGCTGCGCCTCGACGCCGCCCAGGTGCTCGAGCCCGTCCTGCGCGCGGCCGGCCGCCACGAGGAGCTCGCGGCCGCGCTCGAGCTGCGCCTCCGCGCGCAGACCGAGCCGGCCGACCGCGCCGAGACGCTGCGGGCGATCGCGGCGGTGCAGGACGTGCAGCTCGGCCGGCCGATCGACGCGGAGCAGGCGCTGCTCCGCGCCCTTGAGGACGCGCCGGACGACGCGTCGCTGCACGGCGAGATCGAGCGGCTGGCGGAGCGCACGGACGGCTTCGGGCGCTACTGCGACGCGCTCGCGCAGCGGGCCGCGTCCACGTTCGACGCGACGATCGCGAAGGACCTGTTCCTCCGGATCGGCCGCATCGCCGAGGAGAAGCTCAGGGACGACAGGCGCAGCGCCCAG
Organism: Sorangium cellulosum; assembly: GCF_001589285.1. Lineage (GTDB taxonomy): Bacteria > Myxococcota_A > Polyangia > Polyangiales > Polyangiaceae > Sorangium > Sorangium cellulosum_G. The sequence continues at coordinate 4,756 of NZ_JEMA01000494.1, read as the reverse complement.
GCCTACGCCAAGGCGGTCGAGCACGCCGGCGACACGCCGGAGCTCCTCGAGGCGCTCGACCGGCTGTACGGCCGGCTCGGCGACGAGAAGGCGCTCGCGGACGTGCTCGAGCGGCGCGTCGCTGTCACGCCCGGCGATCGCGACCAGGCGGACCTCTTCTACCGGCTCGCGGTGATCCAGATCGAGTCGTTCGGCGACAAGTCGCAGGGGCTGAACACCCTGCGGCAGGCGCTCGATCGCGCGGTCGATCACGAGCGGGCGAGCGCCGCGCTCGAGGCGCTCACCGAGGATCCGGTGCTCTTCGACGAGGCGGCCGAGGCGCTCGAGGGCGTCTACCGCACGCGGGGCGACAACGCCGCGCTGGCGCGCCTCTACGAGAAGCGCATCCGCTTCGCGCCGACAGGCGTGGAGCGGATCCGGATGCGCCTCGACCTGGCCAAGGTGCTCGAGGTGCGCTCGAACGACCCGCGGGCGGCGCTGGAGACTCTCGAGAAGGCGCTCGCCGACGACCCGTCGGACCCGGACGTGCTCGGCGAGATCGAGCGCCTCGCCCCGCTGACGGGCGGCTGGGCGAGCGCCGCGGCCGCCCTGGAGCGGGCGGTGCGGGCCGGGGCCGACCTCGACGGCGACACGGCGCGCGACCTGTGGATGCGCATCGCCGAGTGGCAGAAGAACAAGGTCGGCGACGCGAAGGCCGCCGAGGCGGCGTACGAGGCGGCGCTCACGCACGATCCCACGAGCGAGCACATCCTGCGCTCGATCGAGGAGCTCCAGCGGGCGCCGGGGCGCGAGCGCGACCTCATCGGCACGCTCCGGCGGATCGCGGCCCTCGACGGCATGGAGGGGACCGCGGGCGAGCTCCGGCGCGAGGCCAAGGAGCTCGCGGAGCGCGCGCTGGGCGACCGGGAGCTCGTCGAGGCGATCCTGCGCGAGATGCTCGCGGCGGACGAGGGCGACACCTGGGCGCTCGCCGAGCTCACGAAGGTGCGGGAGGAGGCGGGCGACCACAAGGAGGTCTTCCGGCTGCTCGTGCGCCAGTCCGAGCTCTACGCAGAGGCCGGGCGCATCCGCGACGCGCGGCACGCCGCCGCGGCGGTCGCGCGCGAGCGGCTCGGCGACGAAGCGGCGGCGATCGAGCTCTACGAGACGCTCTTCGAGGCGGATCCGGGCGACGCGCGCGCGGCGACGGCGCTGCGCGAGCTCTACGCGAAGGCCGGCAAGCACAAGGAGCTGCTCGCGCTGCTCGAGCGGCTCACCGACCTCGCCGAGTCCCCCGAGGCCCGGTCGGCGCTGCGCCTGGAGAGCGCCGAGATCTGCCTCTCGCGGCTCGACGCCGTGAGCGAGGCGACCGAGCACCTGCGCGCGGTCCTCGACGAGCAGCCCGACAACGAGAAGGCGACCGTCCTGCTCGCGCAGCTCCTCGAGAAGACCGGCCGCGATCAGGAGCTGTCGGATCTGTTCGTCACGCAGATCGAGCGCGCGAAGGACCGCGGCGACGTCGCGGCGGAGCTGTCGTACAGCGTACGCCTCGGCGAGGTCTACGAGACCCGGCTGAACGACACGGCGCGGGCGATCGAGACCTACCGCGCCGTGCTCGAGCGCGAGCCGCGCCACCCCGGCGCGCTCCTCGCGCTGGCCCGGCTGCACGAGCAGCGCGGCGAGAAGGCCGAGGCGGCGCAGCGGCTCGAGGTGATCCTCGAGGACGCCCGCTCTGCCGAGGCGGTGGGCACGGCGCTCCGGCTCGCGGACCTGCACCGCTCCCTCGGCGACGAGGGCGCGGTCCGGCGGGTGCTCGAGCGGGGCCTCGCGGCGGACGGGTCGGCGCAGGACATCCGGAAGCAGCTCCTCGCCCTGTACGAGAAGCAGCAGGCCTTCACCGAGCTCGCCGACCTCATCACCGGCGACGCGGAGACGGCGACGCAGCCGGCCGAGAAGGTGGCGCTCTACCGCAAGGCGGCCGGCATCCACCTGACGAAGCGGGACGATCCCGGCCGCGCCGCCGACCTCCTGGTCAAGGCCACCGAGCTCGTCCCGGGCGATCGCGAGCTCCTGCTCGCGCTGTGCGACGCCTACAGCGCTTCGGGCCGCGGCCAGAAGGCGGCCGAGGCGCTCCAGCAGATCGTCGAGTCCTACGGCGGCCGCCGCTCGAAGGATCTCGCCGCGATCCACCACCGCCTCGCCAAGGCCTACCTGGCCGAGGGGCAGCGGGACCGGGCGCTCGCCGAGCTCGACGTCGCGTTCAAGATCGACCCGGGCTCGATCGCCATCCTCCGCGACCTCGGCGTGCTGGCGCTGGAGCTGTCGGAGTCGAGCGAGGACGCGGCGGCGAAGGCGGCGCACATCGATCGCGCGCAGAAGACCTTCCGCGCCCTGCTCCTGCAGAAGCTCGACGAGGGCGCGCCGATCAGCAAGGGCGAGGTCTTCTATTACCTCGGCGTCATCAGCCACCGTCAGAGCGACGACAAGAAGGCGATCCAGATGCTGGAGCGCGCGCTCGACAACGACAGGAACTTCGCCCCCGCGAAGGAGCTCCTGGCGCAGCTCAAGAAGTGACGTAATCTCGCCGTGTGACGCGGCTTGTCAGCATCGACGGTGTCGTCTTCCCGCCGGAGGAAGCCAGGGTCTCTGTCTACGACCGAGGCTTCCTCTACGGCGATAGCGTCTTCGAGACCATCCGCACCTACGGCGGCGAGCCGTTCGCCCTGGAGGAGCACCTCGCCCGCCTCGAGCGCTCGGCCGGGCGGATCGCGATCGCCCTGCCGATCCCGCGCGACGAGCTCGAGCGCGAGGTGCGCTCGCTGATCCGGGCCGCCCACGCGGCCGGTGGCGCGGGCGCAACGGCGGGCTCGTCCGGCGCTGCGGCCGAGGCCGCCATGCCGACCGAGAGCTACGTCCGCGTGATGCTGACCCGCGGCAGCGGTCCGCTCGGGCTCGATCCTGCGCTCGCGGGCGCGCCCCTCCGCGTCATCGTCGTCGAGCCGCTGAAGCCGCTGCCGGGCGCGCTCTACCGCGACGGGATCTCGGTCATCTCGACCCGCACCCAGCGGGCCGGCGACGCGGCGCCCGGGGCGAAGGTCTCGAACTACCTCGAGAGCCTGCTCGCCCTGCGCGAGGCGCGGGCCGCGGGGGCGCACGAGGCGCTCATCCTCGACCCCTCAGGCCACGTCGTCGAGGGGACGACGTCCAACGTCTTCCTCGTGGAGCGGCGGCCCCCGGCGCACGAGGGCGAGGAGGGCCCCGGGCTCCTGCTGATCACCCCGCCCGAGGAGGCCGGGATCCTGGTCGGCATCACCCGGGCCAACGTGATCCAGGTCGCGGGCGAGCTCGGCATGCCCGCGTGCTGCGAGCCCGTCACCATGTCCCGGCTCCTCGCCGCCGAGGAGGTGTTCATCACCTCGAGCCTCCGCGAGATCGTCCCTGTCGTCCGCGTGGACGCGCACCCCATCGGCGCGGGGGTTCCCGGCCCGCAGACCCGCGCGCTGCACGCCGCTTTCCGCAAGAAGGTGGGTCTCGGTGCGGCACCTCTCCCCTGGGACGCACCATGAGCCGCGCGGCCGACCCGACCGCGTCGGATTCTTGCGATCCCTGATGTCCAGCGCGGCGCGCGCGTCCAAGGAGCAACCTGGCACGCTCCCTGCGCGGCCGGATGGGGCTCGGCCCTGGCCTGCCGTACACTCAGTCCGAGAGGAATCCATGATGAATCGCTCGCTTCGAATCGCCTGCTTCCTGATCTGCGCCGCGACCGCCGCGGCGACGGCCGGGTGCGCCGTGACCACGGATGAGAACTCGATCACCGCCGAGACCCTCGTTCGCTACGAGGGCAGCGACGAGAGCGCGCGCGTCAAGTATCTCCCGACCCAGGGCGTCCGCATCGTGAGCGACAACGGTGACGTCGAGGTCAGCACCGGGAACGTGAGCGACGTCGTGGTCACCTTCTCGCCGTTCACGATGCGCAAGAAGGACGAGAACAGGCTCGCTGTCGCGGAGATGGAGAACGATCTCCGGCTCGCCGCGATCATCGACGGTGACGTGGTCATCTCGACAAAGACCACGTCGGGCGCCTCGGGGTACCTCGGCGCCGACATCCAGGTCGTCCTGCCCGCCGGCTTCGACGGCGTGCTCCGCGTGGAGCAGGACAACGGCAGCGTCGACGTCGACCTCGACGGCGCCCCGTCCCGCGGCACCACGGTGCAGAGCGGCAACGGCAGCATCGATGTGGTCGGCGCGCGCGGCGCGATCGACGTGTCCACCGACAACGGCAGCGTCTTCGTCGACGTCGACGCGTGGAGCGACTCGGACGGCTCGATCTCGAGCGGCAACGGCGCGCTCGAGCTCTCGGTGCCGGCCGGGGTGGACGGGACGATGACAGCGCAGACGCTCTTTGGCGACATCGTCGAGCAGGGCCTGCCCTCGACATGGGCGACCGCCGCGAACGACGCCGGCACGTCGTACACGATGGGCGACGGCGACGGCGGCCATCTCACGCTCTTCACCGAGAACGGCGACATCGCGATCCTCGTGAAGTAGCTCCGCGAGCACAAAAGCGAGAGGCGAGCGCCGGGTTCCCCCGGGCTCGCCTCTCGGCCTTTGTCGGTCCGGCGCCGGCCTGGCCAGCGCTCCGGATCACCGGCCCGTCGAGCCAGCGCTCCGGATCACCGGCCGCCCGGGCCGGCGCTCCCGATCACCCGCCGGCGGGCTCCTGGGCCTCGGCGCTCGGCGCGTCGGTGCCCTGCGCCTCGGCGCCCTGGGCCTCGTC
>NZ_JEMA01000493.1 GCF_001589285.1 Sorangium cellulosum | reverse complement strand
CGCCGCCCAGGCCGGCCGAGCCGGTCGAAGAGAGCGCCGGCGCCGATTTCTAGTAATTAACGACACAAGTTTCGGCCCCCCGGGCGCTCCGGGAGCTTCCCGGNGACACAAGTTTCGGCCCCCCGGGCGCTCCGGGAGCTTCCCGGGCGCGCCCGAGACCTTCGCGCGCGCTCCGGAAGCTTCCCACGCGCCCCGCAGCACGAGATTTCGCGTACTTGGCGGCGTCCGTCGCGCCCCCGGCGCCGTCCGGCGCGCGCCGGGGGACGAATTTCCCGGGGAATTCGACCTTCCGACCGGCGCGCGAAGCTTCAGGACCGCACGCGAAGCTTCAGGACCGCACGCGGGAAGCTTCCCGCGCCGCGGGAAGCCCTCCCCCGCGCGCGGGAAGCCTTCGTACCGGCGACGACCCCCTTCGCGAGTGCGACGGGCCCCCTCCGGCCCCCGCCCCACCCTCACCGCCACGAGCTCGGCGGCTCCGGCTCGCGCAGCGCGATCAGCGCCGGCGAGAGCTGCACCGGGTAGCGCGCCGGCGCGCGCAGGTGCGCGACCGCGTGCGGGAGCAGCTCGCGCGCCGCGACCGAGCGCTCGCGCCCGACGCCCGGCGGCTCGGGGGACTCGAGGGCGTCGCCGCCGCGCATCACCGCGCGCGCGAGGGGGGCGAGCCGCGCGACCCCGAGCGCCCGCGGCGTCAGCATCCGCTCGTGCGCGAGGTGGATCACGTCGACGACCGCGCGCCCGGCCTCGTCGTAGTAGCGCGCCACCATCTTGCGCCCCGCGATCACGTCGCCGCGGCCGCTCGCGCCCTGCCGGAGCGACCACGCGCCCGACTCCTCGAGCGCCACGAGCTCGTAGCGCGCCGCGGGCAGCCCCTCCGAGAGCTCCGCGAGCCCCGAGGCGACCCAGCCGCCGGCGCTCGTGCCCACGCGCCGCGCCTCGAGGAGCAGCGCCTCCTCGTCGTGACCCCCGAGGTCGATCACCCGGTCGGCGTACCAGGGCCAGCTCCCCTCGAGCGGCGACGGCGGCGGCGCGAGCTCGCCGAGGTCGAGCCCCGCCTCGCCGCGGAACGGGATGCCGAGCGCCGCGGCCGCGAGCGCGCTCGTCGTCGCGGCCGCGCCGCCCACGTGCATCGCGCGGGCGAGCGCCAGCGCCTCGTCGGCGAACGGCACGCGCGCCGACGACCCGTCGACGACGGCGCCGCCGTCCGAGGCGACGAGGAGCCGCGCCACCCGCGTCGCCGCGGCCGTGCCCCGGCGGAGCGCCGGCACGAGCAGCGCGCCCACGAGGAGCGCCTCGACGAACGGCCCCTCCACCGTGACGACCGGCGTGCCCGGGAACGCGATCGTCCCGTCGGGCATCGCGTCGATGTCGACCGAGAGCGCCGCGCCCGCGAGCCGCTCCACGAGCGCGTCGCTCAGGCCGCACGCCGCGCGCGCCGCGAAGACCTCCGCCGGGTCGAGCCGCCCGCCGTCCAGCGCGAGCGCCTCGAGCGCCGCCTCGACCCCGGCGACCACGAGGAACCCCGTGTGCGGCGGCGCCGCCGTGAAGGCGAGCTCGAAGCTCGCGCGCCGATCGGCGACGCCCGCGCGCAGGAGGCGATCGGCGTCGAGCAGCGCGCGTCCGTCGCAGAGCAGCGGGCTCGCTCGCACCATCGCCGCCGGCATCGTCCCGCTCAGAGGCGCTCGGCCAGCGTCCGCGTGCCGGCGACCGTCGAGGCCTCGTCGAAGAGGAACGGCAGGATCACGGTCGGCAGGTCGAGCTCGCGGCGCAGGCGCGCCAGGCTCTCGTGCTGCACCGACTCGCGCATCGACCGCCGCGCGCCCGCCACGACGACGCTCTCGACGGTGTGCGCGGCGCGCGACGGCGCGCCGATGTCGAGGCGCCCCGGATCCGCGAGCAGCGCCCGGCGCTCCTCGGGCGAGAACAGCGGCGGCAGCACGCCGTTGATGATCAGCCGGTGGACCGGCAGCCCGAGCTCGCCCCGGACCTCCGCGACGAGCTCGACGGTCTCGGTGGCCGGCATCTCCTCCGGGAGGGTGACGACGACGACCCCGCTCCGCGCCGGGTCCCGGAACATCGCCCACGCCGCCTCGGCGTCCCGGCGCAGGATGCCCGGCGGCGCCACGTCGAGGATCACCTTGGGCACGCGCAGCATGTCCATGCCGTGCCCTGTCGCGGGCGCGTCGAGCAGCACCACGTCGAAGCGGCTCGATCCGTCGGCGAGCAGCTCGGTCGTGTGGAACCACGCCTTGCCGAGCATCGCCCACTCGTAGAGCCCGGGCACCGCGCGGAAGAAGGTGCGCGTGTACTTGTTGTCGAAGACGAGATCGGCGGCGGCGCGCACCTTGAGGACCATCTCGCCGTACTCCCGGAGCGCCTTGTCGGGCGAGATGTTCACCGCCCACACCCGCTCGGCCACGTGGGTGACCTCCGGGCCGATCGGCTTCGTGCCGAGGATGGCCGAGAGCCGCTCCTTCGTGTTGCACATCGCGACGAGCACGCGCTTGCCGCGGGCGGCGAACGCGAGGGCGAGCGCGCCGGAGATCGTCGTCTTCCCGACGCCTCCCTTGCCGGTCACGAACAGGAAGCGCCGACGCTCGAGCTCCGGGAGCCCCTGGCCGAGTCCGCCGGCTTGCAAGGCTTGGTGGGCGCTGGTCATTCCGCGAAGCGGAGTTAGGCGCAAGCTCCGGCGAAGGCAACCCGGATCAAGGAAACGGGCTCTGCTATGCATCGCGTATGCGCATCACCGAGCGACACCTCGAACCGCTGAACCGACGCTTCCAGGGCGCGCCGCCCATCGAGCTCCTCCGCTTCGTCCGCGAGTCCTTCGGCCCCCGCGCGGCCATCCTGAGCAGCATGCAGCGGGCCGGGACCGCGCTCTGCCACGCGGCCGACCGCGCCGGCCTCGCCTTCGACGTGGTCTTCGTCGACACCGGCGTGCTCCACGCCGAGACGCTCGCCACGCGCGACCAGCTCGCGCGGACCCACCCGAACCTGCGCGTCGTCACGCTCTCGCCCGAGCGCAGCTTCATGCAGCAGACGCGCGACGAGGGGCTGCTCTACCTCTCGAAGGAGGGCCAGGAGCGCTGCTGCGAGCTCCGCAAGTCCGTCCCGCTGCACGCCATCCGCGGCCGCTACGACGCGCTCGTCGCGGCGCTGCGGCGCGGCGAGGGCGGCGCCCGCGCGAAGGTCGCGCCGTTCGGCCTCGACCCGGCGAACAACGCGATCCGCGTCCACCCGTTCGCGTCGCTGAGCGGCGAGGACCTCGACGCCTACTTCGCTGCACATCCGGACGCGATCGAGAACCCCCTGCACGCCATGGGCTTCCGCACCATCGGCTGCTTCCCCTGCACGACCCCGGTGCTGCCCGACGAGCCGGAGCGCGCCGGGCGCTGGCGCCACCTGGCGAGCGTCGAATACTGCGGGATCAACCCGGTCGACAGGGGCGACACCGACGGCGGCGTCGAGCTCGACGACCGCTACGAGCGCCTCTTCGCGGCGTGACGATTCGCCTGCGAACCCCGGTACGCGCCAGCTCGATCTTGACTCAAAGGGCATGAAGGGAGATTTGCCCCACATGCCGGCGAGCTACTTCGACGTAGACGGCACCCTGGTCACGACCAACCTCGTGCACCCGACGGTGTTCTACATGCTGAACCAGCCGACGCCGATGCACAGCCTCGCGAAGCTCGGCCGCGCGCTCGTCAAGGCGCCGTGGATGGCGATGGCGGAGCTGCAGGATCGGCGCCTCTTCAACGAGCTGCTCTTCAGCTCCTTCGACGGCGTCTCCGAGGACCGCCTGATGGCGCTCGCCGAGGAGGCGTTCGCGAAGGTGCTCAAGCCGGCCATCTACGGCAAGGCGCGGGACCTCGTGAAGTGCAGCCTCGACAAGGGGCACGACGTCGTCCTGATCTCCGGCGCGCTGGATTTCCTGATGCAGATCCTCGCCGAGCACCTCGGGGCCACGGGCATCATCGCGAACCGGCTCGAGGTGAAGGACGGGTTCGCGACGGGCAAGCTCCTGCGCCCCGTCGTGGCCGGCCCCGAGAAGGCGCGCCTCATCCGCGAGCACGCCCACGCGCACGGGCACGACCTCGACGAGTGCTTCGCCTACTCGGACAGCTACTCGGACGTCCCGATGCTCTCGGTCGTCGGCTACCCGGCGGCGGTGAACCCGGACCGCAAGCTCAAGCTGCTCGCGCAGGCCTACCACTGGCCGATCCTCCATCTCGCCGCATGATCCCGGCCTCTGCCGGACGACGGCGGGGAGCCACGCCACAGCCCAACTCGTCGCACCACCTGCTCTGAAAGCCCCATGAGCCATCCTTGCGTCGTCACGCTAGACAGCCGCAGCGCCCCCCGGGTGCTCTTCTCAGGCGACCAGCTCGTCGAGGTCGACCTGCCCACCGGCTCCCGGGTGATCTACCCGAAGCCGCCGCTCGAGCCGCTGAAGGACGTCGACGCCGCGATCCGCTACGCGATCAACCACCCGCACAACTCGGAGCCGCTCTACGCGAAGCTCCGCCCGGGGATGAAGGTCACGATCGCGGTGGACGACATCTCGCTGCCGCTGCCGCCGATGCGGCGCCCTGACATCCGCGAGCGCGTGCTCACCATCGTGCTCGACCTGCTCTCCGACTACGGCGTCGACGACGTCGAGATCATCATCGCGACGAGCGTCCACCGGCGGATGAAGGACTGGGAGGTCCGCCACATCGTCGGCGACAGGATCTTCAACGCCTACTGGCCGAAGAAGCTCTACAACCACGACGCCGAGAACCTCGCCAACATGAAGTACATCGGCACGACCGACGTCGGCGAGGAGGTCGAGCTGAACAAGCGCGCGGTCGACAGCGACCTCGTGATCTACGTGAACCTGAACCTCGTCCCGATGGACGGCGGGCACAAGTCGGTCTCGGTCGGCCTGTGCGGGTACAGGAGCCTGCGCGCGCACCACAACCCGCGGGTGATGCGCGACTGCTACTCGTACATGGACCCGAAGAGCTCCGCGCTGCACACGAGCGTCGAGCGGATGGGCCGGCTGGCCAACAAGAAGCTCAACGTCTTCACGATCGAGACGACGATCAACAACCGCATGTTCGATCGCCCGCTCGAGTTCCTCGCGAAGAACGAGGACGACCTGAGCGGGGGCGAGAAGAGCGCGCTGCGCGCCCTCCGCTTCACGCTGTCCAAGGTGCCGCAGCCCGCGCGCCAGGCGATCTTCCAGCGCGTCCCCTCGCCGTACGGGGTGACCGGGGTGTTCGCCGGCGAGACCGAGGCCGTCCACGAGCACACGCTGAAGCGCAGCTTCGACCAGTACCTCGTCCCGGTCACGGGCCAGGCCGACATCCTGATCACGGGCATCCCGTACATCAGCCCGTACAACGTGAACTCGTTCCTGAACCCGCTGCTCGTGCAGGTGATGGCGAACGGCTACATGTTCAACCTCTACCGGGGCGCGCCGATGCTCAAGAAGGGGGGGACGATGATCATCCTCCACCCCTGCACCGACCTGTTCGACAACGAGCACCACGCCCCGTACATCGAGTTCGTGCACCGGCTGCTGCCCGAGACGCGCGACGCGATGGAGCTGCACAAGCGGTACGAGAAGAAGTTCTCGGAGAACCCCGCCTACATCGAGATGTACCGCTTCGGCCACGCGTACCACCCGACGCACCCGTTCTTCATGTGGTACTGGGGCGAGGCGGGCCGGCAGCACATCGGCCGGATGATCGTTGTCGGCGCCGACAACGAGTACATCCCGCAGCTGCTCGGCTGGGAGACGGCGCGCACGATGGACGAGGCGCTCCGGATGGCGAAGCAGTCGGCCCCGCCGACGCCCGAGATCATGGCCCTGCACTCGCCGCCGATCTTCATGGCCGACATGACGGCGTAGCGGCCGGGCGGCCCGCGGAGGCGCCACATGCGGCTGCACCTCATCGACGGCACCTACGAGCTCTTCCGCGCGCACTTCTCCAAGCGGCCCGACCACCGCGCGCCGGGGGGCTGGGACGCGAAGGCGACGGTGGGGGTCATCGCCTCGCTGCTCGCGCTGCTGCACCACCCGGACGAGGAGGTCACGCACGTCGCGGTCGCCTTCGACAACCCGGTCCGCTCGTTCCGGAACGACCTGTTCGCCGGCTACAAGAGCGACGAGGGCATGGATCCGGCGCTGCGCGGCCAGTTCGATCCGGTCGAGGAGGCGGTGCGCGCGCTCGGGATCGTCGTCTGGTCGATGGACGCGTTCGAGGCGGACGACGCGCTCGCGACGGCGTCGGCGCGGTTCCAGGGCGAGGTCGAGCAGGTGCGCATCCTCAGCCCGGACAAGGACTTCGGGCAGTGCCTCGCGGGCGAGCGCGTCGTGCAGGTCGACCGCCGGAAGGAGCGCGTCGTCGACGAGGCCGCGCTGCGCGCCGCGCGCGGCGTGGCCCCGGCGAGCATCCCGGACTACCTCGCGCTGACAGGCGACGACGCCGACGGCATCCCGGGGCTCGCGGGCATCGGCGACCGGACGGCGGCCGCGCTGCTCGGCGCGTACGGGCACCTCGAGCAGATCCCGGACGACCCGTCCGCGTGGACGGTGCCTGTGCGCGGCGCCGACAGGATCGCGCGCGCGCTGGTAGAGCAGCGGGAGGACGCGCTGCTCTACCGGACGCTGGCGACGCTCCGCACCGACGTGCCGCTCGCGGAGCGCCTCGACGACCTGCGCTTCCGCGGCGTGCCGCGCGGCCGCTTCGAGGCGTGGTGCGACGCGCTCGGCGCGCGCACGCTGAAGACGCGGCCGACGCGCTGGGCGCCGGAGGGGTGAGCCGCACGCGAGGCGCGCGGCCGGCGGGCCTTCGTCAAGGCTGTTTCTTTTCCGGCGCCCTGAGCTCCGCCAGCACGCGCTCGCGCAGGAGCGGCACCGGCGGCGACCCGTGCGAGAGGAGCGCGTCGTGGAAGCGGCGCAGCGAGAACGCGGCGCCCATCGCCGCCTTCGCCTCCTCGCGGAGCTTCAGGATCTGGAGCTTGCCGAGCGTGTAGGCGAAGTAGCCGGGGTCGAACGTCGCGCGCACCGCCTGCTGCCGCGCCGTCGCGCGGTCCTGGAAGCAGTCGTCGACGAAGCGGCGCTCCGCCGCCTCGAGGCTCATGCCCTCGGCGTGCACCCCGAGCGACACGACCACCCTGCAGTTGCGCAGCAGCGCGTCCGCGAGCTGGCCGAGCCGGTTCTGGGGGTCCTCCTTGCCGAACCCCTGCTCGATCATCATCTGCTCGGCGTAGTGGGCCCAGCCCTCGATGAACGAGTAGCTGCCGAACATCTTCTGCACGTCCGTCGGCGCGCGGTTCTCCCACAGGTGCTGGGCGAAGTGCCCCGGGTAGACCTCGTGCACGGTCGTCGAGAGCAGCGTCCCGCGCAGCATCACGTACTCCTCCTGCTCCTTGCGGGGCCAGGAGGGGTCGGGCTTCGTGATGTAGTAAAACGACACGAGCCCCTCCCGCTCGAAAGGCCCCGGCGCGTCGAGGAACGCGGAGTTCCAGCGCATGTACGGCGGCGTCTCCTTCACGACCGCGCGCTCGTCGGACGGGAGGCTCATGATCTCCCTGTCGACGATGAACCTGCGCGACGCCTCCATCACCCGCGTCGCCTCGGCGAGCAGCTGCTCCGCCTTCGGCCGGGAGGTCTTCACCTTGCCCGCGAGCGCCTGGTAGGCCGCCTTGTTCGCCGCGAGGTCGTCCTCGCCCATCTTCTTCAGCTCGGCGAGCGGGATCGAGAGCCCCTCCTGCGCCAGCAGGAGCTTCCTGTACCGCGCCTCCCCGAGCACATGACTGGCGTCGCCCTTCGGCAGCTCGACGGTGGCCAGGTGCTCGGCGAGCCCGTCGGCCGCGGCGGCGAGCGCGGCGTTCGTCTTCTGGAGCTCCGCCTGGAACGCGGCGTCGCCCACGCCCTGGAGCAGCTTGACGACGTCGCCGCGCAGGTACTCGGCGTAGCCGCGGAAGATCTTCACGGCGACCTCGATCACCGGCCGCGGCATCGGGCTCGCGAGGTTCTCGAGGACGCGCGGCACCTGGGCGAGCGCCGCCTTCTCGTGCTCCAGCAGGCGCCGCGCGCGCTCGGGCAGCGGCGCGTAATCGCGGTCGAGGTACTGGTTCACGCCGAACAGCTCGTCGTAGAACTGCGGCCGCCGGCGCCAGTCCTCGAGGTCCCTGCCGTTGAAGAGCTCGAGGTCGATCTGCTGGAGGAGGATCGCCCGGTCGAGCGCCTCGTCCGGGGAGAGCGCCGCCGGGTCGACGGCCGCGAGGGCCGCGCGGCCCTGCTCGAGGCGCGCGAGCCGCCGCTCGATCGCCGCGGCGGAGTAGTCGGCGACCTTGCCGTCGTGCTCGTGGAGCCCGCGCGAGCGCGCGAACGACGGATCGTCCGCGACCCACGCGCGCACGATCCGGTCGCGCAGCGCGGCGAACGGCGCCCGCGGCGCCT
>NZ_JEMA01000492.1 GCF_001589285.1 Sorangium cellulosum | reverse complement strand
GAGGACCTTGCCGCTCGAGAGCAGCGTCGCCGCGTGCCTGTCGCGCCGGAAGTTCATCGGCGCCATGACGTCCCAGCGATCGGCCTCGGGGTCGTACAGCTCGGCGTGCTTGGGAGCGATGTCCCCCGCGTCGCCGCCCGCCACGAGGACCTTGCCGCTCGAGAGCACCGTCGCCGTGTGCTCGACGCGGGCTTCGTGCATCGGCGTCGCGTCGGTCCATGTGCCGGTCTCCGGGTGATACAGCTCCGCGGTCTCGAAAATCGGGCCTACATCCTGGACGAGGGCCTGCTGGCCACCCGCCACGAGGATCTCGCCGGTCGAGAGCAGCGTCGCCGTGTGCCCGCCGCGCGCGTGCTTCATGCTCCCCGTGAAGCTCCAGGAGTCGGCCGCCGGGTCGTACAGCTCCGCGCTGTCGAGCGTGAGGGTCACCTCGGCTGCGGGGCGCACGTCCCAGCCGCCCGCCACGAGGACGAGGCCGTTCGGCAGCAGCGTCTCGGTGTGATCGCGCCGCGCGACGTTCATCGCTCCGGCGGTCAGCACCCACACCGGGTCGACGAGGACCGCCTCGCCGCCGGCGTCCACCGAGAGCTCGATGCGCGATCCCCGCGCCCTCAGCGCCATGGCGACAGGCCGCCCCGAGCGCGCGTGGGCCCACGGCGCCGACACGCGCAGCACGGCCGCCCCCCTCCCCGGCTCGACGAGCTCCACCGCCTCGCCGCGCGCGCGAAGCGTCGCGCCCTCCACCTGCCACGCCGCCACCACCTCGCCGCCGCGCGCGACGCCTTCGTCGAGCAGCAGCCACTCCTCCACGCCGTGATCGGTCGCGGACCAGAACGACGTCCCCCCGCTCCGCCGGTAGGCCACGGCCTGCTCCACCGGAGTGCCCTCCCCCACGACGCCTTGCTCTCGCACCCGCACCTCGACCCCTGCCGGCGTGCGGAACCGGATCGGCTCGCTGCCCTCCCGGGGGAGCACCACGCGAGGCCGCGAGGGTCTCCCGCCCACCTCTGCCGAGCCCAGATGAAACCCCTCCGCGTCGCCGACGAACGCCTCGCGCGCCTCGAGGACGGCGGCAGCGTGATCCGGGAACCGGCGGCGCAGGGTGTCGGCGGACGCAGGCGGCTCCGGCTCGGCGCTGCACCCGGAGAGGCACGCGGGGCCCGAGAGCAGCAGGGCGAAGCGCGGCAGGACGCGCCGGAGGAAGCCGCGCGGGGACATCAGGAGTCGCCCCGCGGTCGTGTGGCTTTCCTCCGGGAGGCCGAGGCTCTCCGCTGCGCGACGGCGAGGAGCGCGAGGGCCACGGCGCCGAGGCCGCGCCTCGAGGCGCCCGCCGCCGCGGCGGCTGGCCCGACGCGACAACCCGAGATCACTTCGGACGGAGGGAGCACGCAATGGCCGGAGAAGTCGCAACCATGGCCCAGCGCGCAGTCCCGCAGCGAGCCGCACCTGTCCTTGCAAGCGCCGCTGGCCTGATCGCACTGGTAGGGCGCGCAATCCACGACCTCCCTGGCCTCGCTGCTCGGGCCCGCGCAGCGCGCCCCATCGGCGGGGCAGTGGACAGGCGTCATGCTGTGCGTCTCATCGCTGCACTCCGCCGGGACGCACACGCCGCCCTTGGGCACGGCGGAGCAGGCGCCGCCCCCGTCGCACGCTCCATCACAGCCCTCGCGGGCACATTCACCGCGAGCATCCCAGCCTTTCGGCTGGCGGACACAGCGGCCGAGGGACGAGGGCATGGCGCACGTGTGGCAGGGCTCGGAGCAGCGCGATTCGCAGCAGACACCGTCGACGCAGGCGACGAGCCCGCAATCGTCGTCCGACGCGCACGCGGCGCCGACGATCGTGTACCGCTCCGGATAGACCGTAGAGCCGACCAGCAGCACCTCGCCGTTCAGCAACCGTGTCGCGGAGTGCTCGTCCCTGTAGACGACGTTCGTGGGCGCCGTGGGGGTCCATGTGTCCGCCTCCGGATCGTAGAGCTCCGCGTTCCTGCTGGCCCCGGTCTCCGCAGCGTAGACCTGCCCTGCGACCAGGACCTTGCCGTTGTACAAGGTCGTCGCGCTCAGCGCGTCGCGGTCCCCGATCATCCGGCTCGTGGGGGACCAGGTGCCAGCCGTCGGATCGTACCGCTCCGCTCCCGACTCGCCCACCGCCAGGAGCTCGCCGTTGCGCAGCTCCGCCAGCGCCTGGAGGTACCCATCGCCTCCGGTCATCGAACCCGTGAGCGTCCAGGTGCCCTTGTCCGGGTCGTACAGCTCCGCGCTGGGCGTGGCCCCTCCCGCCACGAGGACCTTGCCGCTCGTCTGCACGAGCGCCGCGACGTGGCGTTCACGAGCGACGTGCATCGGTGCCGCGGGCACCCAGGTGTTGGTCGCGGGGTCGTACAGCTCCGCGCTGGAGAGGCGGCCGATCGCGTTGCTTCCGCCCGCCACCAGGACCTTGCCGTTCGGCAGCAGCGTCGCTGTGTGAGCGCGCCGCGACTCGGCCATGGGGGCTCTGCCCGTCCAGGTATTGGTCACGGGGTCGTAGAGCTCCACGGCGTCGACGGGCGTCATGGCGCTGCTCTGGAGCCGCCCCCCGACCACGAGGACGTGGCCGTCCTTCAACCGTGTCGCTGTGTGATAGATGCGCCCTGCGCGCATGGGTGCCACGAGGCTCCATGTGTCGTCCGCCGGGTCGTACAGCTCCGCCCTGGCGAGCTCGGGGAACCCGCCGTAACCGCCCGCCACAAGGACCTTGCCGCTCGGCAACAGCAGCGTCGCTGTGTGCCCACGCCTCCCTGCGACGTTCATGCGGCCGGCAGGCTCCCATGCGGGATCCACGAGCGCCGCCTCGCCGCCGGCGTCGACCGACAGCTCGATGCGCGCGCCGCGCACCCGGAGCGCCGGGGCGACAGGCCGCCCCGAGGCCGCGTGCGCACGGGGCGCCGTCACGCGCAGCACAGGCGCCCCGCTCTCCTCGTCGAGGAGCTCCACCGCCGCGTCCCGCGGCCGCAGCGCCGCGCCCTCCACCTCCCACGCCGCCACAACGTCGCCGCCGCGCGCGACGCCTTCGTCGAGCAGCAGCCACTCCTCCACGCCCCGCTCGGTCGCCGTCCAGAACGACGTCCCGCCAGCGCGCCGGTAGCTCACCGCGCGCTCCGCGAGCAGGCCCTCGCCCGCGGCGCCGAGCTCCCGCACCCGGATCTCGCGGCCGTCCGCGAGGCGGAACAGGATCGCTCCGCCTCCGTCGTGGGGCAGCACCACCTCCGGCCGCGCGGCCTGCGCCCAGGGCCCGCCCGGCGCTGTCGCGGCCAGCCGGAAGCCGTCCACCGCCGGGGCGAACGCCTCCTGCGCCGACAGCACGGCGTCCGCGTGGCCCGGGAAGCGCAGGCGCAGCGCCGCGGCCGCGGTCTCCTCCGGCTCTGCGCCGCAGCCGCCGAGGAGCAGCGCGGCGGCGAGCGAGGGGGACAGCGCGGCGGGCGATCGTCTCGAGCGAAAGGAAGGTGCGGCCATCGGGCGTCTCGCGCGCCGAGTAGAGCAGCCTTGCTCCGGCCCGCCTAGCCTCCCGCCCGATTCGCGCGGCCGCGGCGCCGGACGTCACCGCGGGTCGGCGCCGGGCCCGCTCTCCGCGGCGAGCTCCGCCTCCTGCGCGCGCGCCGCGGGCACCTCGATCCCCGCCGCGCGGGCCAGCCCCATCACCCCTCCACGGCCGCCGCGACGCGGCCGAACGGATCCGCGCGGTCGACGGCGGTGACGTGCACCCGCGCCGCATGAGAATGAGGTGCTCGCTCGGCTTCGCGCGGATGCGGCCCCATGGGACTCGGCAGCAACCGGGCCATGCGGGAGAGCCGGTGAAAGGAGGCGTCCGAGGGACGCGCCGCGGGGCGGAGATCCAGGATGGATCGCGCGGAGTTCCGGAACGGAGCGCTGCCGCGGGGCCGCGGAGGTGGCCGCCGCGGGCGTCAGCGGACGTTGACCCGGAGCCGCACCGGGCGGCCGTCGCGCTCGACGACGAACGACAGGCTCTTGTCGGAGCGCATGCGCGAATAGGCCATCATGGCCTTTTGCGGGTCGGTCAGATCGATGCTGTTGACCGATTTCACGAGATCGCCGCTCTGGACCCCGAGCGACTCGAGCACCGAGCCGGGCTTGACCGTCATCTTCAGCCCGACCACCTGGTCGCCTCGCATCTCCGGGACCGCCGACGAGGTGCTCGTCACCAGCTCGGGATTATCGAAGATCTTCTCCGCGGCCGTGCGGTCGATGTCGATCTCCAGGTCGCCGACCCGCTTGATGCTCGCGGCGATCTCCGGCGGGACGCTGCTCTTGCCGGACCGGCGGGGCGGGGTCGCCCGGGGCGGCTCGGAGGGCTCCGGTGGCCTTGGCTCGGCCTTGTCTTCCTCGCCGGTCTTCTTGCCGAGCTCCATCTGGCAGCGCGCGCCCCCCGAGGTGAGCCACACCCGGTCCCAGGCGATGTCCTCGACCTTCCGTCCGGCGACCTCCCCGCCGCGCCGCCCGAGCGCGGTGGGCCCGCCTTCGGCCTTGATGGCCGCGAACGACCACTCCGGATCCTCGGACATGGCGATCAGCACCACGCGGCCCTTGTCGCACGGGGGCGCGAGGTAAGGGTCGAGATGGGAGAGGTCCGCCTGTCCGGCCGGCGCCGCGCCCGGCGGGGGTCCGAGGGGGCCAGTGATCGAGTCGAACGGATTGCGCTCCAGGATCGGCGCCGCGCTCGGCGGGGGGTCGCCGGAGGGCGGCGGCCCGGCGGGCGCCGTCGCCCGAGGGGCGGAAGGGATGCTGTCCCGCGCGATCTGGTAGGCGATGAGGTGAGACAGGCCGGAGGCCTGAAAATACGCGGAGACCGCGACCATTCCTCCCAGGATGGTTGCGAATCTGCGCTTGACGAACGCGTCGGGGTTCATGGATACCGCTCCTCAGGGCAGGAGCGCGCCGGGCCTCGCCGCGCGAGTGTCCCTTGCCGCCGCGGAGTCGCGGCAGTGCACGCCCTCGCCACCGGCAAGACCGCGCCTCGGGGCGAGCACCGAGCGTGCCCGCTCAGGGGCGATCGCGGCCGGAGAAGTGGGAGTCCGGCCGGGACAGCGGGGAGCGCGGCGCGCCGAGGCCACCTCGGCGGGCAGGGAGCGCGCATCGCTCAAGTGCAGCGCGACACGCACAACCCCGAAGAAGATCCGCATCTGCCGAAGGCACCACAGCGCAACGCGGGCCGCTGGTGTCGCGCGCGATGCCAGCGCTCAGCCATGCGGGAATGTTTCACGCTCCCGCGCCCCGATGGCGGCTTTGCACTACTTCAAACACCGCCGCAGGCGCTCGTTTTCTCCGGCCAAAACATCGTTCCTGGCCGCACAGGACCGCGGCCTGCGACGGGAGCCCTGTCCTCGAGAGCTTGACCCAGCATGGTTTGCCTGTAGCCTGCCGGGGGTTCGATCGCGCGAAGCGGAGCGATGAGCGATAGAGGAGCGTCATCATGAATCGATCGTGGCCCGCGGTGCTCAGATCGTTGATCCCCGTCCTCTCGGCGGCGCACGTCGCGTGCGGCGACGCCGGCGCGGATCCGGGCGGAGCAGGGGGCTCGCACCGGGACTCGCCCGACACATCGAGCACGTCGGCGTCGACATCCGCCTCTTCGACATCGGCCTCTTCGACGTCCGCCGGAGGGGCGCCTGACCTCTGGATCCCAGCGCTCGATACGTCGTGGCACTGGATGATCGACCACCCCCTGGATCTGAACGATCCCAAGGACATGGGCCTTGTCGATCCCACCGGGGCGCCCATCGATATGCCGCCTCCCACGGTCTACGACATCGACTGGGAGTTCACGACGGCCGAGACGGTGGCCGCGCTCCACGCGATGGGCGCCAGGGTCATCTGCTACGTCGACGTCGGCGCGTTCGAGGACTATCGGCCGGACGCCGGCGATTTCCCGGAGTCGGTCAAAGGCAAACCGGATCATCACTGGGAAGGCTCGTTCTGGCTCGATATCCGGCAGATCGACGTCCTCGGGCCGATCATGGAGGCCCGGTTCCAGGTCTGCAAGGACAAGGGCTTTGACGCCATCGAGCCCGACGAGGTCGACGGCTACGCCAATGACTCGGGGTTCCCCCTCACCTACGAGGACCAGATCGCCTACAACCGCTTCATCGCGGATCTCGCCCACGGGATGGGCATGTCCGTCGGGCTCAAGGGCGACATCGAGCAGGCGGAGGACCTGTGGCCGCACTTCGACTGGACGCTGAACGAGCAGTGCTTCGAGTATGACGAGTGCGAGATCCTCGTCGACACCTTCCTGGCGAACGGCAAGGCCGTGTTCGAGGTGGAGTACGACGATCCGTTCTCGGGTCACATGACCGATCGGTCGCTCTTCTGCGAACAGGCGAACGCCTGGGGCTTCAACAGCATGGAGATGCCGCTCGACCTCGACGGCGGCCGATGGCCCTGCCGGTGACCCCGGCCTCGCCTCCGCTCGAGCGGTGAGGCCCTCGGCGCCGCGCCCCTCGCCGCCAGGACGCGCCGTTGCCGCGCCTCCGCCGCCTCACGCGTCGTAGAGCAGGACCTCGACCACGGCGCCCTCTCCCACCGCCTCTTCGTCGCCCGGCACGATGACCACGCCGTCCGCGCGCGTCGTCGACGACAGGATCGACGCGCCGCTCGTCGCGATCGGAGACACCCGATCTCCGTCGACGCGCACCCTCACATAATCGACGCGCCCGGCCTGGGAGGCGATCTTGCTCGCGACCACGCACCGCCTCCGCCGGTGGGGCCACGCGCGCGGCAGGCCGCCGAGCGCGCGGATCGAGGGGCCGGCGAAGAACTCGTAGGCGCAGAGGCACGACACCGGGTTTCCCGGCAGCAGGAACACAGGGCGTGCGCCGTCCAGGAAGCCGAACCCCGCGGGGCCCGCCGGGCGCATCGCCACGCCGTGGATCGCCAGCTCGCCGAGCTCCGCCAGCACCAGCGGCGCATGGTCCTCCGGGCCGACCGACGAGCCGCCGGAGATCAGCACAACGTCCGCGCCGGACGCGCCGGACGATGACAGCGCGCCGCGCACCGCCTCGCGCCGGTCGGGGACGTACTCGACCGCGACGTCCCCGGCGCCGTCGCGCCCTGCGAGCGCCGAAAGCACCAGGCTGTTCGAGTCGACGATGCACGCCCCGTCCGGCAGGCTCCCGGGCGGCAGGAGCTCGTCGCCGGTGATCAGGATCCGCACCGACGGCCGGCGCACAACGCGCACCTCGGCGACGCCTGTCGAGGCGAGCACGCCGACGTCCTGCGGCCGCAGCCGGCGCCCGGCCGACACGACCGCCTCGCCCGCCATGACGTCCTCGCCGATCGCCGCCACGTGCTTGCCAGGCGGCACCGGCTGGCGCACCCGCACGACCTCCGCCCCGCCGCTGCCCGCGGCCTCCTCGGCGTGCTCCGCCATGAGCACCGCGTCGGCCCCCTCGGGCACCGGCGCGCCTGTCGTGATCCGCACGGCCTCGCCCGGGCGGATCGCGCCAGCGTGAGGGCGCCCGGGGAACGACGCCCCCACGAGCGCGAGCTCGACCGGCGCGCCGGCCGCCGCGCCCGAGGTCGCCTCGCTGGCGAGCGCGTAGCCGTCCATGGCCGCGCGGGCGAAGTGCGGCACGCTCACCCGGGCGAGCACGAACTCGGCCGCGACCCGCCCGGCCGACGCCGCGATCGGGACCGGCTCGTCGCCGAGCCGCTGGACGCGCTGCTCCAGGATCTCGAGCGCCCGCTCGACGGTCGCGCGCTCGCGAAAACCTCGCATTCTGACGTCGCGCAAGGGGAGCTCGGGGCTACGGGCCGCTCAGCCCGGGGCGGAGGTCTCGAGCGCGCCGCGGTAGATCTCGTCGACGGCCAGCGCGCCGTCGATCGACGCGAGCCGCGCGCGCTCGCCCGGCCCGGCCTCGTACAGCGTCCACGAGTCGTCCTGGTTGCGCCGGAAGACCTCGATCCTCCGGTGCGCCTGCGAGACGAGGACGTACTCCTTCAGCGAGGGGATGCGGCGATAATGGGCGAATTTCTCCCCGCGGTCGTACCCCTCCGTGGAGTCCGACAGCACCTCGACAAGCACCACCGGGTTGACCACGGCGTCCCTGTCCTCGGGGTCGTGCATCAGCCGGCCGCACACGACGGCGGCGTCCGGGTAGGTGGCGAGGCCCGTCTCGAGCACGCGCACGCGGAGGTCGGACGAGAACACCTCGCAGCCCTGGCCGAGCTGCGCACCGAGCGCCACCGTCACCCGGGCCGCGAGCCGCGCGTGCTCCGGCGTGCCGCCGGCCATGTCGAAGATCTCGCCGCGGAGAAACTCGTGCCTGGTCGGGCTCGCCCGCTCCTGCTCGAGGTACTCGGCGTGGGTGAAGGAGAGCTTGCGGGCGGGGGCGTTCACGTCGTGACCTCCTCCGGAGTATGGCACGGGAACAGCCCCTCCGGGGGCCGGCTCGCCCCGACGCCTACCGCCGCTCGCCCCGCCGCGGCCGGCTCGCGCGGCGGAGCGGCGCGATCAGCGCGAAGGCGCCGAGCGCCATCACCGACAGCTTCGGCCCGCGCTTCTTCCGGGCGCTCGCGCGCCGCTCGCCCGCGACAGAGCAGTCCTCCGACTCGGCCGAGTCGTCGGAGCCCCCGCTGCAGCCGTCGTCCTCCGCGTAGTACTCGTCCCCGGAGTCCGGCTCGCTCGTATCCCCGCTGCAGCCGTCGTCCTCCGCGTAATACTCGTCCTCGGACTCCGGCTCGCTCGTGTCCCCGCTGCAGCCGTCGTCCTCCGCGTAGTACTCGTCCTCGGGCGCCGGCTCGCTCGTGTCCCCGCTGCAGCCGTCGTCCTCCGCGTAGTACTCGTCCTCGGGCGCCGGCTCGCTCGTGTCCCCGCTGCAGCCGTCGTCCTCCGCGTAGTACTCGTCCTCGGGCGCCGGCTCGCTCGTGTCCCCGCTGCAGCCGTCGTCCTCCGCGTAGTACTCGTCCTCGGGCGCCGGCTCGCTCGTGTCCCCGCTGCAGCCGTCGTCCTCCGCGTAGTACTCGTCCTCGGGCGCCGGCTCGCTCGTGTCCCCGCTGCAGCCGTCGTCCTCCGCGTAGTACTCGTCCTCGGGCGCCGGCTCGCTCGTGTCCCCGCTGCAGCCGTCGTCCTCCGCGTAGTACTCGTCCTCGGGCGCCGGCTCGCTCGTGTCCCCGCTGCAGCCGTCGTCCTCCGCGTAGTACTCGTCCTCGGGCGCCGGCTCGCTCGTGTCCCCGCTGCAGCCGTCGTCCTCGTACTCGTCGTCGTAATAGACGTCCTCGCCCTGCTCGTCGGTGTCGTCCACGACGACCGTGTCGGCGGTGCCAGAGCAGCCGCAGCCCACGTCGGCGACCGGCTCGTCGTCGTGATAAGAATACGGGTCGTCGTCCACGCCCGACGGCCCGCCGGTCGCGCTCGATCCGCCGGCGGTCGGCCCGCCGCCAAGGCCTCCGGGCCCGCTCCCCGACGAGCCGCCGGGGCCGGCGCCCGCGCCGCCGCCGCCGCCGTCGCCGGAGCACTCGTCCAGGCGGATGCGGCCGGCCCGCACGACCGGCGAGACCGACGCGCCGTCCCCGAAGATCAGCGGCCAGTCCGCGCCGGATTGCCCGGCCGCGAGCCGCATCGAGACGCGGGTGAGCCACACCGACGACGGCGCGAGACCGGAGAGCCCGACAGCGAGATCGTCGGCGATCGGGCCGCAGCGCAGCAGCTCCGGATCCGTCTCGTCCCTGCGCGGCGACTCCGCGCAGGCGGCCGCGCCGTCGACAACGCCGTGCTCGGCGCGCGGGCAGCTCGCGGCGACCTGGAGGCTCGACGCCAGCGCGGCCGCGGCCACCGCGGCGCACGACCCCGGCCCGTCGGGGAGGTCGCCGTACGCGCTCGCGCGCGCGAAGTACGCCGCGACAACGCTGTCGACGCTGTCGCTGCCGATCGCGATGCTGCGGCTCAGCGCGTCGTGCCCCGCGCCCTCGACGAGCGCCCCGTCGCGCGCCTGGCCGAGGACCTCGGCGCGGAGCTCCGCGTAGTCGCTGCGCTGCGCGCTCGCGTCCCAGGTCAGCGAGGCCGGCGGGAGCGTCACCGGCGCCGCGCCCGACAGCGCGCCCCGGCCGTCGCCGAGGAGCCACGCGGTCACGAGCACGTCGCCCTCGCCCGCCCGGGTCAGCGACAGCGGCAGGAGCGGCGCGCCGCCGCCCATCGCGACGCGCAGCGTCCTCGTGACCGCCGGCCCGCCCGGCGCGTCGAACCGGGCCGCCGCGAACCGCACCCCCTGCAGCGCGCCGAGCTGCGCGGCCGTCTCGGGCGAGAGCGCGAGCCCGGCCGACGCCGCCCATTGCGCGACAGCGTCCACGTCGGCGAGCACCGTCACCTCGACCGGCTTCAGCGTCGCCTCGTGGGCGAGCCGCCCTGTCACGTCGAACGGCGCCGGCGCGCCCCCCTCCCCGGGGCAGTACGGGCCGACGCCCTCGGGCGGGAGCACGCGCGGCGCGGTCGCCGCCTCGAGCGCCTCGAGCCACGCGTCCGAGCTCACGTCGAGCGCCGCGAGCGGCGGCACCGGCACGACGAGCGCCACAGGCCCGCTCGCGCCCTGGAACCGCAGGCTCGTCCAGATCGTCGTGCGCTCCGGCCCCGCCGCGACGGCCACGCGCTGCTCGACCGACGCCTGTCCAGCGCCGGGCAGCAACGCCCCCGCCGCGAGGGCGTCACCGGAGAAGGAGAGGAGGACCGCAGGAAGCGCAAGCGCAAGCGACCGTCTGTGCATGCGAGGTCGATTGGCAAGCAGCATGCCCTCCATCGTACGCGGGTTTCGAGGCCGACTTCCACGCTGTCGAGGCCGGCTGAGAACCGCAGTTCACGGCGCTCCGTCGCCACAGCGACCCCGCCGCGAGGAGCGCCCCGTGGACCGCGCGGCGGATCACGCCTCGTGGACGATCACGATGTCGTCGGGGTGGAGGTGGCAGAACACCCTGTCGCCGGCGTGGAGCGCCGCCTGGCCGGAGCTCTCGTTGGCCACCACGGCGGTGAGCGTCAGCCCGGAGTCGGTCCGGAGCCGGAGCTGGTCGGTCGCGCCCTTGAACAGCTCGTCCTCGACGTGCGCCTCGAAGCAGTTCTCGAAGGCGGCTTGCCGCTCCTTGCGGAGCGCGACCTTCTCCGGCCGGATCGAGATGAGCGCGCTGTCCGCCCCGGGCGCGAGGTGCTCGGCGTTGACGAGGAGCTCGATCCCCCCCTCGAGCCGGACCTGCGCGCGCTCGCCGCTCCGCGACAGGACGGCCGCCCGGAGGATGTTGGCCTGGCCGATGAAGTTCGCGACGAACGTCGTCTTGGGGCGGTGGTAGATCTGCGACGCGTCGCCGAGCTGCTCGATCCGGCCCTTGTTGATCACGGCGATGCGGTCGCTCATCGTGAGCGCCTCTTCCTGGTCGTGGGTCACGAACACGAACGTGATCCCGAGCTTCTTCTGCAGCTCCTTGAGCTCCACCTGCATGGCGTGCCGGAGCTTCGCGTCGAGCGCCGACAGCGGCTCGTCGAGGAGCAGCACCTTCGGGCGGCACACGATGGCCCGCGCGAGCGCGACCCGCTGCCGCTGGCCGCCCGAGAGCTGCGCCGGCTTGCGCTGCTCCATGCCCCCGAGCGACACCATCGCGACAGCGGCGCGGACCCGCTCGTCCATCTCCGCCCTCGGCACCTTCTTCATCCGCAGGCCGAAGCTGATGTTGTCCTGCACGCTCATGTGCGGGAACAGCGCGTAGCTCTGGAACACCTGGTTCACGTCGCGCCGGTAGGGCGGCTCGTGCGTCACGTCCTTCCCCTCCAGCAAGACGGCGCCCGTCGTCGGCGTCTCGAAGCCCGAGATCATCCGGAGCAGCGTCGTCTTGCCGCACCCCGAGGGGCCGAGCAGCGTGATGAACTCGCCGGCCCTGATCTGGAGATCCACCTCGTTCACCGCGACAAAGCTGCCGAACCGCTTGGTGACCGCGCGGAGCTCGACCATCACACCCATCGATTTACCTCGG
Source organism: Sorangium cellulosum (assembly GCF_001589285.1). Taxonomy (GTDB): domain Bacteria; phylum Myxococcota_A; class Polyangia; order Polyangiales; family Polyangiaceae; genus Sorangium; species Sorangium cellulosum_G. Next base: position 21,062 of record NZ_JEMA01000492.1, on the reverse strand, counting down.
AGTACCTCGGAGACCGGAAGCTCATCCGCGCTCCGGCTCCTTGCGCAGGCCGAGCAGGAGGAACACGGAGAACAGGAGGAGGAGCGTCATGCCGAGCGCGGCGCCGAACGGCCAGTCGCGCGCCTGCCCGAACTGGTTCTGGATCACGTTGCCGATCATCGGCACGCGCGCCCCGCCCATGAGGTCGGTGATCGCGAACATCCCGAGCGCCGGGATGAACACGAGGAGGATCCCCGCCAGGATTCCCGGGCGGGTGAGCGGGACGATGACGTGGGAGAAGGCGGACACCGGCCCCGCGCCGAGGTCGAACGCCGCCTCGATGAGCGCGTTGTCCAGCTTCTCGACGCTCCCGTAGATGGGCAGGATCATGAACGGCAAGTACGAGTAGACGAGCCCGATGACCACCGCCGTCGGCGTGTACATGATGTCGAGCGGCGCCGAGATGATCCGCAGATAGAGGAGCATCCCGTTGAGGAGCCCCTCCGACTTGAGGATGGACATCCAGGCATACGTCCGGATGAGGAAGCTGGTCCAGAAAGGCACCATGACCAGCATGAGCAGCTTGTTCCGGATCCCCTCGCGCGCCCGGCCGATGAAGTACGCCACCGGATACCCGGCCACGAGGCAGATCGCCGTGGTGATCGCGGCGTAGCGGATCGAGTTGAGCAGGATCTTCAGGTAGGTCGCGTCGAGCACGCGCGCGTAGCTCGAGAGCGAGAGGCGGAAGACCACCTGCCCGAGCTCGTCCCGCTCGCAGAAGCTGTAGACGAGCATGATCGCGGTGGGCGCCACGACGAAGGCCATCAGCCACAGGAGGAGCGGGGCGAGCAGCAGCCACCCGCGGACGCCCGGCCTCCGCCGGGCGCCCTGGAACTCGACGACCTGCCCCGTGGCCGTGTTCATGACGCCCCGCCGATCACTGCGACGCCTTGAGGTCCGTCACCAGCTTGTCCACGTCCGCCGCCGCCTTGCCGATGTCGTGGAAGGTCTCCATGCCGGCGAGGGGCGGGTAGCTCGCCGGGTTCGCGAGCTGCTCCGGCGTGAGCAGCTTGCGCGCCTCCGTGTTCGGGTTCGTGTAGGGGAACTTGTCCGAGATGAGCTTGCTGACCTCGGGACGGAGGATGTGGTTCATGAACATCTCCGCGCCGATCTTGTTCTCGGCGTTGGTCGGGATCGCCAGGCTGTCGATCGCCTTGTGCGTCCCCTCGGCCGGCAGGATGAACTGGAACTTGTTCTTGTCCTCCTGGTAGAGCAGGGCCGCCTCCCCGCTCCAGACCACGCCGATGTCGACGTCGCCGTTGAGCAGCGCCGTCTTCGGGCTGTCGGAGTCGAACACCTTCACGAGCTTGATCCACTCCGCGAGCGTCGGCTTGATCTTCGCGAGGTTCTCCGGCGTCACGTTGTTGGCGTCGAGGCCCATCGTGACCATCACCCAGGCGACGATCTCGCGCGCGTCGTTCAGGGCCACGATGCGCCCCTTGTACTTCGGCTGGAACACGTCCTTGAAGCCCTTGATGGGCTCCTTCACCTTCTCGGTGTTGACGACGATGCCGACCGTCGTGCCCATGTAGGGGACGGTGTACTTGAGCTCCGGGTCGTGCGCCTGGTTCCTGAACGTTGGCGCGATGTGCTTCAGGTTCGGGAGGCGCGCGTGATCGAGCGGCTGGAGCTTGTTCTGCTTGATCAGCGCCTCGACCGCGTACTCCGACGGCTGGATGAGGTCGTACCGGGTGCCCCCCGCGAGGAGCTTCGACATCATCTCCTCGTTCGAGGCGTAGGTCTCGTAATTGACCTTGATCCCCGTCTCCTTGGTGAAGCCGTCCAGGACCTCCTGCGGGATGTACTCGGACCACCCGAAGAGGTTGAGCTCGCCCCCCGCCTTCGGCTCGGCCGCAGGCCCGCTGCCCGACGCGGCCGCCTGCGGCGCCGGGCTCTCCTTCTTCCCGCAGCCGAGGAGGGCCATGAGGGGGACGACCATCAGTATCAAGAGCGCTGAGATGCGTTTCATTGGCCTTGCTCCTTGTCTTGCCTGCGCAGGCGTGTCCGCGCCGCGCTCGCCTTCAGCCCTCGTCCGGGAGCCGCCTCGCGGTGCCCTTCAGCGACTCGGCGACCACCACCAGCATCGCTGTCGCGACGATGAACACGGTAGAGATCGTGTTCAGCATCGGGTTCAGACCGACCTTCGCCATGCCGAACACCTTGATCGGCAGGGTCTCGGACTTGGGCCCGCGCGTGAAATAGGTGACGATGAGCTCGTCCATCGACAGCGTGAACGACATCAGCGCCCCGGAGATGATCGCGGGCAGAAGATAAGGCACCATGACCAGGAAGAACGCCTTGAGCGGCGTCGCCCCGAGATCCAGGGCGGCCTCCTCGAGCGACGGGTCGAGCCCGGCGAGCCGCGCCTGGACGGCGATGAGCACGAACGGGAAGCAGAAGGTGACGTGCGAGATGATCACCGTCGTGAAGCCGAGCTCGACCTCCACCGTCTTGAAGAAGATGAGCAGGCTGATCCCCATGATGATCTCCGGGATGATCATGGGAATGAAGATCAGCGTCGTGATCGACCGGAGCGCGGGGAACCTGTACCGGTAGAGCAGGAATGCGCCCGCCGTGCCGAGCGCGACCGAGAACGCCGTGGTGACGCCGGCGATGATCACGCTGTTGCTCAGCGACTCGATGAGCGGCGACCGGCGCTCGTCGCCGAGGTGCGCGACGAGCTCGCCGAAGAGCTGCCGATACCACTTGAAGGTGAACCCCTCCCAGACGACGCTCATCCGCGAGTCGTTGAACGAGTAAGCGACCAGGAGCACGATCGGGAGATACAGATAGAGGAGGACCAGGCCGCTCCAGCCGCCAAGGAGCAGATTTGACAGCTTGATGCCCGACAACCTCCGGAGTCGCATGCGGCGGCCTCGCAATCTTACACGGTCGCGGCGCGAGCTTATCGCCGGCGGAACGCCGTTTGCAACCACTGCAACCCGTCGAGGTGGCCGGGCGCGCGCCCCGCCGACGGCGCGCCGGGGCGCCGCGCGACGAGGTGGCGTCCGGAGAGGCTCTTGACACCGCCACCTCCTCCGCTTACCGGCCCTGCATGACCGGGTCGTCGCGCCGCCCTTCAGGTGAGGTCACGTGAGCGCTCCTCGTATCTGGACGATCGAAGAGGCGAACGCGCTCGTCCCGCAGCTCTCGTCGCTGATCGGCCGGCAGCTCGCCCTGGCGGGCGAGATCGAGCGCTGCTGGCGCGATCTCGTGGACGCCGTGCCGAGCCCGGTGGCGACGCCCGGTCAGCTCGTGGAGCTGGCGCGCAGCGGCAGCGAGCGGGCGCGGGCCCGCGAGCGCGAGCTCTCGGAGAAGATCGCCGCCTACGAGGCCGGGTGGCGCGACGTCGAGGAGCTCGGGGTGGTCGTGAAGGACCAGCGGATCGGGCTCTGCGATTTCTACGGGCGCCTCGACGGCGCCCTCGTCTGGCTCTGCTGGCGCTACGGCGAGCCGGCGGTCGAGCACTACCACGCGCTCGAGTCCGGCTACGCCGGGCGCAAGCCGCTCACCGCGTCCAAGCGCCGGCAGCTCCTCAACTGACGAGGCATCCGTGATCGATCGACAGAGAGCGGCCCGGGCCATCGAGGAGTTCCTTCGCGCGCTCGGGCGCGACGTCGAGGGGGAGCTCGCCGGCACGGGCGAGCGGGTCGCGGACGCGTGGGCGGACGACCTGATCGAGGGCGAGGCCATCGACGCGGCCGCGGTGCTGCGCGAGGGCGCCATGGAGACCGGCCCCTTCGAGCGCGGGCTCGTCGTCGCCCGCGACCTCGCCGTCACAACGATGTGCCCGCACCACCTGCTGCCCGGCCACGGCACCGGGATCGTCGCCTACCTGCCGGGCGCGCGGGTCGCCGGCATCGGCACGATCGCGCACGTGCTCGACGCGCTCGCCCGCCGGCTGACCCTGCAGGAGCGCATCGGCGGGCAGCTCGTCGATCTGCTCGTCAACGAGCTCGGCGCGCGCGGCGCGCTGTGCAAGCTCGCGCTGACCCACACCTGCCTCATCGCCCGCGGCGAGCGCAAGGCGGGGGCCGTCATCGAGACGGTCGCTGTCGCGGGGGCGTTCGCCGAGCCGGGGCCGGAGCGCGACCTCGCGTTCGCCGCCGCGCTCTCCGGGGGCCGCGCGTGACCGGCGTCGCTGTCGTCACGGGGCCGAGCCGCGGGATCGGCCGGGCGACGGCGCTCGCGCTCGCGCGCCGCGGCCTCGCCGTCGCGCTGCTCGGCCGCCCGAGCCCCCGGCTCGACGCGGTGACCGACGAGGTCCGCCGCCTCGACGTCGCCGCGCTGCCGATCCCGTGCGACGTCGCCTCCGAGGAGCAGGTGGCGCGCGCCGCCGCCGAGGTCGTGGCGTGGCTCGGCGCGCCGCGCGTCGTCGTGAACAACGCGGGCGTCGTGCGCCGCGGCGCGCAGGTCCACGAGACCGCGCCGGCGGCCTGGGACGAGGTGATCGCGGTCAACCTCCGCGGCCCCTTCCTCGTCTCGCGCGCCTTCCTCCCGTCGATGCTGGCGCAGGGCCGCGGGCGGCTCGTCCACGTCGGCAGCATCTCCTCGACCATCGCCTCGCCGGGCAACGCGTCGTACGCCGCGTCCAAGTGGGGGCTCGTCGGCTTCTCGAAGAGCCTGGCCGAGGAGCTGCGCGGCAAGGGGCTCCAGTCCATCGCCGTGCTCCCCGGCTCGGTCGACACCGACATGCTCGTCGGCAGCGGGTTCCCCCCGCAGATGAGCGCCGACGACGTGGCGCGGCTCATCGTGTACGCCGCGCTCGACGCGCCCGACGCCGTCACCGGCTCGGCCCTCGAGATGTTCGGCTGACAGCGCCCGCCGCGCTCTTCCCGACGAGGCCCCGCGCCGGCCCCTCCGGACCGAGCTCGGTGTGCGTGCGGCCGCCACACCCGGCGCACCTGCGTGCTAGCCTGGGTCCGTGGAAACGACGCCTCCTCGACCGGGCGATCTCACCGCGGCATTGCCCGAGCTCCCGCTGTTCCCGCTGCCGCAGACGGTGCTCTTCCCCGGCGCGCTCTTGCCGCTGCACATCTTCGAGCCGCGCTACCGCGCCCTCGTGCGCGACGCCCTCGAGACGCACCGCATCCTCTCGGTCGTCCTCATCACGGACACCCGCGCTGTCGACGCGCACGGCCACCCGGCGATCGCGGGCGTGGCCGGCGCCGGCGAGATCATCGACCACGCCGAGCTGCCGGGGGGCCGCTACAACATCGTCCTGCGCGGCCGCGCCCGCGTCCGCCTGGCCGAGCGCCCCTTCGTGCCGCCCTACCGCACGGCGGCCGCGACCCTCCTCGAGGACGAGCCCGGCGAGGTCTCGGCCCAGGACCACGCCGCCCTCATCTCGACCGCGGCCTCGTTCTCCTCGCTCGTCCGCGAGCGCGACAGCGGCTTCGAGTTCCGCCTGCCGCGCGACGCGGCCACCTCGCTCGTCGTGGACCTCTGCGCCCACCACCTGATCCTCGACGCCCGGGAGCGGCAGGCCGCGCTGGAGACCCTGAACGTCGCCGCGCGGGTGCGCCGCGTGACGGAGGCGCTCGCCCTCCAGCAGCTCGCGCTCGCCACCGCGACGCGCGACGTCAACTGAGGAAGCTCGGCTGGGCTCGATCGCGCGATGTTTGCGCGCTGTACCTGAACGCGAGTCCAGAAGCGGTGTCGAGCGGGGTGCGGGCGCCCCAAGATCGGGTAGGCTGCGCCGCCTATGGCGACCTCTCGTTCAACGGAACCCTCTGCCCCGATCATCGTCAAGCACCCGGGGTGTCCCCAGTGGGGACTCGGATACCTCGTCGAGGAGCGCGACGAAAAGCGCTTCTACGACTTCGAGGACGGCCACAATCACTCGATCGCCAAGGCTTTCTGGTCGAAGCTCGAGCCGGTGCAGCTCGGCGACGACGAGGCGAACGCGCTCGAGGCGCGGATCCGCGGGCTCCGGGATCGGCCGTCCGCCGCCGCCAAGAAGCAGCGCGCCCGCGTGGTCGCGCCGCCGGTCACGAGCTTCGACGAGCAGGTCGCGAGCTTCGAGTCGCAGTTCGAGGGCGGGTTCGGGGGCCCGCACTTCGTCGCCGAGGAGCGCGGCTCCGTGGGCGGCGAGGCGCCGAACGGCGGGGCGAAGAAGAAGAGCAAGGCCTACAAGCAGAGCGCCATCGAGACGGCGCGCGCGCTGCTCGCCAAGGGCGAGCTCGAGGCGCTGCTCGCGGCGGGCAACCTCGCCGATTTCATGGAGCGCATCCACAAGGTCCACAAGGCCGCGACCGGCCTCCTGCACCCGCTCGGCGACCTCATCCCCTTCAACAAGATGCCGGCCGAGCACCACCGCGCCTATGCCGAGGCGGTCGTCGATCTCCTCTACGGCGCCGGCGACTACGCGGCGCGCTTTGACCGGCTGGCCGGCGTGCTCGCGGCGGCCAAGGTCGCCACGTGGCCGCTCGCGACGATCCTGAGCGCGCTCGTCACCCCGGAGGAGCACGTGTTCGTGAAGCCGTCCTTCTTCGAGAAGCAGGCCGCCGTGCTCGGCTTCAACCTCGCCTACGACCGCGTGCCGAGCGCCGAGGGCTACGCCCGGATGCAATCGCTCGCGCGCGACCTCGAGCGGCGCCTGCGCGAGCGCAGCCTCGCCCCGCGCGATCTGATGGACGTCTACGCGTTCCTCTGGCGCACGATCTCTCCGCCCAAGCCGTCCGCCAAGTCCTGACCTCCAGCGTCGAGCCGCCCTGCGCCGCGCGGCGCAGGGCGGCGGACGACGGCCCTCGACGCGCGGCCGCGGCCCGCTTATGCGACGCCTCGAGGAGGTGTCGCGTGAAGGCAGCCGTGCTCGAAGCCGTCAAGAAGATCGCCGTCCGGAACGACGTCGTCCCGCCGCAGATCGGCCCGCGCGACGTCCTCGTCCGCGCGAAGGCCTGCGGCATCTGCGGGACGGACGTGCACATCTGGGAGGGCGATTTCTTCCCCACCTTCCCGCTCATCCCCGGGCACGAGGTCGCCGGCGAGGTGGCCGAGGTGGGCGCCGAGGTCACGGACCTGAAGCCGGGCGACAGGGTCATGGTCGACCCGACGGTGACCTGCGAAGAGTGCCATTTCTGCATGATCAACCGGCAGAACCACTGTCTGAAGTGGAATGCCGTCGGCGTGACCCGCGACGGCGGCTTCGCCGAGCTCGTCCGGGTGCCCGCGAAGAACTGTTATCGCTTCGAGCGCGTCTCGTTCAGCGAGGCGGCGTTCTGCGAGCCGCTCGCGTGCGTCGTGTTCGGCCAGGATCGCGCGCGCATCGAGATCGGCTCGGAGGTGCTGGTGATCGGCGCTGGCCCCATCGGCCAGCTCCACCTCCAGGCGAGCCGCGCCAACGGCGCCGCGGCGGTCACGGTGGTGGACGTTGTCGAGTCGAAGCTCGACCTCGCCCGCCAGCACGGCGCGACCGAGGTGGTCGTCGCCGACAACGCGGTCCAGGCGAAGCTCCGGAAGATCGCGCCGTACGGCTTCGACGTGGTGATCGACGCGACGGGCATCGCCCGGGTGCTCGGCGACTCGCTGCAGTACGTCAAGAACGGCGGCCGGTACCTCGTCTTCGGCGTGTGCGGCCCGCACGACAAGATCGAGATCTCGCCGTTCGAGATCTACAGGCGCGATCTCGAGATCATCGGCAGCTTTGCGATCCGCAGGACGTACGACCGCGCCTTCAAGCTGATGGAGCGCGGGGCGGTCGACGTAAGGAAGCTCCTCTCCGAGGCGATGCCGGTCGAGGAGCTCCCGCGCGGGCTGGAGATGATGAAGAAGGGCACCGCGCCGATGAAGCTCCAGGTCGTGTTCTAATCGCTCACCCTTTCTTTACGAAAAAGGACGCTCTCCATGGCCATCGTGATCGGAATCGACGTTGGGACCAGCGGCCTCAAGGCCATCGCAGTTGAGACGGAGCGCGGCGCGGCGGTCGCGTCGGCGCACCGCGAGTACCCGCTCTCCACCCCGCACGCCGGGTGGGCCGAGCAGGATCCCGAGGACTTCGCCGCGGCGGCGCTGAGCGCCCTCGGCGAGCTCGCCCGCGCGCTCGGCCCGCGCCGGGACGAGGTGCGCGCGATCGGGCTCACCGGGCAGATGCACTCGGCGGTCTTGCTGGACGAGGCGCAGGCCGTGATCCGGCCGGCGATCCTGTGGTGCGACACGCGCACCACGGCCGAGTGCGAGGCGATCCGCGCGAACCCGAAGGTCGGCGACGCGGGCCTCGCGCGCCTCGTCGGCAACCGCGCGCTCGAGGGGTTCACGCTGCCGAAGCTGCTCTGGCTGCGGGAGCACGAGCCCGAGGCGTTCGCCCGCGTGCGCGCGGTGCTGATGCCGAAGGATTTCGTGGGTTTGCGCCTGACGGGCGAGCTCGGGACGGACGACAGCGACGCGAGCGGCACGCTGGCGTTCTCGCCGGGCGATCGCGCCTTCAGCGCCGAGCTGCTCTCGGCTGTCGGCGTCCCGCGCGCGATCTTCCCGCGGTCGGCGCCGTCGAACGCGCCGCTCGGCCAGCTCACGTCCGAGGTCGCGTCGGCGACGGGCCTGCCCGCGGGCACGCTGGTCGTGCGCGGCGCTGCGGACAACGCGGCGGGCGCGGTGGGGCTCGGCATCGTGCGCCCCGGCCGCGCGATGGCGTCGGTCGGCACGAGCGGCGTCATCCTCGCCCACACCGATTCGTGGATCGTGGAGCCCGAGATGCGGCTGCACAGCTTCTGCCACGCGGTGCCGGGCCGCTTCTACCTGATGGGCGTGATGCTCGCCGCCGGCGGCGCGCTCCGCTGGTACCGCGACGTCCTCTGCGACGGCGAGCGCGTGGGGGCGGAGCTCCGCAAGGTCGATCCGTACGAGATCATCTCCGACACGGCGTCGACGGCGCGCCCGGGCGCCGGCGGGGTCGTCTTCCTGCCGTACCTGATGGGCGAGCGCACGCCGCACAACGACGCGGCGGCGCGCGGCGCGTTCGTCGGGCTGAGCGCCCGCACGACGAAGGCCGACGTCTCGCGGGCGGTGCTCGAGGGCATCACGTTCGGGCTGGCGGACTCGCTGGGCCTGATGCGCGGCGTGGGTCAGACGAACGGCGCCGCGCCGGTCACGATCGACGAGATCCGGCTGACCGGCGGCGGGGCGCGCAGCCCGTTCTGGCGCCAGCTCATGGCCGACGTCTTCGAGGCCCCGGTGGCGATCACCACGTCGACCGAGGGTCCGGCCTACGGCGCGGCGCTGCTCGGCGCGGCGGGCGCGGGGCTGTTCTCGTCGGTCGAGGAGGCGGCGGACGCGTTCGTCCACGTCGTCTCGCGCGTCGCGCCGGACCAGGCGCGCTCGGCGCGGTACCGCGAGATCCACGCGGTGTACCAGGGGCTCTACAGCGACCTGCGCGAGCGGTTCCGGCAGCTCGGGAAGCTCGCTTGACGGAGTGACGGCGCCCTCTCCGGGCGCCGCTGCGCCGCGCGTACACCGGGTCGCCAGGCGTCAGAGAACGAGCTCGGGCGACGCCGTGCTAGGGCGGCGACGGCAGGTAGCAGAGGTGCATCCACGGCCGACTCGAGGCATAGGTCGGCTGCACCTCGCTGGCGAGGAGCCGACTCTGCTGGCCGTCGTCCTCGCGGAGCAAGATCCCATGGTCATCCGTCTCGCCGCCGAGCCAGCTCGCCACGAGCTCGGTCACGTCGAACGAGATGACTCCCAGGGCCTCGACGCTGGCCGTCGCGGTGCCAGCGGTCGCGGCCGGCGTGGGGTCGAACCCGTTCTCTCCGAAGGAAGCCCAGGACTCGCTCTCGTCCCAGTCCTTCACCACGCGGTGCACGCTGATCGTCCCCGGCCCGCTCTTGCTCACCAGCCTGAGCCCGACGCGGGCCGTGAGCAGCGTGGCCCCTCGGGGGACCGCGGCGAGATCGAAGCGGAGCAGGGCTCTGCGAACCGCGCCGGTGCCAGGCGGCGTCCCCACCAGGAGATCGACGCGCTCGCCGAAGCGCTGATCGGGCTGATCGCTCGCGATGGTCGTGTCGCGGACGGGACCGGGCGTGATGCCGCGGCGCTGGATCAGGCGGGCCTCGATCGTGGGTTTCTCGCCGGCCAGCACCTTGTCCAGGAACTCGTCGCGGATGCCGGGAAAGGCGACGCGCCCGAGCCCGCCCGAGATGTCACAGAGCTCATCGCCGGGAGCGAACGAGATGACGCCGGCGACGACCTCGACGCCGCCCTGCGGGATCAGCGCAGGGCCGCCGCTGTCACCGGAGCACAGGCCGCCGCGCTCATTGGTCTGATCGGTCATGATCATGAGCGGTCCGATCTCGCTGACGCTCGCTTCCACCCTCCGGCGGATGGTGTTCAGCGCCGGGGTGTTGCCGTAACCGACGAGGGTGACGGCGCTGCCGACCGAGAGGCCGTCCGGCGCCGACGCGAGCGGGATCGGCCTGACGTTGAGCGCACCCGCGCCACTGGCCGTCACGACACAGACGTCGTACTCCTTGTTGAGCGACAGCCTCCGATCATCGTAACACGGGTGATTCTGGAACGAATCGACAGGAAGGATGAGCGACGGATCGTTGAGGTCGAAGCCGACCCGGACTTCCCTGAGAGGAGAGGACTCCGAGCAGCAATGCGCGGCCGTGAGCACGTGGACCTTGTCGCCCTCGGCGCTCCAGCGAACGATGGTGCCGCTGCACCGCGCGCGCTCCTGGTGCAGCGAGACGACCGCCGTGTGCGTGTTGTCCGCGCGCGCGGCGGTGCCGACGACCGCTGACCGATCCTCCCCGCCCTCCTCGTGAGGGTCGATCTCGGTCGGTTGCGCGCAGGCCGCCGACAGGAGCACGGCGCAGACCGACTGGGCCACCGTGAGCGTTCTCATGATTCGACCTCCACCAGACCACCGCGCGCGCGAAGCCTGTCACCCGTTCGTCCGCGCGCGCACGCGACCGCCCTCGCTGTCACCCGCTTGAGAGGATCTTGCGGGCGGCCCGGGCGTCGTCAATCGAGCAGACACAGGAACCCGGCCTGGCAGATCGCTCCTGCGGAGCTGCCAGCCTCGCGCCGCGACCCGCGCTCGGGACGATCGGCGATCCGGCTCAGCTCGGAGAGCTTGTAATTGCCCCGCGCGCAAAGGAAGAGACGACGCGCATCCCCGATAAAACGTACATTCCACGTCGCAGGCTCACCCCGCCCCCGATTCATCGGAAGCGCTGGGCGCGTCAAGCCTACGCCGCCCGCACCCACCCCCGCGGCGTCTCCTCGAAATGCTCCGGCGCCGCGATCCCGAACGCGCTGCCCTCCGGCTGCCAGTAATTGCGCTCGATATGGATCTTCTTCCCGTCGATGCGGATCACGTTGAACGCGTTCTGCTCCCCGCGGCCGCGCGTCGACGTCGCCGTGCCGGCCTGGATGATCAGCGACGAGTGGCCGCCGGCCTCGAAGCGCTCCGCCGAGTGGCCGGTGTGGCTGAGGTGCAGGTGGCCCGACATGATGATGTCGACGCCGCAGCCGGCGATGGCGGCCATCGCCTGCCTCGCGCGACCGACGATGTCGTGGGGCGAGTTCTCGGGCAGATCGAACGGGTGATGCGTGACAACCACCTTCGTGACCTCGGGCTCGAGGCCGCACATCCTCTCCTTGATCCCCTGGATCTGGCGCGCGTTGATGCGCCCATCCTTGATCGTCAGCGAGCGCGCGGTGTTGATGCCGAGGATCGCGATCTCCGTGTCCACGTGGAAGGGCGAGAGATCGCCCGTGATGTGGCTCCGGTACCTGTCGAGCGGGCGAAAGAACCTGTCGAACAGGTTGTAGAGCGGGACATCGTGGTTCCCGGGCACCACGATCTGCGGCGTCGGCAAGTCGTCGAGGAAGGCGCGGGCCTCGGCGAACTCCGCGCTGCGCGCCCGCTGCGTCAGGTCGCCCGAGACCACGACCACGTGGGGCTCGATCCCCCATATCCTGTCGATCAGCGGGCGCAAGATGGTCTTGTCCACTCGTCCGAAGTGCAGATCCGACAGGTGCACGAGGGTGCGCATGACGATCATCCCCCCAGCGCGGCGAGATGGCCCGGTTGGTCCTCCTGCCGCCGCGGTCCCGCGCTGATCTCCGACGACGGGGGAACGATGACGCTCAGCGCCGACGGCCTCGTGCGGTAAACGAGCGGCGGCGTCATCCGGAGGATCTCGCCGTCCGCCGCCACGTGGAGGTGGCGACAAGGCGCCTCCACGCGCAGCTCCGTCGTGCGCATGATGCTGAAATCATTCGCCTTCTGGATGCGCCCGGCGAACGCGCTCGCGATCAGCTTGACCATGGCCAGGCGGCTCTCGGCGCGCGCCACGCACACGCCGAGCTCGCCCCGGTGCGGCGGGCGCTGGCGGGCGAGGTCGAGATCGCCGAGCTTGAAATCGCTGTTGGCGACGAACACGAACGGCGTGTCGAGCTCGAGCTCCTGCCCATCCAGGAGGAGCCGGAGTCGTGCCCCCTTGTGGCGCCAGATCCCGGAAGCTGTCGCCAGCGCGAAGGCGAGCCACTTGTTGATCCCGCTCCGCTTCCGGAGCGCCTCGCGGCCGCGCACGATGCTCGGATAGATGCCCAGGGTCGAGTTGTTCACGAAGACCCGGCCGTTGACCTCGCCCAGATCGACAAGGACGCGCCGGCCCTCCACCAGGGTGCGCACCGCGCCCTCCAGGTCGAGCGGCACACCCAGGTACTTGGCAAAATGGTTCACCGTGCCGAGCGGCAGGACGCCCATCGTCTTGTCGGTCCCGGTGACCGCCGCGGCGACCGTGCTCATCGTGCCATCGCCCCCGCCCGCCACGACGAGATCATAGGGCCCCCGCGCCGCGCGCCGGGCGAGCTCCCCCATGTGCCGGCCCTTCTCGGCGCACAGCAGATCCGCGGCGAGGCCGCTCTCGTTCAGGAGCTCCCCTAGCCGCGCGCGCTGCTCCGCCGCGCGGTTCGATCGGGAAGAGCAGTTCAGAAGGACAGCCACGGATCGTTGTGTCACCGTCGGTATTCCAGCAGAGAGCGAGGGCTCGTGTTCACCGGACACGGCGACGAGGCAGCTCATGCGCCCCGCGCCGCCCCGAGGAGCAAAGCAAGCCGCGCGCCCGGCCTCTCCGCTGCTCCCGGCGCCTCCGGCGAGGCGCGCCTTCACGACCGTCACCACGGGAAACCGCCCGTCCACCGGGCGCCTCGCCACCCCCGGCAGAGCCGACAGCGCCCCCGGCGAGCGGCCGCCGGGCCGGCGGCGCCGCTCCAGGCTGCCTCACGCAGCCCGGGGCGTGGCGGATTGTCACACGCTTGACGCTGCCGCGAAGCGCGCTCTCGCCGTGCCTCAGCGCGCGCTGCCCGTGGCGTCCGACTCGTGGCGTGGCCAGGTGAAGAAGAACGTGGCGCCAGCGCCCTTCTCGGACTCGACCCACGCGTGTCCGCCCTTGCTGAGCACGATCTTCTGGACGATCGAGAGCCCGATGCCCGTCCCCTCGACGTTGTCGCGCGGGTTCAGGGTCTGGAAGATCTCCCATACCTTCTGGTGGTACTGCGGGGCGATCCCGGGCCCGTTGTCCTTCACCGAGAACTCCCAGAGATCGCCCAGGTCCCGCCCCCGCACCTCGACGCGCGCGTCGGGGCGGTCGGCGTACTTCAGCGCATTGCCGATCAGGTTCAGAAAGACCTGCTCGAGCGGCACCCGCTCGGTGAAGAGCGTCGGCATGCCCGCCTCGATCTCGATCGAGGCGCCCTCCGGGATCGTGAGCAGCGCGAGGACCTCGTGGAGCAGCCTCCGGACGTCCACCGTCTCGGGCTTGTCGCGGGCGCGCCCGGCGCGCGAGTAGCGCAGGATACCTTCGATGAGCGCCTCCAGCCGGACCACGCGCGAGCGCAGCAGCGCGATGTGCTGGCGCGTCTCCGGCGTCACCTGGTCCGCGAGGTCGTCCTCGATCCACTGCGAGAGGTTCGCGATGGCGCGCAGCGGCGCCTTCAGATCGTGGCTCGCCACGTAGGCGAAGCGATCGAGCTCCTGGTTGCTCCGCTCGAGCGCCTGGATGAGGTGCTGCGCCCTCCGGAACAGGTGCGCGTTGTCCATGGCGATGGCGGCCTGGGCGGCCAGGCCGACCACCAGCCTCTCCGCCCGCTCGGTGAAGACGCCGCGCGCGGGGTGCCCGAAGAACAGCCCGCCGATGACGCTCCCGGAGCGCGAGATCACCGGCACCGCGAGGTAGCTGACGACCGGCAGGTGGCCTTTCGGCATGCCGTGGTAAGGCGCGCTGTTCCCGTAGCGCGGATCGCGCGTCACGTCGTCGAGGCGCACGACGCCCTCTCCGTTGAAGGTCGGCGCGAACACGTCTGTGTTGCGCGGCATCGGGAACCCGGAGAAGTGGTCGCGGGACACGCCCGAGATGGTGTAGAGCGTGTAACTCTTCCCCTCCGCGTTCGTGACGTTGTAGAAGAACGCGCCGAACTGGGCGCCGCTCAGCCGGGTGGCCGCGTCGGTCACCGCCTGCACGAGCTTCTCCAGGTCGAGCTCCGCCGCGAGCATCTTGCCCGCTCGATTGAGCAGCTCGAGCGTCTCCCCCTCTTCCTGGAGCTTCGTCTCCATCTGCTTGCGCTCGGTGATGTCGAGGACGATCGCCCCCACGGCCACGATCTGCCCGCCCTTCGAGCGCACGGGGGCGTAGTTGACGATCCACGCGCGCGGCCGATCCGACGCCCGCGTCCTCCCCGTCACCTCGGCGGAGAGCGCCTCGCCGGTCTCCAGGACGCGCCGGAGCGGGGCCACGATCGCGTCCCCCATCTCCGGGAGCAGCTCGGGGATTGTCTTGCCGAGGTGCGCCTCCAGGGGGATCCCGTTGATGTCCGCCAGCGCCTGGTTGAGCCGCACAACGCGCAGGTCGCGGTCGATCACCCCGAGCCCCGCTGTCGTGGCCTGGAAGAAGGCGTCGAGCAGCGCGCAGTCCTCGTGGGAGCCGTGCGGCCCCTGGGGGCCGCGCTCGCGCAGCTCGCCCCCCGCGCCCTGCCGCGACGCGTCCCCCGCGTGCGCCGCCGCGGGCGAGGCCGGGGGACGCGTCGCGTCCAGCGGCTCGGCCTTTCCCTGGTGCGCGTGCGAATCCGTGTTCTCCATCGACCTCGTGGCCACTGGATGCTCCCGCTCGAGCGTGACGCTCGAGAGCAAAGGCGACTCAACCGTGTGTCGCCGGACGGTCTCTCCAGTTCAGCACGAAGAGAGGGGCCAGGCGAGATGGAGAGAAGAACCTTGTGCAACGGCAGAGCTCGCCACCTCACGGGGCGGGAGCCGACCGCCGCTCGCGCCTTCTTGTCAGCGAGCTCGATCGCGCCGAGCGCGGCCGGCGGGCGTCAACCTGCGAGCGCGGTGAGGCGGCGGAGCTGCTGCGCCGCGCCCTCGAGGCCGCTCACGAGGCCCTGGAGGAGGTGGGCGACGGCGCTGTCCTTCGCCGCCCTCGTGGCGCGCGCCGGGCGGGCCGCGAACCACGCGAGCTCGCCGGCGGCCGCCTCGACGAGGGGCCGGCGCTCCGAGAGCCAGCGCGCACACCACGCGGCGAGCAGCGTCTCGCCCTCGGCCGCGGCGACGTACTGGATCAGCGCGACGAGGTCGATGCCGTGACGCATCCCGAGGAGGGTGCCGCGGTAGGACTTCTCGGCGGTCAGCAGGTGATCGGCGATGTGATCGCGCAGCGCCGAGAAGGCCTCGCCCACCGCGCTCCCGCCCGCGCTGACCGGCAGACCGCGCTCGCCCATGAGCGCGGGGAGCTCCGACAGCACGGCCTCCGCGTGGGACGACACAGCCCGCAGGGCGCGCGCCGGCGGCGTATCGCCGAGCCGCTCCGCCTCCACGAGCGGGTGGGTCCTCGCCGAGTGCTCCGTCTGGAACAGCTCGCGCACGAGGTTCGCCAGGAAAGCTCGCCCCTTCTGGCTCTCCTGCTGCGGTCCGGATTCGTCCTTCTCCGGGCCGTCCCCGCCGCTCGGCGCCCCGTTGCCCTGAAGTTCCTGCATGGTCGTTCCCTCTCCCCTGCGTGTGGCAAGGTCAGGACCCGCCCGCGGCGCGCCGCCGCGCTCCCGTCCTCGCCCCCGAGGTCGTCTTGCGCGAGGCCCCTGTCCCCCCGCGGCGCGCCGTGCCCTGCGCGGCGCGGGGGCGGCTGCTCGTCGCCTTGCGCGCGGTCGCCTTGCGCGCGGTCGTCTTGCGGCCGCGGGCGCCTGTCGCGGAGCGCTTCGCCGCGCTCTTCGTCGCCTTCTTCGCGGCCGGGCGCTGCTCCGCGCTCGACGCGGCGCTCCGCCTGGCGGCGTTCCGCTTGCGGGTCGCCGCCGCCTTCTTCGCCGCCGCGCTCCTCGCCGCGGCCGGCCGCGCCTTGGACGCGGCGCCTCCCCTGCGGCCCCCCTTCTTCGCCGGCTCCTTGTTCACCTCCTTGCCGACCCCCGAGCCCGACTTCTTCCCTCCGCCGGTCATCTTGTTGACGGTCGCCCAGGCCCGCTTCTCGGCTTCTGCCTCGGAGACCCCTCGCTTCTCGTACCCCTCCTCGATGTGCTCGGCCTGCCGCTTCTGCTTGTCCGTGTAGCTCGACTTGTCGCCTCTCGGCATGGTGCCCTCCTTCGGTGCCTCCTCCGCCGTGCGGGTCTGCCTCTCACGCTGGGAGCTCCGGCCCGGCCTGCGGCGCGAGCCCTGAGGACCATGCGAACCATGAGAAGAGAAACAGGACCGTGCCTGTGGCTCGGGCCCATCGATGGGCGGAGTCTGACGTCGGTTGTTCCAGGAAGGAGCAAGCGCAATGCCGGGTCGCGAGGGCAGCGCCGCCCCCTGACGTGAGTCCGGATTTCCCGTCTCTTGCGGTTCTACCGCCGCGCGGGTTGCGGGATCACCGGGGGCGCGATCGTGGCAATCGGCCCCGGGTGATGAGGAACGCCCCGGTGGCTCCAGGCGAGGAGCGCGGCGGGGCGAGGGCTCAGAGCGACTCGAGGTAGGCGACGAGATCGTCGATCTGGGCCGGGGCCAGGCCGGAGACGTCGCCGTGCTTGTCGCCTCCGCACCGCGGATCGAAGCGATCGCGGAGCGTGACCGCGCAGCCGTCGTGCATGAACGGGGCGCGCCCGGCGACGCCGATCAGCGAGGGCACCTGCAGGATCTCGTCCTTGCCGACATCCTCGTTCCGGTTGTTCGTGAGCATCGGGCCGCTGTGGCAGTCCGCGCAGGCCACCTTCTTGTCGTGGAAGAGCGCCGCGCCGCGCGCCACGGCGGCCTCGTCCTCGGGCGGCGACGCCGGGAAGGCGGGCAGGCTGTCGATGTAACGGGCCATCAGGTCGAGCCGCCGGGCGCCGGGCTGCGGCCCGCCCATGCGGGAGACGAACACCTCGCCCATCAGGCCGTCGAGGTCCATCAGGTCGCCGCTCCAGTGGAGGGGCGCTGTCTGCAGGATGCCGCCGCCCATGGCCTGGGTCCGCCGCTGGCCCACGGGGTCGAAGTTCCACGTCCGTCCGTCCTCGTGCCCTTCGGGGTGGCACGACGCGCACGCAGCGGCGCTCACGCCGTTCGGCGGGCGATGGAACATCTCGTGTCCTGTGTCTCGCACTGTCGCGCCCGGGAGCGCGATGGTGCGCCGGTCGAACATCTCCACCGCCTCCTGCCCGCGGATCACCTCCAGGGCCGCCGGCTCGCGGAGCTGCACGACGATGCCGCCCCGGCCGTCGATCGCCACGGCGATCGGCTGCCCGCTCAACGGCTGCTGCGTGGCCGCGGGGGCGCAGTTGCGCTCTCCGTCTCCGTCCGCCATGTCGTCGAGGGTCGTCGTCACGATCATGTCGTTGCCGGCCGCCACCACGGCCACGCGCTTGCCGTCGGGCGCGATCGCGATGTCGACCGGGAGCGAGAGGCTCGGGAGCGCGGCCGCGGGCGCGGCCGGCTCGCCGTCGGCGCCCGCCGGGTCGATCGTGCTGATCGTGCCGTGCACGATGTTCCCATCGCAGTTGGTCGCCTGGTAATAGCCGCCCGGGCTGAGGGTGACCTGCGACGACATCGCGCGCTGGTGCAGCATCACCGCGCCGCCGCCCGGGAGCGGCGCCATGCGCCAGGCCACCGACGGCGTGTAGCTCGAGACGGAGCCCCCGAACCCGGTCGTGTTGAAGACGGGGAGCGTGCGGCGCGAGAGGACCGCGCCGTCGGCGTCGATGACCAGCGTCTCCGCGGACTTGAAGCGGCTGACCAGGAGCCGGTCGCCTTCAACAACGACGTCGCGCAGGTCGGCGGCGGGGCGGAGCTTCCGGACGGCGGGGCCACCGGCGGCCGGGAGCGTCACGAGCTCGCCGCCGGCGCAGGCGACGTGGACGGCGTCGCGCGCGGCGTCGTAGGCGACCCCGCGGGGCGCGCGGCAGACCTCCCGGCGCTCGATGACGGACCGCGCCTCGATATCGAGGGTCACCACGGCCCCGGCGCGCCGGAGCGCCACGTGCACCCGGCCGCTCGCGTCCTCGACGAGGCGCCCTGGCTCGTCGCCGTGCTCCAGCCGGATCTCCCCCGGCGCGCCGCCGTCGAGATCGACGATCCAGACGCGATCGCGGTCGGGGTCTGCCGCCACCGCCGTGTGTCCGTCGCTGGCGACGATCAGCGTTCCACCGCTGATGGCCGGCGGCGGCACCTCGGTCACCGTGATCCGCGGATCAGGGCCGCCGAGGCCGGGCTCGGGCATCCCGAATGGCTCGGATGGCCCGCAGGCCGTGAGAAAGGACGAGAAAACGCAGGTGGCCAAGCTCCCTACGAGGACAAGAGAACGACAAAGTCGCTGACGCATGAGTTCCTCCGTTCGCCGCGCGCGCGAGCTCAGCAAGAAGGATTCCATGGAGATGTCGAAATTTGGACGACGGCCGTCGCCGGCCGCGGCGCGGCGCGGTGCCGGAGGCGTGAGCCGGGGGGGTGTGGTGCGAAGGAAGGCGCGCGCGGCACGGCGATCTGGCGGCGCTGCGCGCGGGTCCACCGCTTCGCCCAAGGCGGAGCGGTGCGCGCCGCCAGGGCGTGTCTCCTCGCGGTGGAAGATGGGAGAATTCAACGCAAAGCCGCAAGGGCGCGATGCACCTCGATCGCTGCGTCGACGACGACCTTGGCCGCATCATTCTCAGCCACTACCTCTCCGCTTTTTTGCGCCTTTGCGCCTTTGCCCCTTTGCGTTGAATCTGAGCTTCTCGACGACGTCAGCTCGCGGCACGACGAGGCCCCCAGCCGCCTGCCCCCTCATATAAAGGCTGAGGTGCGCCAGTATCCTGAAGCCATCGACCACCTCAATGTACAATGCGCACGAACGGCGTCGCGAGGAGCGCACACCACACCGTGATTCCCGCGATGTAGGCAGCCGCCGAGAGCAGCGCCATGTATCCACCAAGGCCCCGTTGAAGCAGCAGCCGCTGCGCCGCCAGAACGCTCGAAGCGACACCGATCCCGCTCACCAGAAGAAACATGATCTGGGGGACGCCATGCATGGTTATCAACCCCGCTTCCGCGCCTGTCTTCCAGCAGATCGTAGCAGCGTGGGCGATGCGCGCACCGACTATCCAGTGCTGAGCCACCGCGCCAGCGAGCAGACCAACCACCAACACGCTCCACCTGCGCCGCACGGCCCCCACATCATTGGCAAGCATGGCTCATACCATTTCACGTTCAATTCACCGCACCTCCGTGGCCGTCCACATCGAGCGCTATGATATCGACGTCCATCGGTATAGACCATATGCCCGTAGGACTTCGGGTCGACGATGGCCGTCACGGAGCCGGATCTTCCGACCATCAAGCAGCCCGCTCGATAACAGCAGCTCGCTCGGGTACTTCCCACGGCTCTTCTGCTCTCGATACCTCGACAGCTCTGCTCGCAGCTGTAGCAGCTCCCTGCTTCATGCCATCGCTCGCTCCTCTTCGCTCGACGAGAGCACGGCCCTCATCAGACGTCGCGTAGCGTGCAACCGAATCTGGCCAGGGAAAAGACGCGGTCTACGGAGCGGCTACGCATCCGCGCTCCAGTCCGCACTGTACAGCAGCCGCTGCACGCGATCGGGCGTCGGATCCCCGATGGCCTCGGCCAGCTGCCATCCGTTCCGCCTCGCCGCCGGCCCCATCTGCGAGCGCACGTACTTGATCGCCTGCTCGCGCGGCTCGCTGCGCGCGAACAGCCCCGCGAATCGCGTGTGAAATGCCTCAAAATCTGGTGCCAGCGCGTCCCACGCGGCCGCTGCTGGCAGCTCGCTTGCCCCCGGATCCATGGGCGGATCCTGGGTCCAACCAGATCGATGTCGAGGTGCGGCTGTAGTACTAGTCGTGGCGATTGCTTTCCTCAAGCTTGCGGTCTAGTTCGATCAGCTCGTCCTTCAGGCCAGGGTATTTGTCTGGATCGAGTTCGAGCGCCTTGCGGTAGGCCGCGATGGTTCGAGCGATGTCACCACGGAAGCTGTAGATCGTGCCCAGATGCCAGTATGCGTCGGCTGCCGTGGACTGGAGCCGGATACAGCTCTCCAGGTCCGCGATTGCATCTTCAAACTCCCCCAGCTCGGCCCGGCAGGTTCCGCGCAAGAAGAGCGTTGTGGGCGCATCTGGCTTGATGGCGAGAGCGACATCGAAATCCGCTATGGCCTTGCGCCACTCTTCGCGGATCCTGAACAGTCGACCCCGACGCGCCAGGAGCCACGGTTCATCCGGAACTATGCGGATTGCCCCACTGAGCACAGAAATTGCGCCGTCAAGGTCACCAGCCTCCTCCAGTATGTCCGACCGGGCGACGGCATCCTCTACCACACCTTTACCTGCCATAGTCCTCGTCCAGTTGTTGCTTGCTGCGATCGCCCTCCCCAGCCCCTTTTGCATCGTGGCCCTCCCGCCTGGCACCCTTACCACGAGCCTTCTCCGCTTCACGCGCCTTGTGTATGGCATACCCCTCGGAGGCTGGCTCCTGATAGTCGGGATCCCCATGCTTCTCCGCCCTTCTCTCCGCCTGTTCTGCCGCGCGCCGATCTTTCGCTTTGACCTTCGTTCCACGGCCCGCACCTCCCCCGCCGCACGGCTCGGTGTTGTGACTGAG
>NZ_JEMA01000491.1 GCF_001589285.1 Sorangium cellulosum | reverse complement strand
ACCGCCGCGTCGGCGAGCACGCGGCGGACGGCGGCAGGGTCGAGCGACGCGCCCGCGGGGATCAGGGCGCGCAGCGCGGCCCGGCCCCGGAAGAACGGGGCGCCCTCGCTGCTCCAGGCGGCGGGCGAGGTGTCGCGCGCCTCGTCGAGCGCGGCCGGGATCACCTCCTTCACGATCGCGTCCGCGGCCTCGGGCGACGCCGACCTCGCCAGGGCGATGTAGCCGGCGTCCTGGATGCCGCGGCGCAGGCTCTTCAGGCGCATCGAGGGGAGCACGCCGGCGAAGCCGAGGGAGCGGGAGGCGAACTTCCCGCGCTGCGTCCCGGGATAGAGCAGCATGCCGTCGCCGAGGCAGGCGTCGCCGTCCTGGTTGTGGAAGTTCTCGGCGACAGTGAACGGGTCGATCGGCCCTTTGCCGCCGCGGTTGCCGTCGTGCCAGAACGCCGTCTCCCAGAGGAACCAGCGGCCCACCTCGTGCGAGGCCGCGATCCAGCCGTCGGCCATGAGCCCCGTGAGCGGCGCGTCGATCATGAAGGTGCCGGTCCGCGGCAGCGCGCCGTTGTACACCCAGAGCCGCTTGCCGGCCTCGCGCGCGGCCCGCGCCCACACGGAGTCGAAGCGGTTGGCCGGGGTGAGCACGAGGTCGACGTCCTGCTTCACGGGGTCGACCTCGCCGCACGAGTGCCCCACGAGGATGCGCGACGACAGGCGCGAGCCGCGGACAAGCTGGCGCCACCCGGGCCCGCGAGGGCTCTCGCACTGCTCGTCGACGGCGTACAGCATCACGTCGTCCACCGCCGGCGGGAGGAGCTCGGCGACGGCCTCGACGCGGCGGAGGGTCTCCTCCCGGGGATCGCCGAAGCCGCCGTACGCGCCGAGCGCCACCGCGGCCGGCGGGACGCCCGCGCCGGGCCCGCGGTAGCCGCGCGCCTCCGTGTAGAGCGAGCCGTCGATGGCCGCGCGCAGCCGCTCCACCTCGGCGGGGCTCCGGACCGACGCGAAGCCGTCGACGTGGTGCTCGTGGAGGAGCTGCCAGAGCTGCTGCTCGACGGCGGGGCCGTCGCCGACCCGCTCGGCGACCTCGCTGGCCTCGTAGAACGCGATGAAGTCGACGGCGCCGTACGGCAGCGTCGCCGGCGCGACGTCGAGCCGCAGATCGAGCGACGCGAGCGCGCCGTGCGAGGCCGAACCGACCACCACCTTGCCCTCGAGCGCGCCGGGGGCGGCGCCCTCCGGGACGTGGAGGTCGATCCAGACGGCCCGGGTCTCGCGGGAGCCCACCTCGAGCGGATAGGGCGCCCACGGCGGCGCGAGCGCGATCGGGATGAGCGCGTCGGGGAGGAAGCCGAGGTGCCCGTCGTCGGGCGGCCGCGCCGCCGGACTCCACCCGAGCGACTCCATGGGCCTGCGGTCGTTGCGCGAGCGCAGCTTGATCTCGACGTGGTGCTCGACGAAGCGGTCGATCCGGATCGCCTGCGCGGGCGGCTCTCCCGGCGCCTGCGGCTGCTGCGCCGGCGCCGCGGGCTCCTTGGCGGGCGCCGCCGGCTTCGCGGGCGTGCCGGCGCCGGCCGCGGGGCCGAGGCCGGAGACCTCGACCGTGACGCCGCGCACGGGCTCCGCGCCGGCCTCGACGATCACCTGGAACGCGACGACCTCCCCGCGCAGCGCGCCGAGCCGGATCGGCTCGCCGGGCCGGAAGAGCGCGTTCCCCTCGCCGCGCGAGAGCGGCAGGCCGACGTCCTCCCTGCGCACGCGCGTGCCGTCGTCGGCCACCCAGACGTGCGCGCGATCCGGCGGCCCCTCACCGGCGGCCGCCCCCGGGACCGCGACGAGCGACAGCGCCGAGAGCAGCGCGGCGGGGAGGAGCGGGAGAGATCGCTGCATGGCGCTCGGCTTTCCGGGGGGAAGCGGCCGCCGAGATCGGCGGCACGGCCATCGTAGGAGCGCGGCGCCTCCGCCCTCAAGCGCGGCGT
This sequence comes from Sorangium cellulosum, assembly GCF_001589285.1. Lineage (GTDB taxonomy): Bacteria > Myxococcota_A > Polyangia > Polyangiales > Polyangiaceae > Sorangium > Sorangium cellulosum_G. The sequence goes on along the minus strand of NZ_JEMA01000491.1, from coordinate 14,593 downwards.
GGCCCGCGGTTGACAGCGCGGCCGCGCTCGGGCCATGTCGCGCGCCGTGGATCTGACGAGCGCAGCGCTCCTCGCCGGCGGCGCCGCCGTGGCCGGCGTCATCAACGCGGTGGCCGGGGGCGGGACGCTCGTGTCGTTCCCCGCGGCGATCGCGGCCGGGCTGGCCCCGCTCGCGGCGAACGCGACGAACGCCGTGGCGCTCACGCCCGCGTCGCTCGCGTCGGCGTGGGCCTACCGCCGCGAGCTCTCCCGGGACTACCGCGTGCTCCGCGTGCTGCTGTTGCCGTCGCTGCTCGGCGGCATGGTCGGCTCGGCGCTCCTGCTCGTGACGCCGCAGCGCGTGTTCGACGCCGCGGTGCCCTGGCTCGTGCTCCTGGCGACGCTGCTCCTGTTCTGGCAGAACCTGCGCCCCGCGAAGCCCTCGGCGCGGGCCGACGCGGGCGTGGTGGCCGACGCGGGCGTGATGGAGGAGTTCGCCCTGCCCTCGCGGCCGTGGCTCGTGTTCCTGCTCCAGTTCCTCGTGAGCGTGTACGGCGGCTATTTCGGCGCGGGCATCGGCATCATGATGCTGGCGCTCCTGTCCTCGTTCGCGGGCAACGTGGACATCCACCGGATGAACGCGATCAAGACGGTGCTCGCCAGCCTGATCAACGGGGTCGCCGCGATCGCCTTCGTGTTCGCCGGCGCCGTCGACGGGGTCGCCACGGCGATCATGATGGCGGCGGCGGTTGTCGGCTCGTTCGCCGGCGCCGTGGTCGCCCGGCGCATCGCGCCGAAGAAGGTGCGCTGGTTCGTTGTCGTGCTCGGGCTGGTGCTCACGGCCAAGCTCGCGTGGGACCGGCGCGGCCCGGAGGCCGAGCCCTCGCGCGCGGCCTGCCCTGCGCCCCGCCCTCACACAGTGGAGCGCGGCACGGCGACGGCGCGGGTCGGCCTCGCGCCCACGAGGAGCGGGTAGAGCATCCCGGCGAGCGCGCCGCCGAGGAGCGGGGCGAGCCAGAACAGCCAGAGCTGCGACAGCGCCCACCCGCCGACGAACAGGGCAGGACCGGTCGAGCGCGCCGGGTTCACCGAGACGTTCGTGACCGGGATCCCGATGAGGTGAACGAGCGTGAGCGCGAGCCCGATGGCGATCGGCGCGAACCCGATCGGGGCGCGGAGATCGGTCGCGCCGAGGACGACCATCACGAAGCCGAACGTCAGGACGATCTCGGCCACGAGGCTCGCGAAGAGCGAGTAGCCGCCGGGCGAGTGCGCGCCGTAGCCGTTCGAGGCGAAGCCGCCGGCCACCGTGAACCCGGCGGCGCCGCTGGCGATGGTGTAGAGGATCCCGGCGGCGACGATGGCGCCGCCGACCTGGGCGAGCAGGTACGGCAGCACGTCTCTCGCGGGGAAGCGCCCGCCGGCGAGCTGGCCGATCGTGACGGCGGGGTTGAAGTGAGCGCCCGAGATGTGGCCCACCGCGTACCCCATCGTCAGCATGGCGAGCCCGAACGCGAGCGCCACGCCCAGGAAGCCGATCCCCAGCCCGGGGTACGCGGCCGCCAGCACGGCGCTGCCGCAGCCGCCGAGCACGAGCCAGAACGTCCCGAGAAACTCCGCGGCCGTACGCTTGGACAACGACATCTCCATGGTCTCTCCCCCTGTGCCGGCTCCCTCCGCGCGTCGCGAAGCGCGGCAGCGACCGCGCCGGGCCGTGGAGTCCGCTCGACGGCCCGGGCAGGCCGGGTTCGCCCGGCGGACGGCCGTCGGACGACGCTCCACCTGCGCTTCGTCGACGTTGGATGAGCCGCCGCGCGCCGCGTTGCGGGACATCGCCGCGCGCCGCTCAACGGGGGTCGAGTCGCCTCACAGCAGGCCGACGAGCTGGGGAGGGCAGCTGTACGTGTTGCCCATGTGGGTGACGTCGGTCTGCTGGCCGGAGATGCTGTCTCGATCGCCGGAGAGGGTGTTTCCGGCGTTCGTGTTCTCCAGCACCACATAGTTGCCGCCGAGGTCGTGGGCCTTGTTCTTCATGTCGTTCACCGCGCCCTCCTGCAGGTTGGCGTTGCTGGTGAACTTGCCGGAGATCGAGCCGCCCTGCTCACCGATCACCGTCCCGAGGAACCGGCACCCCTGGGGGGCAGGCTGCTTGGTGACGATGATCTTCTCTGCACCGGGGTTGAGCTCCACGGCGGCGCAGGCGGGCAGGATCGACGAGGACAGGAGCAACAGGGCAAACGCGCGGTAGATCGGGGTTTTCATGTCAAGTACCTTCTGCCTGTTGCTACGGACGCGCGGCGGCGCATCTTCCTCGCCGCGCCGGGGGGGGCGGCAGGATTCCGACACCGCGGGTTGCCGGCGGGGTGATCCGGGCTGGTGCGTTGCCGCGTACGCGGAGCCCATGCCTTCATGAGAAGAGAAGATGAACCACAGAGGCACAGAGGGCACAGAGGCGAGAGGGAGAGAGGGAGAGAGGGAGAGAGGGACGAGAGGGATGACAGAGCCTCATTCTCCATCTCTCTTTCTCCCCTCTGTGCCCTCTGTGCCTCTGTGGTTCGTCCCTCTTCCTCTCGTGACGATCCCGCGGCCGGTCAGCCGTCCGCGCGCGCCACGGCGAAGATCAGGTGCCGCTGGAGCCGGATCCCCTCCGGCGTGCGGCGGCGCTCGAGCTCGGCCTCGAGCGCTGCCCTGACCCGCTCGGCGTCGGCAGGGGCGAAGTTGGACAGGAAGTTGCCAAACGAGCTGGCCAGGTTGAACGCGAGCACGTCCTCCGTGTCCGTGAAGTGATCCGTGAAGGTGCGGATCTGGAGCCTCGGCTGCGGAAAGCCGGCCTGCACGAGGAGGCTCGTCAGCTCATCGGAGGTCACCTTGTGGGGCGTGCTGCCGGACGCCTCCGCGGTGCCGCTCAGGCCAAGAGAGGAAAGCACGTGCTCGAGCACCCGCTCGACCTCGTGCGGGCGCTCCCTGGCGGCCGAGCTGATACCGAGGCGCCCTCCCCGCTGGAGCACGCGGCGCGCCTCGCGGAGCGGGCCGAGCTTCTCGGGCAGCCAGTGGAGCACGCTGTTCAGGAAGACGACATCGAAGCTCCCGTCGGCGAACTGCGAGAGATCCTCGGCCCGGCCGACGGCGGCGCGGAAGCTCGACCCGCGCTTGTTCGCCAGCGCGACGCGGAGCGGCAGCGGATCGACACCGACCACCTCGCCCGAGGGGCCGACCAGCTCGGCCACATGGGCGCCGAGCCGACCGGTCCCGCACCCGACGTCGAGGACGCGCTCACCCGGGGATACCTGGAGATCTTCGATCAGCAGCTTTCCATGGTTGAACTGCCGATCGCTGACGCGATCGTACGTCTCCGCCAGAGCGGCTGAATCGAGCGCAAGGCTGACCATCATGGCTCCTTCCATGAGAGGAGGTGGAGCTCGGCCAGGACGCCTCCGCAAGAGAGGTCCCCCCGAGCACCACGCGTCTGCTATCGAGGACAATAGTCCGCCATAGCGGCAGGAGCAAGCGCGATCTCGGCGGCTGCGCGCGATCTCGGCGGTACGTCTGAGTCGCCCGGGGCGCGCTGCGTCGCTCGAGCGCCGGTCGGCGGCGTGGCGCGCCGCGGCCGCGCCGGCCGCCCGCCGCGATCGACCGGCACGCACGCGCGTGGTAGGGTGCGCGCCGACCTTCAAACGAGGATCGACTCATGAGCTGGATCGAGCAATACCGCGCAATGGCTCGCTACAATCGGTGGATGAACGACAAGATCTTCGATGTCGTCGGCAAGCTCGACGACGTCGAGCGCAAGCGCGATCGGGGGGCCTTTTTCCGATCGATCCACGGCACGCTGAACCACATCCTGCTCGCCGACCGGACGTGGATGGGGCGCTTCACCGGTGACGTCGCGCGCTTCACCTCCCGGGACGCGAGCGGCAAGGCCGTCGAGATCACCTCGCTCGCGCAGGAGCTCTACGCGGACTTCGCCGATCTCACCCGCGAGCGCGCCGGGACCGACGCGGACATCCTCGCGTGGATACACAAGATCGATGAGCTCGCGCTCTCGAGCGACCTGACCTTCAAGATGCGGAACGGTGCGGTCCTCACGTATCCGCTCTGGGGGCTCGTGGGCCATTTCTTCAACCACCAGACCCACCACCGCGGCCAGGTGACCACGCTGCTCACGCAGATGGGGATCGACCCCGGCGTGACGGACCTGTTCGCGATGCTGCGGGACGAGGCCAGCGCGGCGTGACGCGCGCGGGCGCGGGCGCGGCGTGCGCCCGCGTGCTCGCGCGCTCGCTCAATCCGCGGCGAAGCAGTAGACCCGGCCGTTGCCGCCCGCCGGGGCCGTGTCGGCGCAGCTACCATTGGCGTGCACCGAGTTCCACGGCCGGTACATGTCGGCCGTGCTTTGCATGGGGCCCATCCCGTCGGAGTGACCGACCCAGGCGGTCAGGCTCGGGGACTCGGACGTCCAGTCCCCGCACGTTTGACCGACCTTGAGGGTGCCGTCCCGGTTGGTGCCGGTGAGGATATCGTGCTGGTTCGGTGTGGGGGAGTCCGGCCACTGGCCCGGCACCATCGCGCCCTTCTCGTCAAGGAACGCCGTGTGATCGCCGAACCTGGTGTGCAGCTCATCGAGGTCCGCCGCCACCAGCTCGAGCTTTGCGTTGTACCAGGGGCCCACGCCGATCCGGTCTCTGGCGTGCACCGGCTGGTCGTCCGGGCCCTTCTCGACGCTGAGGTAGGCGCGCCATGTCCGCGCGCCGGCGCCGACCGCGGCGGCCAGCTCCTGGCACCTGCGATCCGCGCCCTCGAGCCCGCCGAGGTTCGCGGTCGTGCTCCCCGTGCTCGACACGAAGAAGCTGAGCGAGGGCGTCGCGCTGCTGTCGCCGCCGCCTCCGCCGCTGCCACCGCCGCCGGTGCCGCCGGCGCCGCCGGTGCCGCCGGCGCCGTCGCTGCCCCCCGTACCGCCGCCGCCGGCGCTGCTGCTGCTGCTGCTGGCGCTGCTGGTGGTGACGGAGCTGCTGCTGGTCGTGCCGCTGCTGCCGCCGGTGTCGTCGTCGCCGCAGCCGGCGACGGCGAGCGACAGGCCGAGGCCGACGAAGATGCCGAGGTTGCGAAGATTCTCTGAGCGTGATCGTTTCATGGATGACTCCTGCGTGGTTCCGCGACGGGCGCGCAGGATAGCCCGGTTGAGACGCCTCAACTGCGAGAGTTTGCTCCCGTGGGCGCCTTCCGCCGCGATGCCAAGGATCGCCTCCGGCGGCTCGACCCTCCACCGGCGCTGGACGCCTGGAGACGCGCTCCTCTGGATCGGGTACACTGAGGCCCAGCAAGGACTGGCGCGCGAGGATGCTCCGTATCAGCGGCGCGATCGCTTGTCGCGCGCAGCATCGAGAGCTCATGCAAGCGTCACAGCCGATCTCTTCTTCACACGCAGCGGCGGACGCAGTCCGGCGGACGCGCTTGAAGGCGCTCCTCCTTCTCCCGGCGCTCGCCGCCGGCGCGTCGATGTGCGGAGGCCGGAGCGACATCCTCGAAGGGGCCGGCGCCGAGGAGGTGGACGTCGGCTGCGTGCCTGCGCCGGAGGTCTGCGACGGCCGCGACAACGACTGCGACCGTGTCGTCGATGAAGGCTGCGCGTGCGTGGAGGGGCAGGAACGGCGCTGCTACTCGGGCCCCCCGGGCACCGAGGACGTCGGCGCGTGCCAGGCCGGCGTGCAGGTCTGCTCCCGGGGGGTCTGGGGTCCGTGCGCCGGCGACAGGAAACCGGCGCCCGAGGCGTGCGACCTCGTCGACAACGACTGCAATGGGCAGATCGACGAGAGCACGTGCCCGGAGGGGACCACCTGCGCGGCGAGCCTCACCGCGGACATGACCTCGCCGCCGGAGGGATGGTCCTTCAACGGGACTGCCTTCTGGGATCCGGACACGCTGACCGGCGTGCTCACCGAGGCCAGGCGCCTGCAGGCCGGCACCCTCGTCTACCGGAATCCCATCGCCGCCGACTCCTTCGTCGCCACATTCGAGTTCCGCCTCCGCAGCGGCGACGGCGTGGGCTTCATGCTCCAGACGTCGGGAGAGACGGTCGTCGGCGAGCCCGGCGGCGGCCTGGGCATGGCCGGGCTCGACGGCTACGGCGTCGAGTTCGATACCTACAACAACTTCGATTGCGCAGATTCGAGCGACAACCACGTGGGCGTGGACGATCTCGCCCGGCCGTGCGAGGAGGGCGTCCTCAGCTCGCTGGGCCAGGCGGAGAGCAGCGTCGCGCTCGGCGACGGCGAGTTCCATGCGGCCCGGATCGAGTTCGACGCGGGCGAGGTGAGCGTGAGCGTCGACGGCGAGCTCCAGATCCAGCCGTTCGCCATCAGCGGCTTCCCCGTCGGATCGAGGTTCTTCTATGGATTCGGCGCCGCCACGGGCGCGGCGTTCGCGCGCCAGGAGATCCGGAATGTGAGGATCACCTTCCCCGCTCCCCGCTGCCTCTGAACGCCCGTCGATTTTCTTACCCCCGACGCCCCCTCCTGATCGCTCGAAGAGCAAGCGATGTCCACGCAGCACCCCCTGGCCGCATTCTCGATCTACCTGTCCGGTCGACACCAGGTCTTGCTGTCGATCGCGAACGAGATCCACGAGAAGCTCGACGCGTGCGCCTCCGGCGAAGGCGGCTTCTCCCACGAGGCGAGGATGCGCGCCTCGGACTTGATGTGGCTGTGGACGCTGGGAGCCTACGAGGTGGTCAGGACCATGTGCCAGACCCAGCGGTGCTTCTCGGAGCGCTTCTACAGGTCGATATCGACCTTGAAGGTCGATCTGGAGAGGGTCAGGGTGCCGAACACCAAGCTGGAACGGGTCAAGTACAACCGGCGGGAGAGGACCATCCCGGTGGCCTCGGATCGAGGCCCTGACGTGTGGGACGACGCCAGCAAGGACCTCCTGGTCGGAGATCCTGCAGACGCTGTCTCGGCGCGCATGCTGCTCAGGAGCTACGAGAGCGTCATGTCGTCGCTGACGCGGGACGATGTGACGATGAGCCACGAGGAATCGTTCGAGAGGAAGTAGCGCCACAAAACCACCGCGCCAACGCGACAACGAGAGGCCCGCGACAAGCGATGCCGCAACCAGCGATGCGGCGGCCGGTCGACATGCGCGGCGGCGCCTCGGTGAACTTGCTCCCAGGGCCGCCGCTGATCCCGCGGTTCGCCATCAGCGGCTTCCCCGTCGGGTGGCCCGGACGCCCCGTCACGTCCTCTCGGAACGAGCCGTCGCGTGCTCTCGGAATCGGCCTCCGCGTGGGCCTGGACAGTACGCCTGCGGACCGGGAAGGCGTGCTCATGCCGAGGGCTGGGCGGCCACCGATGGACACCGTCCACGCTCCGAGCTTGCGCCCATCACATACATGTCCAAAGGAGCTCATGACCCAACATGTCGCTCCGGTCGCGCTCGCCAGATCGGTCTGATACTCTAGATCTGAACACAAGAAGGTACTCATCGATCGACCGCCCTGGCCGGCGGGGACGAGTTCCGGTCTCCGCCGCCGCCGCGGTGGAGCGCGGCGTACGCGTTGAGCTTCTACGAGGTCTTCTCGCTGGGTGGCGACGGCGCGATCACCCCGACCCTGCGCACTCCGGAACAGACCGTCATCGGGATCTTCTGGTCGTATGACGGCGCACGGCGCATCGGGGATGTGCCTCGGCTGTACAACCAGATCGCGCGGGCCGTCGCTGTCCAGAAGAGCAACTCGGAGATCGAGAACGCCCGATACTTCGCCCTGGTCCACATCGCGATGGCCGACGCCGGCATCGCCACCTGGGACACGAAATACAATTACGAGTTCTGGCGGCCGATCATCGCGCTCCGTCGGGCCGGCACGGATGAGAACGCGTTGACGATACATGACAGGAGGTGGACGCCCGTCGGGTCCCCGGGCAGCAACCAGAGCCCCCCGCGCATGCCCCCGTCGTTCCCGGCGTACGTCTCCGGGCCGACGCGGCGGCCGATCCGCGGCGAGAGCGGTGGCTCCGCGGGCGTACCATCGCGGACCGGCGCGGCGGCGGCGAGCACGCGGCGCGCGGTACGTGGTGCCAGCAGCAGGACGCGCTCGACGACTTCAACGTGACGGTATTTTTGCCGCCCTGGAACGCTCGAGACAGCTCCTCACGCATCGGCGCCGGCGACCCAGCGAACGGCTCGCCGACGCCTCAGCAAAATAGTTCGAAGGATCGCCCGGGTGGCGGGCATCAAGTCGGTGAGCGGCACGGTTCCGTGCAGCGCAGCGTCGAGGTGTGGAATCGCGCGCGGGCGCCGGCGGCTGAGCGCGCCTTGGCGGCGCCTTGCCCGCGCGTCGGCGTGGCCGTGATGGCGTTGCCGCCGCGGAGGGGAGCTCGCTCGACGCCATCACGACACGGAGCACGCAACGGCGGCCGTGCTCGCATGATCCGCGGCGGCGCTCCGGAGCGAATTCGCCTCGGAGCATGAACGATCCTCATGAGTCCGGGAACAGAGGCCCGACAACGAACAGCGCTCTCGACGACTCGTGACGAAGCTCGGCGGCGCGAGCCGCCGGCTGGCCGGGGATGATCCGAGGGCGCCCGCACACCACCAGGAGCCGTTCATGAACTCTCTGCACCACCGCTTCACGTCTCCGAGAACACGGCCTTCCGGCGCAGCGCCGGCGCGCTGGCGAGGCGCCCTCTCGCTGGTCCTCGTCTCCGCGCTGCTCGGGTCCTCTGCCCTGCTCGCGGGCTGCGCCGACGACGACGGGTCGCCGGCGAGCACGGCCACCAGCAGCGGCGTGGGCGGCGGCACGGGCGGCAGCGGCGGTGAGGGCGGCAGCGGCGATGAGGCCGGCGGCGGCGGCGCGGGCGGCAGCGGCGGTGAGGGCGAGAGCGGCGGCGGCGACACAGGCACGCCGCCGGGCGATTGCGTCGGTTCCACGGCGGAGGCCAACACCGACCCCGACGACCCCGTGCAGCAGGGCGCGGACCACCTGGTGCGCGACCTCAAGTTCCCCGCGGTCCTGGCCGCGGTCCAGGATCTCGAAGGGAACAACCGTCACTACATTGCCGGCGTCGCCGATCTCGAGACCCAGGCGAAGGTGCCTGTCGACGGGCAGGTGCGCATCGGGAGCAACACCAAGCCGTTCACCGCGGTTGTCGTGCTGCAGCTCGTCGGCGAGGGCAAGGTCGACCTCGACGCGTCCATCGAGACGTACCTGCCGGACCTGGCCCGCGGCGACGGCATCGACGGCAACGACATCACGGTGCGGCAGATCCTGCAGCACACCAGCGGGCTGCCCGATTTCGTTGGCTTGCTCCTGGGCGACGGGCTCGCCAAGGTCCAGCACACCTATTTCGACCCCCGCACGCTGCTCGATCTGGCGCTGACGCAGGCGGAGGACTTCCCCCCCGGCGAACGGTGGGCGTACAGCAACACCAATTACATCGTCGCCGGCTTGCTCGTGGAGAAGGTCACCGGCCGCCCGCTGGCCGAGGAGATCACCGAGCGGGTCATCCAGCGCATCGGGCTTCGCCACACCTATGTCCCCGGCGTCGGCGACCAGAGCATCCGGGAATGCCATCCCAGGGGCTATCACGCGGACAGCTTCGGAGCTCCGCTGGTCGACGTCACCGAGCTCGACCCGTCCATCGCCGGCGCCTCCGGCGACATGATCTCGACCCCGGGCGACCTCAACCGCTTCTTCTCCGCCTTGCTCGGCGGCGAGCTCCTCGAGCCGGCGCAGCTCGAGGAGATGCGCACCACCGTCGACGCCTCGAGCATGTGGCCCGGCTACGCGTACGGGCTCGGCCTGAGCAGCACCCCGCTGGGCTGCGGAGGCGTCGTCTGGGGCCACGGCGGCGACATCTTCGGCTACGAGACCGCCGGCGGCGTCACCGAGGACGGCCGCGCCGTCACCGTCGCCGTCACGGCGCTGCCCTCCGCCGTGCCCAGCGTTGAGACCAGGGAGCAGGCCTACGACGCCTACGCCGGCGTCCTCGCCCTCGTCGATACAGCCCTGTGCCCGTGAGCCCGGGGCGCGTCCCCGCGGGCGTTGATCGCGACAGCGGTGCTCGCGTGGGTCGCAACAGCGGTTCGAAGAGAAGAGTGTCTGAAGGGTTGAACGATCCTCACGAGTCCGGGAACAGAGCCACGAACCAGCGGCGCCCTCCAGACCGCGCGACGATGCCTGGCGCCACGCGTCGCCGGCGCGAAGCGGTGAGCCGAGGGCGCCCGCACAACCTCAGGAGCCGATCATGACCTCTCTGCATCACCGTTTCACCTCTCCGAGAACACGAGTCGCCCGCGCGGCCGCCGCGGGCTTGCGCAACATCGCCTCGATGGCCCTCGTCTCCGCGCTGCTCGGCTCCTCGGCCCTGCTCACAGGTTGCCCGGACGACGATGGGGCGCCGGCGAACACCGACGCCGGCAGCGGCGGCGGGGGCGGCGAGAGCGGCGACGCCGATGCAGGCAGCGGCGGCAAGGACGAGAGCGGCGGCGGCGGCGAGGGCGGCAGCGGCGGCAAGAACGAGAGCGGCGGCGGCGGCGGCGGCACGCCGCCGGGAGAGTGCGCGGGTTCCACGGAGGCGGCCAACACCGATCCGGACGACCCCGTCCAGCAGGCCGCGGACAGCCTTGTGCGCGACGACAGGTTCCCCGCCGTCCTTGCCGCCGTCCAGGAGGTCGACGGGCAGACGCGCCACTACACCGCCGGTTTCGGCGACATCGAGGCCAAGGCGGAGGTGCCTGTCGACGGCCTCGTGCGCATCGGGAGCAACAGCAAGGCCTACACCGCCGTTGTCGTCCTGCAGCTCGTCGGCGAGGGCAAGGTCGATCTCGACGCGCCGATCGAGACGTACCTGCCGAACCTGGTCCGCGGCGAGGGCATCGACGGCAACGACATCACGGTGCGGCAGCTCCTGCAGCACATGAGCGGGCTCGCCGATTACGACGGCTTGATCCTGCAGGAGGGCTTCCTCCCTGTCCGGCACAGGCACTTCAGCCCCCGCGATCTGCTCGACCTCGCGCTGGCCGAGGGGACGCAGTTCCCGCCCGGGGATCGGTGGGACTACAGCAACACCAACTACACGCTCGCCGGCATGCTCATCGAGAAGGTCACCGGACGCCCCCTGAACGAGGAGATCAGGCGCCGGATCATCGACCGCCTCGGGCTGCGCAACACCTATCTCCCCGACGTCGGCGAGGAGGGCATCCGGGGGTGCCACCCCAGGGGCTATCACGCGGACGGGCCGGATCAGCCGCTGTACGACGCCACCGAGCTCGACCCGTCCTGGGGATGGGCCGCCGGCGAGATCATCGCGACCCCGAGCGATCTCAACCGGTTCTTCACCGCGCTGTTCGGCGGCGAGCTCCTCGATCCGGCGCAGCTCGAGGAGATGCGCACCACCGTCGAGGCCCCCGATATGTGGCCCGGCGCCCGGTACGGGCTCGGCCTGTTCACCACCCCGCTGAGCTGCGGCGGCCTCGTCTGGGGCCACGGCGGCGACATCTTCGGCTACCACACCCGCGGTGGCGTCTCCGACGACGGCCGCGCCGTCACCGTCGCGATCACGATCCTGCCGGGCGCCGTCCACGGCGAGGAGACCGCCGAGAAGGCGTACATGGACGTCCTCGACTTCGTCGACACCGCCCTGTGCCAGTGAGCCCCGGGGCGCGCTGGCGCCCCGCTCTCGGCCGCGCGCTCACCCCTGCTTGATGAACTGGATATCGAGGGTGATCGCGATCTCGTCGCCCACGAGGACGCCGCCCGTCTCGAGGATGGCGTTGAAGCTCATCCCGAAATCGCTGCGGCGGATCTTCGTCGTGGCGGTCGCCCCGAGCCGGCGATTGCCGTAAGGGTCGGTGTGCTCGCCCGACAGCTCGCTGACAGCGAGCGTCACCTCGCGCGAGACGCCGCGGATCGTCAGGTCACCGACGATATCGAGCCCGTCGCCGTCACGGCGGACGCTCGTGGCGACGAAGGTGATCGTCGGGTACCGCGCGACGTCGAGGAAGTCGGCGCTCCGGAGGTGCGCGTCGCGGCTCTCTTCGCGCGTGTGGATCGACGCCGCGTCGATCGTGGCGGAGAGCTTCGACGCCTCGAGGCGCCGCGGATCGTAGGTGACCTCGCCGGCGACGCCGCCGAGCTCGCCGCGCACGTTCGAGATCATCATGTGACGTACGGAGAACGAGACGCTCGAGTGCGTCGCGTCGATCGTCCACCGGGCGGCCTGGGAGGGGATCGCGCTCGGGGTGGTGGTGCTGGTCGTTGTGTTCATGGCGGGTCGTCCTTTCTCGAAGGGGGTCGGGGACCGCCGCGCCTCGGGCTTCCGGGGCGCGCCGGCCGTGTGTCACACGGAGAACATGCATCGTTGCTCCTCGACGCACTAGACAGCCGTCCGAGAACGGGCTGTTCTCCTGATACGAACAATGGACCTCAACCGGATCGCCGTCTTCGTGCGCGTCGTCGACGAGCAGGGCTTCACCGCGGCGGCGAGGGTCCTCGGGCTGCCGAAGTCCTCGGTCAGCCGGTCGGTCGCGCTCCTCGAGGAGGCGCTCGGGGCGCGCCTGCTGCACCGCTCGACGCGCAGCGTGCGGCTCACCGAGGCGGGCGCGGCGTTCTACGAGCGGGCGTCGCGCGGCGTCGCGAGCCTCGAGGAGGCCGCCGCGATGGTGGCCGATCTGGAGGCCGTTGTGCGCGGCACCGTCCGCGTCACGGCGCCCGTCGACGTCGGGATCGCGATGCTCGAGCCGGCTGTCGCGCGGTTCGTGCGGCGCCACCCGGCCGTCCGGGTCGACGTCGCGCTCACGGGGCGCGTCGTGGATCTCGTGGAGGAGGGCTTCGATCTGGCGCTGCGGGCCGGGCCGATCCGCGACGGCTCGCTCATCGCGCGGAGGATCGGGCAGGTGGAGGACGCGCTGTACGCCTCGCCCCGCTACCTCGAGCGCGCCGGGGTCCCCGCGCGCCTGGGAGATCTCGCGGCGCACCGGTGCGTCCTCTTTCGCGAGAGGCCCGACCGCGCCGCGTGGACGCTGCGAGGGCCCGCGGGGGACGAGACGGTGGAGGTCCAGGGCCCGCTCGCGGTCGACGAGCTGAGCTTCGCGCGGCGCGCTGTGCTGGCGGGCGTCGGCGTCGGCCTCCTCCCGAGCTTCATGTGCGCCCGCGAGGTCGCGCGCGGTCGGCTCGTGCGCGTGTTGCCGTCGCACGTGGCCTCGGGGGCGCCGTTGCACCTGGTGTATCCCTCCGCGCGCTACCTGCCCCACCGCGTCGCGGCGTTTCGCGACTTCGTCGTCGAGGCGCTCACGCAGCGGCTCCGGCGATCGCCGTGACCGCGGGCGCGCCGCCGCGCGGGCGCGGCGCCGCACGGAGACCCGGCGTCAGCGCGCGGCGCGCCGCCGGGTGTCCTGCCGCGCCTGGCTCGCCGCCCTGGCCTCGGCGAGCGGATTGCGCGCCTCCGCGGCGCGCAGCCGCTCGAAGCGCTCGATCCGCGCGCGGTCTCCGCTCTGCCGCAGCGTCCTCGCCAGCACCACGCTCTTCGCGAGCCGGATGAACCGCAGGCGGTGCGCCGACGTCACGTCCTCGACGTCCCGCCTGCCCGATCCGGGCCCGAACTCGAGGTCGTAGGCCGCGCGCAGCCTGTGCTCGCCGCGGAGGCCCAGCGCGTCCGAGAGCCCCTCGAGGGCGGCCCGCTCCGCCGGGGTCGCCCAGGAGAGGATCCTGGCATAGGGCGTCGCCATGGTCTCGTGATCCGGCTTGTTCACGAACCGCCGCAGGAACACATCGGACGTCGCCACAGGCACGTCGCTCGTCGCCTGGTGGAGGAGGGCGTACGCGTACGCCTCGTTCATGCCCACGAACCGGTTCTGATCGTAATCGGCGCCGTCCACGCGCTTGCCGAGGCGATCGACGCCCGAGAGGGCGGCGAAGAAGAAGCTGCTGAAGTCGGTGTAGTCGGCCTCGTTGATCTCGGGCGTGCAGCCCGACGCCGGGCGGTCCCTTGTCGCCGCGAAGAACCCAACGACGTCGCGATCCACCAGCTCGCCGTCGGGCCTGCCGCCCTCGAAGAGGAGGTTCGCGAACGATCCGGAGAAGCACTGGGCCATGACGAGGACGACGGGCGTCTCGTCGGGCAGGTCGTCCATGCGCGCGGCGAGATCGCGCACGGACAGCGCGCCGCCGCCCCAGAGGTCGAACACGTTGTTGTCGAGGTCGCGCCCCGGGGCCGGGCTCCCGTGGCCGGCGAAGTACAGCAGCAGCGGGTCGCCCGGGCGCGCGGCGGCGAACTTTCGCCACACAGCATCGAGGCCGGCGCGGGTTGTCGCCCCGTCGATGCGCGGCAGCCTTGGCGCGCGGTAGCGCATGCGGTGGCCGTCGAGGAACTGCACGCTCCGCGTGCCCCGGCGCCCGTCGGCGAAGAGGACCCGCCGCTCCACCGCGGCCGGGAGCAGCGACTGGAAGTACCGGATGTGTCCTTCGATGGCCACCTGGTTCATCGGCGGCCGCGGACCGCCCCCGACGACGAGCGCACGCCAGGACGCGGGCTCGGGCAAGGCCGCGGGAGGCGGGGCGGCCGGCAGGGCGGGCAGCGGCGCGGCAGAGGCGCCCGGCGCGGGCAACGGCGGGGGCGCG
>NZ_JEMA01000490.1 GCF_001589285.1 Sorangium cellulosum | reverse complement strand
GGCGTCTCCTCCCGGCCCATCACGCCGCCGTCGGAGATGCCGCCCGCGCCGCTGTCCGAGCTCCCGCCGGCGCCGCTCTCCATCGACGAGGGCCGGCCGTCGTCGCACCGCTCGTCGCCCGAGCTCCGCCTCCAGGACGTCCAGGCGATGGCGGCGCTCGCCCCGCAGCCCATGCCGTCCGCGCGGCGCGCCCGGTCCGGCCCCGGCGTGCAGCCCGCCGACCCCTCTCCGGCGGATCTCGCCCTGCTGGGATCGCTCACCCCGCCGCCGTTCCCGGGTCCGCCGCCGCTCCCTGCCACGGAAGCGTCGCGGCGCGAGCGCCCGAGGCCGGGGGCCGCGGAGGCGACGGGCGCCGCCGGGGTGCCTCGCGAGCCGGCGAACAACGACGAGCGGCCCTCGCGCGAGCCGCCGACGCGCGCGAGCAGCGCCCCCAGGGGGGCCTCCCGCGCGGGGGGCGACCGCATCAGCCAGCCCGACCTCTTCAGCGAGTTCAGCGAGCCCGACGTCCGCGGGCGCGCCGGCCGGAAGGAGGACTCCGGCCTGATCGACCTGCGCAGCATGGCGCCGCCGCCCGGCGCGGAGGGCGGGGAGCGCCGCAACGAGCACCGGGCCGACGAGGAGATCCTGAGCATCAGCGGCGGGATCTTCGAGGGGGCTGCCGCGGCGCGCAGCTCGTCCCCTTCGTTCCCTGCGCAGCCCATCGATCCCGACCTCCAGGCCGCGGAGGAGGACACCACCTCTGCTTCCGGTTCCGGGGAAGAGACGCCGGTGCGCACCTCGATCACGGCCGGCTCCCTCGTGTCCGAGGGGCTGCGCGCCCTCTCGACGCCGACGTCGCGCCAGTACCTGGCGATCACCGGCTGGGTTGTCGTTGTGTTCGTCGTGTTCGGCGCCGCGCTGTACCTGGCGCAGGCCCGGGGCCGATCGTCCAGCGCCGCGACGGCCCANGGCCCGGGGCCGATCGTCCAGCGCCGCGACGGCCCAGGTCGCGCCCGCCGCCAGCGCCGGTGCGCTCGTCGCGCCGCCGCCGGACCAGGCGCCGCCGTCGCCCGCCCCCCCGGCTCAGGCGGAGCCCATCGCCGAGCGGGAGCCGTCGCTCGACGAC
>NZ_JEMA01000489.1:15315-49090 GCF_001589285.1 Sorangium cellulosum | reverse complement strand
GGCCGCCACCGCGCCGGCGCCCGACGCCGGCGCCGCGATCGCCGAGGCCCCGATNCGGCGCCCGACGCCGGCGCCGCGATCGCCGAGGCCCCGATCGACGCAGGCGCCGCGACCGACGCAGGCGCCGCGACCGACGCCGCGGCCAGCGCGCTGGTGCCGGTCAAGGTCTCGTGCAAGCCCGTCACCTGCGAGGAGATCACGGTCGACGGCAAGGCGACGCAGGCCCCCGACGTCGAGCTGGAGCTCACGCCGGGGGTGCACCAGATCGCCGTGAAGCGCGCCGGCTATTTCCCGCGGAGCCTGAAGGTCGTCGCCAAGGCCGGCACGCCGCTCGTGCAGGAGTTCCAGCTCACCGAGATCCCCCCGGCGCCCGCCAAGCCGGCGGGGCAGGCCACGAAAAAGCCCTGCGGAAAATTCCTCAAGCGCTGCAACTAGCCGCGGGACGTACGCTCATGCGCGCGGGTGCGCTCGTCGGTATGCGGCGCGCACGTGGTCGTCCGCGAGGTGCGTGTAGATCTCGGTCGTCACGACGTTCGCGTGACCGAGGAGCGCCTGGACGCTCCGGAGATCGGCGCCCCCCTCGAGCAGGTGTGTCGCGAACGAGTGCCGGAGCTTGTGCGGCGAGCTCGGCTTGTCGATGCCGACGGCGCGGGCGTACCCCCCGAGGAGCTTCCACACCGCCTGCCGGGTGAGCGCCCCGCCGCGCGGCGAGAGGAACAGCACCTGCGTCGACGCGCTGCGCGGGTGCGAGGCGCGCGCCTCCAGGTAGGCGTCGATGGCGGCGAGCGCCGGCTCCCCGAGCGGCACGAGCCTTCGCTTCCCGCCCTTGCCGAGCGCCATCACGATCCCCTTGCGCCGCTCGATGTCCGCGAGCTTGAGGCGCACCACCTCGCTCACGCGCAGGCCGGCCGCGTACATCACGTGGAGCATCGCGCGATCGCGCAGGCCCCTGAAGGTCCCCTGCTCGGGCGCCTCGATGAGGAGCGCGATCTCGTCGAACGAGAGCACCTTGGGCAGCCGCCGCCCGACCCGGGGTCGCTCGACGAGCGCGCACGGATCCCGCTCGATCCGGCGCTCGCGCAGCAGGAAGCGGATGAACCCGCGGACCGCGGAGAGGTGGCGAGCCGCCGAGCTCGCGCTGATGCCCGCCTGGCCAAGCGCGACCAGGTAGGTGCCGATCAGCGCCTGGTCGAGGCCCTCGACTGTCGTGATCCCGGCCGCCTCCGCGTGCGCAACGAGCTTGGCGAGATCGTGGCCGTACGCCTCGAGCGTCAGGGGTGCCAGAGCCCGCTCGACGCGTAGGTGATCGAGGTACGCATCCACCCAGGTCGCGAGGTCCACGCCCAACGCTACTGCGAAAGCGGCAAAGTGCGCCAGAAAGCGGGGTCGGTGCACCCCGGACGGCCGTGTCTCTTCCTGCGTTCCTTCCTGAAGCGCGCCCGTCCCGGTTCCAGCCGGACGCGGAATGCGTCACAGTATCGCCGTGCTGTCACCCTTCGAGGTCGTCGAGCCCCGCGGAGCGGAAAGCCCGGTCCTCGTCGAAGTACCGCACGCGGGCGTCCATATGGATCCCGAGTCGCTGTCGTGGACCATCGCTCCCGCGCGCAGCATCGGGCGCGACGCCGATCTCTACGTCGACGCGCTCTTCCAGGACGCGCCGGCCGAGGGAGCGACGCTCCTGTTCTCCCGGATGAGCCGCCTGGTCGTCGATCTCAACCGGAGCGAGACCGACTGCGACGGCGACGCGGTCGAGGGGGGCGGCCGGGCGCCCTACCCGAGGGGGCTCATCTGGCGTGTGACCACGGACGGCGAGCCCATCCTCAGCTCACGCCTCCCGCGCCGCGAGCTGGAGCGCCGGCTCGACCGGTTCTATCGCCCCTACCACCGCAGCCTGAGCGCCCTCCTTGCCCGCAAGCGCGAGCGCTTCGGCTTCGCGATCCTCCTCTGCGCGCACTCGATGCCGAGCCAGAGTCGCCGCGGCCACGCGGAGGGCGCCGTCGGCCGGGCCGACATCGTCCCCGGGACGCGCGGGCGGACGAGCGCCGCCACCCCGGTGATCGACGTGGTCGACCAGCACGCGCGCGCCTGCGGCTTCTCCGTGCGCCACGACGACCCCTACAAAGGAGGTTTCAGCACAGCGCACTACGGCCAGCCGCACCGTGCCGTCCACGCCGTGCAGATCGAGATTGCACGCCGGCTGTACATGGACGAGCAATCCCTCGCGATGGATGGGCAAGGATTCACTGCCGTGCGAGACTTCGGGCGCACCCTGGTCGCGCGGCTCACCTCGGCCGAGCTGCTCGGTCAGCTTCGCCGCAACCCCCTCGACGCCCGTGAGATCTGATCCAGCCCCATCGATGGAAAAGCCTTACGGAGAGGCGAATCGCGACCGCCCCCCAGCAAGCCGTCGCGCGGCCGCCGAACGGGAAAAGGCAGCGCCAGCCCCGCCGGAGGGCGCCACAGCCGGCGACGCTCCGGCCGTCGGGCTGGCGGAGGAGACGCCCGCAGCGGCGTCGAGCAGCGCGGCGCCGGCGGAGCGGCAGCTCGAAGCGAGCCCGGTCGTCACGATCGAGGAGGCGCCCCCGAGCGCGCGCGAGCGCGTCACCAAGCCGCTGCTCGCGTCCGAGGCGCTCATGGAGGACCTCGCGCCGATGCGTCCGGCGCAGGACGCGGCGCGGACCTGGTGCGCCGCCGTGGGCGTGGGGTTTCTCCTCCTCGGGGGCCTGTCGCTCGCGGGGCTCCGTCCGGAGGGCGTTGTCGCCGGGCCGCCCGCGTTCGTGCTCGGGATCGTCGCGCTGTTCACCGCGCTCACGTCGGTGAGCTACCGGCAGCGCGCCGTCGCCATGGTGGTGCTGGGGGCGATCGCGACCGTCATCGGCCTCCAGAGCTCCGGGACGGCGTTCGGCTGGGGAGCCGCTCGGGCAGGGGCGGCGATAGCGCTCCCGGCGGCGCTCGTCTTCCGTTCGCGCTACCGGGCGTACAGCGGCGCGCGCTGGCTGCTCGTGGCCGCTTTCCTCGTCGCGCTTCCGTCCTTCGGACAGGCCGTCGCGCAGCTCGCCCTGGTCGATCCGCACCTCGGCCAGCTCGGCGCCGTGATGGTGATCCTCGCGGTGCTGTCCAGCCTCACGGGCTTCATGGGGTCCGAGACGACGGGCGCCGGGACGTTCCTTGCCGTCGCGGTGGTGCTCGCCTTCACAGCGGACCTGGTCGTCGACAGGCTCGCGCAGCTCGGCGCCTTCTCCCCGGGCGAGCTCGTCGGTGTGCTCTCCGCGGGCGTAGCGTTCGCCGGCACGTCCGCCCTCACGAGCCTCGGCCTGTTCCAGATCCTGGCCTGGCGTCTGGCCGCCGACGCTCGTCGCATCGACCTGCACTCGCGCCCGAGCGACAAGGATGGGCCGGACCAACGTCCGCCCTCGGGCGGCGAGTGGCTGACCTAGGGTCCTGCGCCAGAAGCACGCCGAAAAGCCTGGACGCGCTCCGGGTGCTGCGCGGCACTGCGCAAAGAGGAAAGATGCGCGACGGGCGCCGGTGGACGCTTGACATGTCCCCCGGCTTCCTTCACTTTCCCGCGCTCCCGAGCCCCCCTGCTCCCCCGCGCAGGGCGTGTGCCTGGCCAGTTTTACAGATACAGGTCGGGGCACCGAGGGCGGTGCTCCTTCCAACCGAGGACGTCATGGCGAAGAGCGACATCACTGGGAAGCGGAAGCTGCTGGCGCAGAATGTCTCCCACTCCAACATCAAGACGAAGCGCTGGCAGCTCGTGAACATCCAGACCCGGCGCGTCTGGGTCCCCGAGCTCAACCGCTTTGTAAAGCTCAACCTCACGACGCGCGACATCCGCACGATCGACAAGATCGGCGTTGTCGCGTACGCGAAGCGCCACGGCGTCGCGCTCTAGGCACTGCGCCGGCGCGACAGGCAGCGTCTCGCAGCCGCTTCGCGGCTGCATGGGCGCAGCGCTCTCCTTCTGAGTCCTCCCGGGGCTCTGTCCCGCTCCACAACGATCCCCAGCATCGTGCGGCAGGCACGCTGCGCGGCCAGCGCGAGCCGCCAGGCGTCGGCCCATGCGTCACCGCGGACGTCAGCGGCCGCGGCGGCTCGCTGCGCGCCCCAACGTTCCCCCGGAGCCCTCGACGGCAGGGGCGTCGGCCATCCCCTGCAAGGGCGGGGCTAGCCCCCGCTCGTCCAGCCAGCGCGGCTTCGGCCTGGCCGCTCGACGGACGCGCTGACGCACACAGCGTCGGCGAGGCGCGCCGGCTTCATCTCAATCGCCTGCTGGCTGCGTCCCAGGTCCCGCCATGAAGCCGGGCGCGAGGTGGACCGCGCGCGCGTCGCGGTCGTCGCGCAGGACGGCGAGGATGCCCTCGGCGTGCAACCGCGTACGGACGTCGTGAAGGGCGGCCTCGAGCGCGGTGCCGTGAAGGAGCGCGCCGAGGGCATTCACGTCGATGCTGTGCTTGCCGGTCAGCGCGACGGCCGCCGCGAGGGTGCTGCGCTGGAGGATCGCGATCGGCGCCGCCGCTGGCAGGGGCGTGCCTGGCGCGAGGCGCGTGATGCCGCGGCGCACCGGGACGGCGTCGCGGCCGAGCGTGATCTCGAGCTCGGGCACGGCGATCCCGTCGTCGGTGCGCGCGTAGGCCAGCGCCGCGACAGTGCCCCAGCCGTCGCAGGCGACGATGGCGTCCGCGGGCCGCGCCTGCTCCGCGACTGGCCACGGCGCCTGGAGCGCCGTCGCGCCGTCCGCGATCGACGTCGACGCGGCTTCGACCTCGGCCGGGACAGCCTCGGCGATGTCCTCGGCGGTCAGCGTCCCGCCGGCGACCGGCCCGCCGACGGCGAGCAGCGCCCGCTCCACGTCGCGCGCCCGGAGCGCCACCGCGCCGAGCGAGCCGACCTCGCGGAGCAACTCCGCGCGCCCGCTCGCGCCGGCGCGCTCGGCCGCGGCCACGCCGGCGCGCACGAGCTCGCGGAGCCGAGCGCGCCCGAGGTAGCCGTGCAGCAGGACCAGCATGCCGAGCGAGCGCGGGACCGCGACGCGCGCAGCCTCCGGGACGCTCTGTCCGTCGACGAAACCGCGCGGCCGTGGCGCGCCGCGCCCGGGCTGGATCGCCCGTCCATCGAACGCCCGCGCGCCGACGCCGACGCCGGCCGCGAGCGCGACCGCGGGCGCCAGCAGCACGTCAGGCTGCGCGCCCGCGGCGGCGAAGAAGCCGGCGACGATCGCGTCGATCGCGCTGCCGGACGACTCGAGCGCGGCCCGAGCGGCCGAGGCCGCAGAGGCGTCGCTCGCCGTGGCCGCGGTGCCGCGGATCACTGCTCCTCGTCCTCGGCGACGAGGGTGTTCGGCATGGGCATGGAGGGCCTTACCACGGCCGAAGCCGTTGAGCGATCGGGCTTGCGCGCGAGCGACGCCGCGAGCTGCGACTTGATCTGGAGCGCGCGGTCCCCCTCGACGACCAGGAACACCTCGCGCCGCCCGCGCAGGCGATCGGCGACGCGCTCGAGCGCGGCCGCTCCGAGCGACGACGACTTTCCGAGCGCGCGCAGCCGTGTGTAGACGATCGGCCCGGGCGGGGGCGCATCCCGGGCGACGTCGAGCACCGGGATGACCTTCGCGGCGCGCGCGGTCGCAACGATGTCGTCGCGCTCCCAGATCCCGGAGGGCTCCCAGCAGCGCACGACCCCTTCCGCGGGCAGGCGCTCGAACAGCGCGGCGAGCTTCTTGCGGTTGCTCGCCGTCGGTCGGAGCGACGCCGGCGTCTGGAGCACGATGCACCGCGCCTCCAGCACGTCCGCCACCTCGAGCGAGGTAGAGAGCGCCTCGTCGAGCTCGCTCCCGGACGCGAGCTCGCCGACCACGCGCGGCAGCACGACGCTGAAGACGAAGCCCGGCGGCACCGCCTTGCGCCATTTGCGCAGCGTCGTCACGCGGGGCAGCGACGAGTCGACCGGACGGAGCTCGACCAGATCGAAGCGATCTTTGTACTTCTGGATATCCCCCTTGAGCGAGGGCAGTCCGACGAGGAGGCGGGCCATCAGCGCGGACTCTTAACCCACCTTGCGCGCCGATGCAGCGCATGGCCGACCACGGCGCGATTTCTCGCGCGAGGCTCAAAATCCTTGATTATTCGAAGTGGAACCACTGCGTCGGGTTCTCCCGGAGGAACCGCTCCATCTCCGCCGTGATCTGCCGCGCCGCGACGTCGAGCTCGGACGGTCCTGGCCTGCGGGGCAGCGAGATGGGCGGCGCGATGCAGATCTCGTACTGCATGAAGCCGGTCCGGCGGGTGAACACCGGGACGATGGGCGCGCCGCTCACGGCGGCGAGCTGGAGCGGCCCCTCCGGCACGCGCCAGGGCATCCCGAAGAGCTCGACGTCGCGCCCGCGCATCCCGGACGGCAGCCGATCGATCTGGATGGCCACGACGCCCTTCCGCCGCAGGTGCGCGAGCAGCGGGAGCACCGCGAGCGGATCATCTTCCACGTGCTGCATCCGCACGCCGACCCGATCGCGCGTGCCGTCCTGGATGGCCTGCGCCCGGCTGTCGCGCTCGCGCTGCATGACGACGAGCACGTCGGCTGCGTGGACCGAGCGCAGCAGCGGCGCGGCGGCCTGCCAGCCGCCTGTGTGCGCCGTGACGACGATCACCCCGAGGCCGCGCCGGAACGCGTTCGTGAAGTGCTCGTCGTTCACGCACAGGCCGGTGAGCCGCTCGGACCGGCTGCTGCCCGCGATGAACGCGTCGGTGAGGCAGTTGGCGAAGTTGATGAACACCCGGGCGACGTCCCGGTACTCGTCGAGCGGCCCTCGCTCGCCGAGCGCCAACCGCAGGTTCCGGAGCACGGCCTTGCGCTGCTCCGGCAACACCGCGCCGAAGAAGAGCCCGAACAGCGCAGGGCTGTGGCGGACGAGGAGGTCTGGGCCGTAGGTCACCCCAGCGTCGACCGCGCGCCGCCAGAGCACGGAGTCGTGGTGGCGCAGATCGTCGAGGAGCGCTCGGAGCCTGGAAGGGAGATCCACGTTCGTGCTCGTGCGCGCGGCGTCTTGCAGGCGGACACCGTAGCGGATCGCGAGGCGTCCGCGAAGAGCGCCGGAGCACCGCCGCGCCGCGACCCGAGGGCCGTGTAGGCGCGCTGCGCGCCTCAGCCTGCGCCGGGATCCTCGGGAGGCTCGGCGGGTCCGGGCGCTGCCGGGCTCGTCGGTTCGGCGCCCCCGGCGCGGCGCACCCCCCACGCAGCGACGGCGCGCACCGAGGGATCCTCGTGGGTGAGCGCCGCGGCGAGCGCGCGCCTCGCGCTGGACGCGGCCGCGCCTTCTGCGCCGCGCGCGAGCCGATTTGCAGCGACGATGGTCGCGTTCCTGGCGAGGCCGCCGCGCCGCGCGCGCCGGAGCGGCGTCCCGACCGTCAGCGCGTCGAACTCTTGCTCGCCCAGCGACGCGAGGTCGTCGACGTCGCGCGCTTCCCATCGCGCCAGCGGATGAAACGGCGCGGTGCGCTCGAGCGGCGGCGCCGCGGTCTTGTTGAACGGGCAGACCTCCTGGCAGACATCGCAACCGAAGAGGTGCTCTCCCATGCCGGGCCGCAGCCCCTCGGCCGGCGCGCTCCGCTGCTCGATCGTCAGGTACGCGACGCAGCGCCGCGGGTCGAGCACGAAGGGCGCGTCGAACGCCTGCGTCGGGCACGCGTCGAGGCAGCGCGTGCACGATCCGCAGCGCTCCGCGATGGGAACGTCGGGGACGAGCGGCAGCGTGGTCACCACCTCGCCGAGGAGCTGATAGCTCCCCTGCCCCGGCGTGATGAGGAGCCCGTTCTTGCCGACGAAGCCGATGCCCGCGCGCGCCGCCCAGACGCGCTCCATCACCGGCTCGACGTCGCAGAGCGGCCGCGCCGCGACCGACGGCCCGAGCGACCGGATGAACGACGCGAGCCGCCGCAGCCGGCGCTTCAGGTGGTTGTGGTAGTCCTGCCCGCGCGCGTACCGCGCGACGCTCTGCGCGAGCGCGGGGTCGCGCCCCTCGCTCTCCCTGGGGCGGGCGTACCTGCGGCCGACGCAAACGACCGAGCGCGCGCCCTCGAGGATGGCGCTGGTGTCCAGCCGCCGCCGCTGCTCCGCGTACTCCGCGAGGTAGCCCATCTCCCCGTGCATGCCGCTTTCGATGAACTCGAGGTACCGGGCGTGCTCGATCCCGATCGGCTCGTCCGCGCGCGCAACCCCGACGACGTCGAACCCGAGCGCGAACGCCTGCTCACGGACGAGCCGATCGACCGTCGGTCGCTCCGTGCTCGCCTCCGCTGCGGGACGATGGGCCTCGCGCTTGTTCATGACAACGATGACAGCCGTACGGACGTGGGCGCCGGCTTCACGCGCGGCGACGGCGCGGGCTCACCCGGCGGTCTGCTCGCCGAGCAGCCGATCGAGCGTGATCGCGCACGCCGCGCGCACGCTGAGGTGATTGTAGCCGGTGTTCTCGGCCGCGCGGATGGGCTCGATCCTGACGTCGGCGTTGGCGATGAGCTCCGGCGCGAGACCCCAGCCCGTGCCGAACGTGATCAGCACCGGCCGGGTCGCCTGCGCGAGGCGAGCGCGGGTCTCCGCATAGCTCGTCACCGGGAGCCCCCGCGACGCTGCCGCGGTCGTCCAGACCTCGACGCCCTCCCGCCCCGCGCTGCTCAGCGCGCCGTACGCTTCCTCCAGGCTCGAGACGACGCTGAGCACGTCCAGCGCGACGGAGCGATCCGGGATCCGGCGTTTGCCTGATCCGACGACCCAGTGCTCCCTGATCCGCTCCGCCAGCGCGCGCTGGGCGGCGACCGGGTGCACGACGAAGAGCCGCTCGGCCCCGTACGTGCGCGCGCTTCGCGCCATGTCGTGCAGGTCGAGGTTCGTGATCGCCGTGGTCACCGTCTCGCCGGAGCGATCGAGCACCGGGTAGTGAACGAGCGCGAGCGCGAGCCTCATCGCCGCGCCCCCCCGCGCTCGTCCGGCGGAGCGTCTCCCCCGCGCGCCTTGCGCCACAGGTCGGGCCGGCGCTCGGCCGTGCGCAGCTCTGCCTGCGCCTGTCGCCACCGGGCGATCGCGGCGTGGTTCCCCTGCTGCAGCACCTCGGGCACCCTGTGCCCGCGGAACTCCACGGGGCGCGTGTACTGCGGGTACTCCAGGAGCCCGGCCAGCGCGGGGCTGTGGGACTCGTGCTCCGCCGATCCCGCGTTGCCCAGCACCCCTGGCAGCAGGCGCGCGCACGCGTCGATCACCGCCATCGCCGCCACCTCGCCGCCGGTCATCACGAAGTCGCCGAGCGAGATCTCCTCGTCGACGAAGGCGCGGACCCGCTCGTCGAACCCCTCGTATCGGCCGCACACGAGCGCGATGGAGGGGCGCGCCGCGAGCTCGATCGCCTTCTCCTGGCGGAAGGGCTGTCCCTGCGGCGTGAGCAGGATCCGATGCGCCCGCTGCGCCGGGTCGGGGGGCGCCGCCTCTTCGCTCGCGGGAGGCGCGATCGCCGGCTCGCCCTCGCCGGTCGCCTCGTCGAGCGCCTCCATGCAGCGGACGATGCAGTCGACGCGCATCACCATGCCCGAGCCGCCGCCGTAGGGCGTGTCGTCCACGCTTCGGTGCCGGCCGAGGCCGAACTCGCGCGGGCTGCGCATCTGCACGTTGACCGCGCCCGAAGCGAGCGCCCGACCGACCATGCCGATCGCCAGAAAGCCCTGGAAGAGCTCTGGAAACAGGGTGACTACAGCGATGCGCATTGAACCTGCCGCGGCGGCCTGCCTCGCGCCGAGCGGCGGATCAGACGAGGCCTTCCAGCGTGACGAGCTGGACCAGGTGCTGCTCCACGTCCACGCTGCTGACGAAGCTCTCGGTCAGCGGGATCTCGACCGAGTCCGCGCCGCCCCGCTCCACGACGAGGACGTCGCAGGTCGGGTACGACTGGAGCGACTTCACGTGCCCGAGCACCGCGCCCTCGGGCGTCATCACGCGCGCCCCCTCGATGTCGCACGCGTAGAACTCGCCCTCGGCGAGCGGCGCGAACGCGTCGCGCGGCACGCACACCTGCGCGCCGCGCAGCGCCTCGGCCGCGTCCCGGTCGTCGACGCCCGCGAGCCGTACGAGCAGCGCCTTGTCGACGGGCCTCGTCGCGACGATCTTCGCGTCCCGCTCGGCCCCGTCCGCGAGGCGAAGCTTGACAGCGAGCCGCGCGACGAGCAGGTCGGACGTCTCATTGTAGAGTCGCAGCCGCAGCTCGCCCTGCACGCCGTGCGGGCGGGCGACCTCCGCGACGGGAACGTAACGTCGCTCCACGTCGGATCCGTCTCAGTCGAGGATGTCGAGGTGCGCGCGCCGCCCCGACTTGCTCGCAGCGGCGCTCAGCAGCGTCCTGATCGACTGCGCGGTGCGCCCGTCCTTGCCGATCACCTTGCCGATGTCCTCTCGCGCGACCGTCAGCTCGATCCGCGGGAAGCGGTCGCCCGCGACCTCGCGCACCACCACTCGGTCCGGGTGATCGACGAGCGCTCGAGCGACGAGCGCGACGAGATCGACCAGCGGAGACGTCGAGGAGGCCATGCTACTTCGCGGCGTCCGCCGGAGCGGCCGCCTGGGCAAGCCCAGGATGCTTCAGAAGCAGCGCCACCGTGTGCGTCGGCTGGGCGCCGTTCGAGATCCAGTGCCTCACGCGGGGCACGTCGAGGCGGATCTCCGTCCTGCGCGGGTCGTACGTGCCCAGCCGCTCGATGAACCTGCCGCCGCGCGGGCTGCGCTGGTCGGCGACGACGATGCGGTAGAAGGGCGTCTTCTTGGTGCCCGCGCGGGCGAGGCGAATATGAACGGCCATCTGTAGAACCTCGATCGATATGGAAGAGCCCGTGCGCATGGTGTGCACGGCCTGCTCTGAAGCGCCGGAGCGTAGCTCGTTCAGTGCCCGGCGCCAGAAGTGGGGGCGCAACCTAGGCGAAGATCCCGCCGCTGGTCAACCCCACACAAGCGTGGCGAGCCCTGCGAAGGGCAACTTCTTACCCCGCCCACCGCGCATGCCGCGCTCGTGCCGGCCGTCGCCTCGTTGTGACGGGCCGTTCCGACCAGACGAGCTTCGCTGAACCTCGGTACAGGCGAGGGACCGAGCTCTGCAAGCGCAGGAGAGAAGCGCTGCGCCGAAAAATTTGAGAGTTGCTGGGAAAGCGGAGAGCGTTTCGGGGGAACCGCTCGGCGGGCGTCGCCGCGGGAATAGAAAAGGGAGCGTGCGTGCTACATGTGGCGTCAGCCCAGGTCGAGAATGATGACGCCCCGGTTGGGATCGTCCTCTTCCGGGTCCGGAAGACGACGAGGTGCGGGGTAGCGTTCGATCGGCAGCTCAAGGCGCGGTCGAATTTCTTCTCTTCTGGACCGATCCTTCTCTTCTTCGCGCTGCCGTATTTGCTCGATGATGAACGGAGGAAGCATCGACTAACCCCTCCACCTCGTAGAGTGCTCGGCTGAATTGGTGGAACGAGGTCTGGGAGAAAGCACCCCGCTCTTAGAAGCGAATCTAGCAATGTGGGATGGCGGGTCAAGGTTATCGCTCGGGCCGACGGTGGTATGTTCGCGGCGCTCATGACGCGGCACGGCGCGTGGCCTGCGCACGCATCCTTCGAATTTCGCTGGGATCATCGACGTCTGCAGGTGCGCCGGCGGGCGACATGCCGCTCCCTCGTGGTCGCGCTGGCCGCGCTGATGGCGCTGCTTGCGCCCGCCCGAGCAGCGGCCGCTGCCTTCGACGTCAACGACCCGAGCTGGGAGGGTTGCTCGGAGTTTCTCGAGATCGCGCGCGCGGAGCTCGGGGTTGCCAGGGTCCACGCCGTCGCTGTGCTCGACTGGAGCCAGGTCGGCCCGGAGGACGGGATCCTCGTGCTGCATCCGCTGCAGGCGCTCGACGCTGACGACACCACCTCGTTCATGAAGGCCGGCGGGCGGCTCGCGATCGTCGACGACTTCGGCCGCGGCGACGACACGCTCCGAAGGTTCCAGATCGAGCGCGTCCCGACGCCAGCCCGGCCGGTCGCCGCGCTCCGGAACCGCCCCGCCCTCGCCATCGCGGAGCCCGTCGTCGACGTCGTCGGCGGCCACGCCATCGGCCCGCACCCCGTCGTCAGCCACGTGCAGCGTCTCGTGACGAACCACGCGACCGGCCTGAGGCACCCGAACCTCTCGCCCGTGCTGCGGATCCGCGCCGTCAGCGAGCCCGACGTGATCGTCGCCGTCGCCGGGCAGGTCGGCAAGGGCCGGCTCTTCGCGATGGGCGACCCGTCCGCGCTTATGAACATGATGCTCCGGTACCCGGGCAACCGCGCGTTCGCCTCGGGCCTGACCCGCTACCTCGTCGACGAGGACGGGGCTCAGCCGCGCCGGGGTCGGCTCTACATCGTCGCGAACCGCTTCGATGAGGAGAGCTCGTTCGGCGGCGAGACGTCCCTCCGCAAGGACTTCGACGAGCAGCTCAAGGCGCTCGCGAGCGCCGTCGATGACGCCCGCCGGGACGGCCTGCCCGGCGGCGCTCTCCTCGCCCTGGCAGCGCTCGCCGGCCTCGGCCTCGCGCTCTGGACCGCGCGCGCCTCGGCGCGGCCTTACCGGAGCCCGCTCCCTCGATATGCCCGCCCAACGCCGCTCGTCTCGCAGGGCGGCGCCGCTGGGCGCTTCGCCGTGCTCGCGGCCCCGTCGTCGCCCCGCGGGCTCGCGTTCCTCGAGCTGAAGAGCGCGCTGTTCGAGGCCCTGTCCGTGCGCTTCGGCCTCGAGGCCAACCCGGCGCAGGAGGCGGTCACGCGGCTGGTGGCCCGAGAGGGATCTCTTGACGAGCGCGCCCTCTCGGCATTCAAGGAGGTCCTGGGCACCATGTACCGAGTCGAAGCGTCCGTCGTCGCCGGCAAGCCGGCGAACGTGTCCAGGCCCGCGCTCTTGCACGCCGCCGACGTCGTGCGGAAGGTCCTCACCGCCTGCGGCGCCGACGGCCGGAAGCCGCCGCGGGGGCCTCACCCCGGCGCGCCCGAAGGCCGCTCGGCGGCGCCGCCGGAGGCGCAGCCCTCGCAGGCAGACGCGAAGCTCGCACCACCCCCCTCTGACAAAGGCGCTCGATGAACCAGGTTCAAGCCGTCGCCGTCGATGAAATCTCCGCTGCCAAGGAGCGGATCGAGGCGGTCCGGCGGGAGATCACGCGCGTTTACATCGGATCGTCGCGCGCGATCGATCTGATGCTCACCGCCCTGCTCGCGCAGGGGCACGTGCTGCTGGAAGGCGTCCCCGGCGTCGCGAAGACCACGCTGGTCAAGGCGTTCGCGGCCGCGCTCGGCGCGTCCGTGCGGCGGATCCAGTTCACGCCCGACCTCCTGCCCGCCGACATCACGGGGACGTACGTCCTGTCGCCCAAGGAGGGGACGTTCACGCTGCGCCCCGGTCCGATCTTCGCGAACCTCGTGCTCGCCGACGAGATCAACCGCGCCCCGGCGAAGACCCAGTCCGCCCTGCTCGAGGCCATGCAGGAGCGGCAGGTGACGATCGAGGGCGATCGCTTCGAGCTGCCGTCGCCCTTCATGGTGCTCGCGACGCAGAACCCGATCGATCTCGAGGGGACCTACCCGCTGCCGGAGGCGCAGATCGACAGGTTCCTCATCCGGGTGAGCCTGGGGTACCCGCAGCACAAGGACGAGGTGGCGATGCTCCGCGCGCACAACGTCGAGCCGCCGCGCGCGCGGGCGACGCTCGCCGTCCAGGACCTCCTCATGCTGCAGGGCGTCGCGCGGCGGATCCACGTCGAGGAGGATCTGTATGAGTACGCGGTGAACCTCACGGCGTTCACGCGCACGCATCCCCGCGTCCTGCTCGGCGCGTCCCCGCGGGCCACGCTCGCGCTCATCCAGGCGGCGAAGGCGGCGGCGGTGATCGGCGGGCGCCCGTTCGTGACGCCGGACGACGTGCGCGGCATGGCGCCCGCGACGCTCGCGCACCGCCTGGTGCTCGTGCCCGAGGCCGACGTGGACACGAAGGCGCGCGACACGATCATCGAGGAGGCGGTCCAGCGCGTGGGGTACCGACGCGCGGCGCGGCCGGCGTAGGTCGCCCATGCAGCTCTACCCCACGCGCACCGCCGCCCACCTGGCCATCGCCGGCGTCGCGGTCATGGGCGCCGGGCTCATCGCGCGGGAGCCGGCGATCGTCGGCTGGGGCGGGGCGATCCTGGTCGCGATCGCGCTCGCCCGCGGCGTGACGCTGGTGTCGGTGGCGCGCATCCGCGCGGCCGGGTTCGAGATGCTCTGGGGCGGCTCGAAGCGGGTCCTCCGGTCCGCGCGGGGAGGCACCGTGGAGATCGAGGCGGAGGTGCGGAACCGCGACACGCTCGCGGCGCGCTACGTGAAGCTGCGCGCGATCGCCTCGTCGCAGCTCGACGTGCGCATCGAGCCGAACCGCGGGGAGGTCTCCGCCTCGGGGCGGCTCAAGGTGAAGGTCGTCGTGAGGACGCCGCGCGTCGGCCAGCACGGGCTCCACGGGCTCGCGCTCGAGGTGCACGGCGCCCCGGGCCTCTTCGAGGTGCCGCTCACCTTCGCGAACCCGTACGGGATCGAGGTGCTCCCGCGGCCCTTCATGGCGTACCTGACGCAGCCGCGCGGAGGGCGGAGCCACATCCTCGCGGCCTCGGGCAGGCCCGGCCGCGTGCGCGGCGAGGGAGATGATCTGCGCGAGCTGCGAGAGCACCAGCCGGGGGATCCGTTCCGGAAGATCGCGTGGAAGGCGAGCGCGCGCCGGGGCACGCTGCTCGTGAGGGAGTTCGAGCGCGAGGAGCGCGACGTGGTCTGGATCCTGGTCGACGCGGCCGTGGACCTCTGGGCGGGCCCGCTCGGCCGCGCCCCGCTCGACCTCATGATCGACGAGGCCTCGGCCATCGCCACGAGGCACCTCGGGCGCGGCGATCGCGTCGGGCTCATCATCCTGGCGCCTGGCCCGCGCGTGACGATCTCGCCGGACCACGGCCCTGGGCACGGCCAGAAGATCGCGCACGCGCTCATGGTCGGGTGCGGCACGTATGACGCGGATCGGAGCGAGCTCGACGAGGCGGACGTAGCGGCGCGCGTCCTCGAGCACCTCAGGCCGCTCGACGCGCGCGGCCTCGACGACCTGCGTCGCGGCGATCTCGACCGCCTGGCTGCCCGCGCCGATTCGATGCGGTCGCGCGCGCCGTTCTCGGCGCCGGCGCCGCTCGGGCGCTCGCAGCGCGAGCGCACCCTGCGCCGCTACCTCGCCAGCTATGGCATCGAATCGCCCGCGCGATCCGAGACGGATCGGCGCGATCCGGCCGTGACGATCGCGGAGTCGCTCCTGCACGTCGCGCGCACCAAGCCGCGGGCGAGCATGGTCTACGTCCTCGCGCCGCCCCCCGCTGACGCGCAGCTCGGCCGGCTCTCGGAGGCGGTGCGGCGGCTCTCGCGGAAGGCCGTGCAGGTGATGTGGACGCTCCCCGATCTCGAGCCGGGGCTCAGCCCTCCCTGGGAGGCGCCGCGATCGCCGGAGAGCGACGGAGACGAGGAGCAGCGGGCGCTCACGCCGGCCGACAAGGCCTTCCAGGAGCTCGCGCCGATCGCGGCAGAGGCCGTGCTCATCCGCACGCGGGTGGCACAAACCCGCCGTGAAGCTGTGCTCCGCAAGGTCGGCGTGCGCGTGGTACGGCTTCGCGCGACGACCGCCGCCGCCCCGCGCGCAACCGCGGCCGCGCCCCACGACGGGGCGCCCCCACCTCAGGCCTAGGACGAACGATGTCCATCTCCGAGCTCCTGCGCGCGCGCGGGCTCTCTCCGAAGAAAGGGTTCGGTCAGAACTTCCTCGTTGACGTCGAGGCGGCGCGCCGGATCGCCGAGGCGGCCACCACGCCCACGGGCGGCGCGGTGGTCGAGATCGGGGCGGGGCTCGGCGCGCTCACGCGGCCGCTCCTCGACCGCGCCGCGCACGTCATCGCGATCGAGCGCGACCGCGACCTCGTCCCGATCCTCCGCGAGCAGCTCGCTGGCCCGATCGAGGAAGGCCGTCTGACGCTGCTCGAGGCCGATGCCGCGCAGGTCGACTGGGTCGCAGCGCTCGCCGGGAAGCCGCCCCCGCGCGCGGTGGCCGGCAACCTCCCGTACCAGCTCACGGGCCGGCTCCTCGAGCAGGCGACCACGATCGCGCACGAGATCGATCGCGCGGTGTTCATGGTGCAGCTCGAGGTCGCCGAGCGCCTCACCGCCGCCCCCGGCAGCGGCGAGTACGGCGCGCTCTCGGTCTTCGTGCAGGCCGCGTTCGACGTGCGCCGCCTCCTGGTCGCGCGCGCGGGCGCGTTCTATCCGAGGCCCGAGGTCGACTCGGCCGTCGTCGTCCTGACGCCGTGGCGCCCGCGGCGCGCCGAGGAGACGGACGCCTTCCGCGCCGCGGTGCGCGCCGCCTTCTCGGCCCGCCGCAAGACGCTCCGCAACGCCTGGAAGAACCTCTACGGCTGGTCGCCCGAGGAGCTCGAGCGCCGCGCGAAGGACGCCGGCATCTCGCTCGACGCGCGCGGCGAGACGCTCAGCGTGGAGGCGTTCGCGCGGATCGCCGCGGCCAAGGACCGCTGACCGCGGTCCCGCGCGAGCGCCGACGCCGCCCCCCGCGCAGGCGTTCTCTTGCGGGAGCGGGCCTCGGAACCCCTAGTCGGACGCGCAGGTCCGTGCTAGTGCGCCGCCCGACTCGTCAAAGCTCGTACGAGGAGGGCTCCCGCTCCATGGTTGT
The DNA here is from genome assembly GCF_001589285.1 of Sorangium cellulosum. Taxonomy (GTDB): domain Bacteria; phylum Myxococcota_A; class Polyangia; order Polyangiales; family Polyangiaceae; genus Sorangium; species Sorangium cellulosum_G. The sequence continues at coordinate 32,329 of NZ_JEMA01000489.1, read as the reverse complement.
TGGAAAGATCACTCAGGTCATCGGACCGGTTGTCGACGTCGATTTTCCGTCGGGCCAGCTGCCCAGGATTCTGAACGCGCTCAAGTTGAGCAACCCGAGCATCTCGGCTGAGCCTGACAACCTCGTGCTCGAGGTCGCCCAGCACCTCGGCGAGTCGACGGTGCGCACCATCGCGATGGACTCCACCGACGGCCTCGTGCGCGGCATGGAAGTCCGCGACACCGGCAAGCCCATCATGGTGCCGGTGGGCAACGAGTGCCTCGGCCGGATCCTGAACGTCGTCGGCGTGCCGATCGACGAGGCCGGCCCCGTGCACGCCAAGAAGATGGCGCCGATCCACAGGGAGCCTCCCCCGTTCATCGAGCAGTCGACCAAGGTCGAGGTCTTCGAGACGGGCATCAAGGTCATCGACCTGATCGCCCCCTACCGCAAGGGCGGCAAGATCGGCCTCTTCGGCGGCGCCGGCGTCGGCAAGACGGTGCTCATCCTGGAGCTCATCAACAACGTCGCGAAGGCGCACGGCGGCGTGTCCGTCTTCGCCGGCGTCGGTGAGCGGACGCGCGAGGGCAACGACCTCTTCCTCGAGATGAGCGAGTCGAAGCTCGCGGACGGCAGCCCCGTCATCTCCAAGGCCGCGCTGATCTACGGCCAGATGAACGAGCCCCCGGGCGCCCGCGCCCGCGTCGCGCTCTCGGCGCTTGCCGTGGCCGAGCACTTCCGCGACGAGGAGGGCCAGGACGTGCTCCTGTTCGTCGACAACATCTTCCGGTTTACCCAGGCGGGCTCCGAGGTGAGCGCGCTCCTCGGGCGTATTCCGAGCGCCGTCGGCTACCAGCCGACCCTCTCGACGGAGATGGGCGCCTTCCAGGAGCGCATCACCTCGACGACCAAGGGCTCCGTCACCAGCGTGCAGGCGATCTACGTCCCTGCCGACGACCTGACCGATCCCGCCCCGGCCACGGCGTTCGCCCACCTCGACGCCACCACCGTGCTGTCGCGCGCGATCTCGGAGCTCGGCATCTACCCGGCCGTCGATCCGCTCGACTCGAACTCGACGATGCTCGATCCCCAGATCGTCGGCGAGAAGCACTACTCCGTCGCGCGACGCGTGCAGCAGACGCTGCAGCGCTACAAGGACCTCCAGGACATCATCGCCATCCTCGGCATGGACGAGCTCAGCGAGGACGACAAGCTCGTCGTGTCGCGCGCCCGCAAGATCCAGAAGTTCCTGTCGCAGCCGTTCTTCGTCGCGGCCCAGTTCACCGGGCTCGAGGGCAAGCTCGTGGCCCTCAAGGACACGATCGCGGGCTTCGAGGAGATCCTCGACGGCAAGCTCGACCACATCGCGGAGCAGGACTTCTACATGGTGGGCGGCATCGACGAGGTGAAGGCTCGAGCTTCGCAGAAGGCGGCCTGACGCAGCCATGGCCGACACAATCCTCCTCGAGATCGTGACGCCGACCGGCGTCGCGCTGCGCGAGCAGGTCACGGACGTGACCGCGCCGAGCGTCGCCGGCGAGTTCGGCGTGCTGCCGGGGCACCTCCCCCTGCTCGCCGCCCTCCGGACCGGCCTCGTGACCTACCACCAGAACGGCCAGGAGCACCGCTTGGCCGTCCATCACGGCTTCGTCGAGGTCGCCAACGACACAGCGTTGCTGCTCACCGAGCGCTTCGCGAAGAAGGACGAGGTCGACGTCGTGAGGGTGCGCCTCCGGCTCAAGGAAGTCGACGCTGAGCTCGACCACTGGCAGGGCGACCTGACCGATCCGCGCCGCCGCGAGCTCATCGAAGAGGAGCAGTGGCTCGCCACCGAGCTCGAGCTCATCGGTGATCCGCCGCCGCCCATGGTCCGCGAGGACACGCGGTTCCTCGCCGACCACGCCGAAGCGCCCTCTGTCGAAGAGATGGTCGAGGCTTCCCACCCAGACGAGAGCCTCACAGATCACAAGAAGCCCGGGTCTCCGTTCCCCGATCCGAAGTGACATACCTGGCGGCAACCGCCTTGCGCGTGCGGCCGCCGCACAGGACACTGTTGTTCACGCTGGCCGCGGAGGCCTGGGGAATTTCCCGCTTCGCGAGCTGCCCGCACCGCCCAGGCGCTGGCGCGAACACTGCCACGCCATTCGGGTTCACCCGTGACGATCTGCGGGCCCCGCGCACACGGGGCCCTCAAGGCAGCCCATGATCTCTCCGGAGACGATCGCGCTCGTGAAAGAGCGCACGGATCTCGTAGCGCTCATCGGCGAAAGCGTACGCCTCACGCGCCGCGGGCACTCCTTCACCGGGCTCTGCCCCTTCCACAAGGAAAAGACGCCGAGCTTCCACGTGAACCCGAACCGCGGGTTCTATCACTGCTTCGGCTGCAAGGAGACCGGCAGCGCCATCGACTTCGTGATGAAGCTCGAAGGTCGGACGTTCGCTGAGGCGGTGCGCGCGCTCGCCGAGCGCGCCGGCATCGAGGTGGCGGACGCGATGACCGAGGCCGAGCGGCGCGAAGCGCACGCGGCGCGCAAGTCGAAGGACGACCTCTACGCCGTCAACCACCTCGCCGCGACGTTCTTCGAGCACAGCCTCCGCGGCGGTCCCGGCACCAGCGCGCACCCGCTCGCGCGCTACGCCCACGAGGAGCTCCAGCGTCGCGGTCTGCCCCTCCGCGACGGCGAGGGATCCGTCGACCCGATCTCCGACGCCCTCCAGGCGTTCCGGATCGGATACGCCCCGTTCGGCTGGGACGGGCTCGCCAACTTCCTGCGACAGCAGGGCGTCTCCCCGGTCCTCGGCGAGCGCGTCGGGCTCCTTGTGCCGCGCTCGTCGGGAAGCGGCCATTACGACCGCTTCCGGCACCGGCTCATGTTCGCCGTGACGGACGTGATGGGCCGCGTGATCGCGTTCAGCGGGCGCGCGCTGCCGGACCCGAGCCCCGCGGAGCTCTCGTCGCTCGGCCTCACCGGCCCTGCGCCGCAGGCCGACGGCGCGCCGGCGAAGTACATCAACAGCCCCGAGTCGCCGATCTACACGAAGGGCGAGCACCTCTTCGGCCTGTACCAGGCGCGCCAGGCGATCCGGCAGCACGGCGAGGCGATCCTCGTGGAGGGCAACTTCGACGTCGTCGCGCTGCACGCGCGCGGCATCGGTCACGCGATCGCGCCGCTCGGCACCGCGTTCACGCCCGCACAGGCGAAGCTCATCAAGCGCTTCGCGCCTGCGGTCGTCCTGCTCTTCGACGGCGACGCGGCCGGCAAGAAGGCCACGCGCGCGGCGCGCGCCCCCTGCCGCGAGGCGGGCCTCAGCGCCCGCGTCGCCGTGCTGCCCGCCGGCATCGACCCCGACGACCTCGCGCGCAAGCACGGCCCCGATGCGGTCGCGCGCATCCTCAAGGGAGCGCGCGGCCTGCTCGAGCACCTCATCGACGAGGCGCTCGACGGCGACAGCTTCGGCGGTTCGTCGCTCCCCGAGCAGTTCGCCCGCGTGCGCGCCGTGACCGCGCTGCTCTCGGAGGAGGACGACCCCAACCTCCGGATGATGGCGAAGCTCTACGCCGACCGCGTTTCCTCGAAGCTCGTGATCGGCGGTCGCTCGCCCGACGACCTCCGGCAGCTCGAGCGCGTCGTCGAGGAGTCGCTCTCCCGACCGCGAAGCCAGCCCTCCCGCGAGGTGACCCCCTCCGGACAGTCGACCGAGACGTGGGAGAACGCCCGGTCGCGCGCGCAGATCCAGGAGATCAGCCTCGAGATCCTGGGGTCGATCCTCGATTTCCCCGAGCTCCTGGCCGACGACGAGGTGCAGGCCGCGCTGGAGTGCCTGGAAGGCGACGTCGCTCTTGCAATTGTCACAGCGCGTCAAAATTTCACATTTGAAATGGGACTTGCCGCCAGCGAATTTCTTGCGCAAGTCCCGGCTCCGATCCATTCATTCGCGGCTGGACGGCTGGTCTCGCCTGTCTTCGAAGCGGCCTCAACGGCCAAGGCGACGCTCTTGGAGAACTCAAAAAAGTTGAGCAGGCAAGCCCTGGCGCGACAGAAGGCCGCCGTGATGAGCCAGCTTCAGAAGAGCACGGTGGACGCCGATGCTGAAAACGCTTTGCTGCGTGAGCTATTCCAGCGGAGAGCGGGGGGGCTCGGTCTTCCTTGATGCGTTCCGGGTCGCCCCGGCGTGGCGCCCCGACGTGCGTGATCCCTACAGTTTGTCGGAATCATTTGGTGTCTTGTCGGTCGCGGCGAGCTGATCGCCGTAAGTGGAGCATGAGGTAATGGCGAGCAAGGCCAAGCAATCTTCCGGTCGGGCAGGCGGGGTCGCGAGAGCGGCGGGGGGCGGCGTGCTGAACGGCGCGCGGCACGCTTCGACACGCGGGCACGCTGAGGCAGGGGCACGCCCAAGCAACAAAGGAGACGCGGGCATCCGAGCCGAGCGGTCAGAGAAGGACCGGAAGACGCTGGAAAAACTCGTCGAGACCGGCAAGAGCAAAGGCTTCCTCACCTATGACGAGGTGAACGACGCGCTCCCCGCGGACGTCGCGCCCGATCAGCTCGACGACGTGGTGGGGGCCCTCGGCGACGAGGACATCGAGATCGTCGACGGCGCGACCCAGGTGAAGATCGCGCCGAAGCGCATCGCGGACGAGGAGGCGGGCGAGAAGAAGCTCGTCGTCACGCCCGACCGCGAGGAAGAGGACGTCGACTACTACTCGAAGTCGAACGATCCCGTCCGGATGTACCTCCGTAAGATGGGCAGCGTCTCGCTGCTCACCCGCGAGGGCGAGGTCGAGATCGCGAAGCGGATCGAGATCGGCGAGCAGAAGGTCAATGCTGCCATCCTCGATTCCCCGATCGCCGTCCGCGAGATCATCGATCTCGGCGAGAAGCTCCGGAAGCACAAGATCCGGGTGAAGGAGCTCATCAAGGACGCCGAGAACGACGACCAGGAGTTCGATGAGGAGGAGGCCGATCGGCGCATCATCCGCCTCATCGACAAGGTGAAGCGCGTCGACAAGAAGAAGGCGGAGCTCCTCGAGGAGCGCAAGGACGTGAAGACGGAGGTCCGCCGCAAGCAGATCGACGTCGAGGTGACGCAGGCGACGGCCGAGCTCGTGACGACGCTCGAGGAGATGCGCCTCAACAAGCGGACGATCGACAAGATCGTCCAGAAGCTGAAGAGCCTCATCTCGAAGGTCGAGAAGGCGGAGGCCGGCGCGACGGAGCTGGAGCGGCGCACGGGGCTCTCGAAGGGCGAGCTCAAGCGCGAGCTCATCAAGGTGAAGGGCAACCGCGCCCTCGAGGGGCGGCTCGCCAGGAAGCTCAACGTCAACCGCGAAGAGCTCAATGACTTCGAGTCGACCATCAAGAACGCCCAGAAGGGCCTCAAGAAGGTCGAGGAAGAGCTCAACATCGACGTCGCGGCGATCCGCGAGACCTACGAGAACATCCGCGAGGGCGAGCGGATGGCGGAGCGCGCCAAGGCGGAGCTGGTCGAGGCGAACCTCCGCCTCGTGGTCTCCATCGCGAAGAAGTACACGAACCGCGGCCTCCAGTTCCTGGACCTCATCCAGGAAGGGAACATCGGCCTCATGAAGGCCGTCGACAAGTTCGAGTACAAGCGCGGCTACAAGTTCTCGACGTACGCGACGTGGTGGATCAGGCAGGCGATCACCCGCGCGATCGCGGACCAGGCGCGGACGATCCGCATCCCGGTCCACATGATCGAGACGATCAACAAGCTGATCCGCACCTCGCGTTACCTCGTGCAGGAGTACGGCCGCGAGCCGACCCCCGAGGAGATCGCCGAGAAGATGGAGCTCCCGCTCGACAAGGTGCGGAAGGTCCTGAAGATCGCGAAGGAGCCGATCTCGCTCGAGACCCCCATCGGCGAGGAGGAGGACTCGCATCTCGGCGACTTCATCGAGGACAAGAGCGTGATCTCGCCCGCTGAGGCCGTGATCAACATGAACCTCGCCGAGCAGACCCGTAAGGTCCTGAAGACGCTGACCCCGCGCGAGGAGAAGGTGCTCCGGATGCGCTTCGGCATCGGCGAGAAGAGCGACCACACGCTCGAAGAGGTCGGCCAGGACTTCGAGGTCACCCGCGAGCGCATCCGCCAGATCGAGGCGAAGGCGCTCCGCAAGCTCCGGCACCCCAGCCGGTCGAAGCAGCTCAAGAGCTTCATCGACAGCTAGCCCGTGGGCTGTCCTGCTCGGCGACCGAAGGCAGCCCCTGCGCGCAGGCCGCGCTGCCGTCCTCTCCCCTGCGGGCCGCGCGCTCGCGCGGGGAGGGGCTCGCTCGCCGAGCAGCACGCCGTGGTCGTGGCCCTCCTCGTTGTCGCGGGCGCGCTCCTCGGCGCCGGGTGCAAGAAGACAATGTCCGAGGACGACTGCCGCAGGGTCGGCGAGGCCATGCGCGCCGCCTGGGCCGCGGAGGCGAAGCGGGTCGGGCCCACGGGGCCGCAGGTCTCAGGGAAAGCCTCGGTGGTGCTCGCGAGCGAGGGCGAGCGGCTCTCGTCGGAATGGACGTCGGACTGCAAGCGGGAGCTCGCCGGGAGCGAGGTGGACCCGGGCGAGATCGACTGCCTCGCGCGCGCGAAGACGCTCGAGGAGCTCCGCCGGTGCAGCGCACCGTGATGAACGCCTGCGGGCGCGCCAGAGGGGCGCGCTGCTGCGACTCAGCTCAGGCTCAGTTCAGGTAGCGCTTGTCCTTCGGCGGGTCTTTCTGACCGCCGGGGATCACCCGGAGCGGAACGCCGCCGGAACGGCCGCGCGCCGCGGGGACGCGGCGGAGCGCGGCGGACTGTGCCTGGAGCTGGCGGAAGCGCATCCGGAGGTAGAAGCGGCGCAGCGGAGAGTAGTCACCGAACAGATAGCCCGCGAGCATGCCGCCGAACGGCGTGATCAAGCCCTCGGGGGGCGCGCGCATCGCGATGACGTTGAGCACCGAGATGGCGAAGATGAAGACGAGCAGCATGGTGCCCGTCACGGGGAGGACGAAGAAGAGGCGGACCGTGGCGTGGCGGTGCGCGAGCGCCCACGCGACGGCGACCGCCTCGATCATGCCGAGCCCGCCGTAAAACACGGACTGCGCCACCTTCGGGAACAGCGCGCCGATCGCCACCTGGAGCGCGAACGCGAAGGCCGCGGAGCCGAACAGGAACGCGACCATGCGGCGGGCGCCCCAGCGCTCCTCGAGCGAGGTGCCGAGGAAGTACAGGCCGAGGAGCGTCGTGACGAAGTGCCAGGGGTCGCTCGGGCTGTGGACGAGCGGCGCCGTGAGCAGCCGCCACACCTGGCCGTGGAGCACCCGATCGCTGATGCCAACGAACGGCTGCAGGACCCCTTCCCCGGCGCCTCCCCAGTTCAGCCCCAGGGTGAACATCACCCAGATACAGCCGATCGCGATCATCATCCCCAGCAGGGCCTTGCCTGGCCTGGGGAACCCCATTGAGCCGTGCTCCGGGCGCATGCTTTCCACCTAACAGCCGCGCCCCCGCCGGGCAACCGCTGCCCCCGCACTTTGCCGCGAGCGCCCCCTGTCAGCGCCCGCGACCCCGACCAACGCCCGCCTCACGCCAGCCAGGACGCTCCGGGGCAGGGGCCGCCCGGCAGCCCCGGCAGGTCGGGGCGGCGCGCCAGCGGCTCGTCCCCCTGGTCCCACCTCCCCGGGTTTCCTGCTGCCCCGCAGGGCGGCGGCTCAGAAGAAGTTTCCGATGTTGAACTCGAACTTGTACGTCTCTTCGTAGGACAGCCGCTTGAACGGGAAGCCCCACTCGAAACGCAGCGGTCCGAGCGGCGAGAACCACCGGAGCCCGAACCCCCACGAAGTGCGGACGTCGAGGAGGCGCTGCAGCGAGAAGCACGGGTTCGTGACGTCGTTCGGCGAGGCAGGTGCGGCGTTGCAGTAGAGCTTCTCGAGGTTCCAGGCGTTGCCCAGGTCGGTGAAGACGACGCCCTTGATCTGCACGGCCTCGATGAGCGGGAACTCCAGCTCGAGGTTCTGGTAGTACATCAGGTTGCCGCCGATGTTCGCGCCGTTCGCGATCGGCGGAGAGTTCGGATCCAGCGAGTCGCGCAGCGGCAGACGCGGACCGATGTCCCGGATCTCGAAGCCGCGCACGTCGAGGATACCGCCCAGGAAGAAGCGGGCGAAGATCGGCACGCCCTCCGGGTTGGGGCTCGTCACCATGCCGGCCTCGGTGTTCAGCTTGAGGACCAGGCTGTCCGTGATGGGGTAGTAGAACCGCCCCGTGGCGCGGTACCGCAGGAACTCGTTCTGGCTGCCGAACGCGCTGTGGGCGAGCTCCACCGAGCCCTGCAGGTAAATGCCGGACGTCGGGAAGAGCTGGTTGTTGCGCGTGTCGTAGGTGAGCGCAGGGCGGATGCTGGACGTGATCCCGTCGTTGAAGAGGTTGTAGAGCGGGAGCCGCTGGAACGTGGACCGCGCGTCCGCCGTGCCGAGGCCGGTCGTCGTGGACGACGAGATCTCGTCCTTCTCCAGCGTGTAGGTGAGCTGCGCGCGGAGCTCCGGCTCGACGAGCGGGTAGCCGAGCGTGAGCGAGCCGCCCGTGGAGGTCTGCGAGAACTCCTTGTAGGCCCGTAGCTGGTTGTAGACGCTCACCGCCGCGGAGAACGGGCTGTCGAGCAGGTACGGCTCGAAGAAGCGGAGGTCGATGAGCCGCCGCAGCCCGGAGATCTGCGCCTGCAGGGAGAGCGACTGGCCGCTTCCGAGCAGGTTCGCCTGCTGGACCTGCGCCGTCGCGATGAAGCTCTCGACGCTCGAGAAGCCGGCGCCGATCTGGAAGGTGCCCGTCGGCTTCTCGCCGATGTCGATGTTGACGTTGATGTGCTGGGCGTCCTCGCCCTGCTCGGTGGAGATGTCGACCCGCTCGAAGTAGCCGAGCGCGGTGATCCGCTGCTTCGATCGCTCCAGCTTGGTCTCGCTGAACAGCTTCCGCTCCTCCACCTCCATCTCGCGGCGGATCACCTTGTCCCGCGTCTTCGTGTTGCCGCGGATCTCGATGCGCCCGAAATAGACGAGCTGGTTTCTGCGGATGCCGACGGTGATGTCGACCTCACGACGGTCGGGGTCGAGCTGGGTGTCAGGCGACGCCTCGACGTTGGCGTAGCCGGCGTCGCGGTACAGCGTCTGGATCGCGCTGAGATCCTTGGCCAGCTCGGCGCGGTTGAACCAGTCCCCCGACTTGGCCCGCACCATCTCGCGCAGCGCCCGGCGCCCGCCGAGCGGCTCGATCTCGCGGCCGTCCGCGTCACGTTCGTACACGCGGAGCGAGCGGATGCGGAACCGCGGCCCCTCGTTGATCGTCAGCGTGACCTCGATGCCCGTGCGATCCGGCGTGAGCATCACCCTGGGCGTCGCGACCTGCACCGCCAGGAAGCCGCGATCGTAGTAGAGCGCGTTGATCACGAGCACGTCGCGCTCGAACGCGTCCTGGCGGAACGGGCCGCCCGTGCCGAAGGCGAAGAAGCCCCCCTGCCCCGTGATCATCACCTCCCGGAGCTCCTCGTCCGGGATGTTGTGGTTGCCGATGAAGGTGATGCGCCGGACGGTGACCGGCGCGTGCTCCTTGATCGTGAACTTGAGGGTGACCTGGTTCTCCCGCTCCGGCTTGACCTCGTAGCTGACCTCCGCGAGGAAGTAGCCCTCCTCGGCGTACTTGTCGCGGAGCTTCTGCACGCCGCGCCGGATCGCCGCGTAGCTCAGGATCGTGCCCGGCTTGACCTCGACCGAGAGCGCCTCGGTAAGGTCCTCGCTGCTGATCTCGTTGTTGCCGGAGAACTCGATGGCCTTGATGCTCGGCCGCTCGCGGACGAGCACGCGCAGGCTCACGCCGTCGTCGCGGCGGGTGAGGTCGACCTCGACGTCATCGAACAGGCCGGAGTCCCAGAGCTCGCGCACGTCGCGCGCCAGCCCCTCGGGGGTGAACGGCCTGCCGACCCGCGTCTGCCCCAGGTAGACGAGCACGTCCTCCGTCGAGACCCGCCGGTTGCCGGCGACGGTGACCTGGACGACCGGCTGCCCGCGGGCGAGCTCGGCCTCGGTGGGCGCCAGATCGATCGTCGGCTCGGCCGGGTCGGCGGCGCCCTGCACAGGTGTACCGGCGCCGGGCTGCCCTCCCCCGGCCGGGCTGGCCGGATCCGGCGGCGCAGCGACGCCGGACGGAACGGGAGACGGCGTGGCGCCACCCCCGGGCGGCTGGGCGCCCGGAGCACCTCCGGGCGCCTGTGCTGCCGCGAGCCGGGGCGGTAGGGCCACTGCCGCAACGAACACCAGGAAGAGGCCGAGCCAGACGAGCCGCAGCCAGCGGCTGGGGAGGCGAAGCATTGGACGGGTGCCTGTCGCGTACAAGGCGCCACCCCGTAGCCCAGTGCGCCGTGAGTCTCAAGGGCGGACGCCGAAAACAGGGCGTCGCCGACCTGTCGCGCTGCGAACCCGGCGTTCGGGTCGATCTCCGGGCCATCTGACGCTATGCCAGGGCCCGCACGAGCGCAGGCGAGCACTCGCCGCCAGAAATTCCCGCGAGGTAGCCTTGACCGAGCGCGAGGCCCTGGGTAATTGCCGAGGCTCGCCAGCGTTCACCTGAACATCGGAGCACTGCTCAACCGGTGCCCGCGAACTCCCTGGAGTAACGCGTGTCTCGAACCCCCTCCCTTCCGCCCGACGGTGAGGCGCCCCGCAGGGGCCGCCGCGGTGGCCGGCCCGGCGACGACGAGCCGCCGCCGCCTCCGGCGCCCGACACCTCGCTCGCCGACGAAGCGCAGCGCCGGTACCTGAACTATGCGCTCAGCGTCATCACGTCGCGCGCGCTCCCCGACGTGCGCGATGGGCTGAAGCCGGTGCAGCGCCGCATCCTCTACGCGATGCTGCACGACCTGCACCTCGGGCCGGACGCGAAGTTCCGGAAGAGCGCCGCGGTCGTCGGCGACGTGATGGGCAAGTACCACCCGCACGGCGACGTCGCGATCTACGACGCGATGGTCCGGCTCGCGCAGGACTTCGTGATGAGGGCGCCGCTCATCGCGGGCCACGGGAACTTCGGTTCCGTGGACGGCGATGCGCCGGCGGCCATGCGCTACACGGAGGCGAAGCTCCGCCCCCTCGCGCTGGAGCTGCTCGGCGAGCTCGGCCAGCGCACCGTGGATTTCCGGCCCAACTACGACGGGACCCGCTTCGAGCCGATCGTCCTGCCGTCGCGCTTCCCCAACCTCCTCGTGAACGGCTCGCAGGGGATCGCGGTCGGGATGGCCACGAGCATCCCGCCGCACAACCTCGGCGAGGTGATCGACGCGTGCGTCGCGCTGATCGAGAGCCGCGAGCTCACCACGCAGAAGCTGCTGTCGTACGTGAAGGGGCCCGACTTCCCGACCGGCGGCCAGCTCCACGCGACGAAGAAGGAGCTCGAGGTCGTCTACACGTCCGGCCAGGGCTCGCTGAAGCTCCGCGGCGAGTGGAAGCTGGAAGAGGGCGACGGCAAGCGCGGCGCCGCGCCGCAGATCGTGATCACCTCGATCCCGTACGGGATCGAGCGGAAGGCGATCGTCGAGAAGATCGCCGAGGTGATCATCTCGAAGAAGCTGCCGACGCTCGTGGACGTGCGCGACGAGTCCACGGCCGAGGTGCGCATCGTGATGGAGCTCAAGCGCGGCGCCGACGCGCAGCTCGTGATGGCGTACCTCTACAAACAGACGCCGCTCGCGATCAACGTGCAGGTGAACCTCACCTGCCTCGTGCCCACCGACAACGCGGAGGTCGCCGCGCCGCGGCGGCTCGGCCTGCACGAGATCCTGACGAAGTTCCTCGACTTCCGCTACGGGACCGTGACGCGGCGGCTCGAGTTCCAGCTCGGCGAGCTGCGGCGGCGGATCACGATCCTCGAGGGCTTCGAGAAGATCTTCGACGCCCTCGACGAGGTGATCCGGATCATCCGCAAGAGCGAGGGCAAGGCCGACGCGGCCGAGAAGCTGATCAAGCGCTTCGCCCTGAACGAGGAGCAGACGGACGCGATCCTCGAGCTCAAGCTCTACCGGCTGGCGCGGCTCGAGATCCTGCTCGTGCAGAAGGACCTCGCCGAGAAGCGCGCCGAGGCGAAGCGGATCGAGGGGCTGCTCAAGAGCGACGCGAAGCGCTGGGGGATCGTCCGCGACGAGCTCATCGAGATCAAGGGCTCGTACGGCGAGAAGCGCCGCACCAAGGTGGTCGGCTCGATCGACGAGCCCGAGTACCAGGCCGAGGACTTCATCGTGGCCGAGGACGCGAACGTCATCCTCTCGGCGCAGGGCTGGGTGAAGCGCGTCCGCGAGGTGAGGGATCTCTCCTCGACGCGCGTCCGCGAGGGCGACAGCGTGCTCGCGGTCGTCGCCGGCTCGACGCGATCGACGGTCGCCTTCTTCTCGAACCTCGGCGCGTGCTACGTGTGCCGCATCCACGACGTGCCGCAGTCGACCGGCTACGGCGACCCCGTGCAGAAGCTGTTCAAGCTGGCCGACGGCGAGCGGCTGATCGCGATGCTCTCCTTCGATGCGCGGGCGCTCGACGTGCCTGCGCCGACCCCGGACGCCGCCGAGCCGGAGCCGCCCTTCGCGCTCGCGATCACGCGCGGGGGCCTGGGCTTCCGGTTCTCGCTGCGCCCGCACCGCGATCCCTCGACGCGCTCCGGGCGCCGCTTCGCCAAGCTGAACGAGGGCGACGAGGTGCTCTTCGTCCACGCCGTGGACGGCGCCGACAGGGTGCTCTGCGCCTCGAGCGACGCGTGGGCGCTCAGCGTGGCCGTGGAGGAGCTCGCGCTGCTCTCCGGCCCGGGCAAGGGCTCGGTCGTGATGCGGGTCGCCGAGGGCGAGCGCCTCGTCGGCGCCGCGCTCGCCCTCGGCCCGAACGACACGATCACGGTCGAGACGGAGAAGGGCAAGGTGCTCGAGATCGCCGCGGGCAAGATCGCCGGCCCGCGCGGCACCCAGGGCGAGCCGATCGCGCGACGCGACCGCTTCGCCCGCGTGGTGCCGCCGGCCGTCGTCGTACCGACGCTGGAGGTGAGCTGACATGGCCGCCACGAATCCCCCGGTCCGCGCCGCGTCCGGCGCACGTTACACGGCAGCTGACATCGAGGTGCTCGAGGGGCTCGAGCCCGTCCGCAAGCGCCCCGCCATGTACATCGGCGGCACCGACGTCAGGGGCTACCACCACCTGCTCTGGGAGATCGTCGACAACGCCGTCGACGAGGCGATCAACGGGCACGCGAAGCGGATCGAGGTGACGCTCGACGCCGACCTGCAGGGCGTGACCGTGACCGACGATGGCCGCGGCTTCCCCGTCGACGTCCACCCCCGGTACAAGCGCCCCGCGCTCGAGCTCATCCTCTGTACGCTGCACGCGGGCGGGAAGTTCGGGAGCGACAACTACAAGGTCTCAGGCGGGCTCCACGGCGTCGGATCGAGCGTGGTCAACGCGCTCTCCGAGCTCGTCGAGGTGCGCGTTCTGCGCGACGGGTTCGAGCACCAGCAGACGTTCTCGCGCGGCGCGCCCATCAGCAAGCTCAAGAAGGGCGCGCCCACCCGCAAGCACGGCACGAGCATCCACTTCCGGCCGGATCCGGAGATCTTCGGGCAGGGCCGGAAGTTCGACCCCGAGACCATCCGCGAGCGCCTGGAGGCGAAGGCGTACCTCCACGGCGGGCTCGCGATCGCGTTCCGCGATCTCTCGTCGGGCGAGTCGATCGAGCTCCTCCACCCGAACGGCATCGCGGACTTCCTCCCCAAGCTGGTCGCCCAGCGCGGCAAGGCGGTGACGCACCCGTCGATCTTCTACGTCGCGCGCGAGGGCGAGATCCGGCTCGAGGCCGCGCTCCAGTGGACCGAGTCGACGGACGACTACGTGAAGTCGTACGTCAACGGCATCCCCACCCACGCGGGCGGCGCGCACGAATCCGGCTTCGGCGCCGCGATCGTGAAGGCGGTCCGCGCCTTCATGGACGCGAAGAAGATCCAGCCGAAGGGGGTGACGCTGACGACCGACGACATCCGCGAGGGGATCGTGGGCGTCCTGTCCATCTACATCCAGGAGCCCCAGTTCCAGGGGCAAACGAAGGATCGGCTCAACAACACGGAGGCTGGACCGGCGGTCGAGGGCATGGTCCGGCCCGCGCTCGAGCAGTGGCTGCTCCACAACGGCACGGCCGGCGAGTCGATCGTGGCCCGCGCGATCCTGGCGGCGCGCGCGAGGGAGGCGCGGCGCGAGGCGACCCAGCAGGTCCTGCGCAAGACGCCCGTGTCTCACCGGCTCAACCTGCCGGGCAAGCTCGCCGACTGCGCCTCGACCGATCCCAGCGAGAGCGAGCTCTTCATCGTCGAGGGAGACAGCGCCGGCGGCTCCGCGAAGCAGGGGCGGGATCGTCGGACCCAGGCGATCCTCCCGCTGCGCGGCAAGGTGCTCAACGCGGAGCAGGCCTCGACCTCGAAGGTGCTCGGCAACAAGGAGCTCCAGGACATCGTGAGCGCGCTGGGCTGCGGCTTCGGAAAGGACTTCGACGCCTCCAAGCTGCGCTACGGCAGGATTTTTCTGCTCATGGACGCCGACAGCGACGGCCAGCACATCGCGACGCTGCTGCTGACGTTCTTCTACCGACACCTGCCCGGCCTGCTCCGCGGCGGCCACGTGTTCCTCGCGCAGCCGCCGCTCTACCGGATCGACGTGGGCAAGGAGACGCACTGGGCGCTCGATGACGCAGAGCGCGACCGGATCCTCGCGAGGCTCCCGAAGACAGCCAAGGCGGATATTTCCAGGTTCAAAGGGCTGGGCGAGATGCCCGCGGAGGACCTCAAGGCGACGACGCTCGACATCCGCCGCCGGCGCGCGCTGCGCATCGTGATCGAGGGAGAGATCGAGACCGATCGCATCCTGAACGAGCTGATGGGCAAGGACGCTCAGGCGCGCTTCCGCTTCATCATGGAGCGCGCGCCGAACGCCGAGATCGACGTCTGATCCTCGACGCCTCGATCCCGAGATCGTTGAGACACACCGCGCGCTCGCCGCATTGGATGCCGAGCCGCCGGCGTTCATTCATCACCTGACAGCAACGACAACGCCGCGAGGAGGCCTGGTGACACGCCTTCTCGACGGCGTGCGCCGTGCGCGAGGCACGCTGTGCCAGGCACAAGTGCTCCCGGGCGTCTGTGTCGCGTGAACGGCAGGCCACACCCCCTATGACATCGCGAGCAGGTTGACGAGGAATCCCGGCGTTTCGTGCTGCGGGATGCCGGATCACGTGAGCCAGGAGCGCTGCGTCCGCTTGCGGCCTACCGGTTGCAATACGCCCCACCGGTGGCCGCGATGACCGCGGCACACCGCCCTTTCACCTGGAGAGGTACTCGTGACGACTGCGCTTCCCATCTCGACTCCGATCGCACCCTCCTCGTCCCACAACACGCCGGCCGCACGCGCCCTGTCGGTCCCGGCCGTTCCGACCGCGATCGCCGGCGGCGCGCCGGCCGTGCGGCCCACGTCGCTCGCGGCGACTCGCGCCGCAGCGCCCAGCTACGGCGTGCAGCCGCCGCGCGAGCGCGCCGCAGCGACAGCGGTCTCGCGCTCCACGCCGCCGGCGCGCCCGGCGACCCCGCTCCCGCGCAGCACCTCGGAGCGGCTCCACCTCGGCCGCGACCGCATCCGCAGCGCCGCGGAAGCGGGCCAGAGGATCCGTTCCTACGAGGTCGCACTGGATCTCGATCTGTCCGAGTTTCACTTCGCGCGGCTCTTCCGCGCCGCCTTCGGGCTATCGCCGCATGTCTATTACGACGAGGTGCGCGCGGAGCGCGCCCGTGCGCTGTTACGCGATGGGCTCGCCGAGGGGGAGGTCGCCCGTCGCATCGGCTTCCGCAGGCCCGCGGAGCTCCGGGCGCTCTTGTCCAAGCGCGGCGGCGCGCTGCCCCCGGCCGGCGAGGCGGAGGCGAGCGACGCCTCGGCCGAGTGATCCGACGGGGGCGCCGGTCGCGCGATGCGCCGGCGCCTCAACCACCCCCCCAGGATGCGGGGACAAATTCCCTGCACCCATGACATCGAGATCAGAGTCGCCTGTGCTTGAGCGAGGGTAGATTCGCCCTGACCCGATCGAGATAGGCGGGATCGAGCATCGCCATCGCGATCCCCTCCCCTTCGGAGGCCTGGGCGATCACCTCGCCCCACGGATCGATCACGCACGACTTCCCGAACGTCGCTCGCCCGCCGGGGTGCTTGCCCCACTGCGCCGCGGCCACCACGTAGGCCTGGGCCTCGATGGCCCGCGCGCGGAGCAGGACCATCCAGTGGTCCTTGCCGGTGAGCAGCGTGAACGCCGCAGGGACGACGATGACCTCTGCGCCCGCCGACGAGAGCGCGCGGTAGAGCTCCGGGAACCGGACATCGTAGCAGATCGACAGCCCGAGCTTCACGCCGTCGATCTCGGTGACGACTGGGCGCTCGCCGGCGGTCGTCGACGCGGACTCGCGGTACTTCGTCCCGTCGGCGATCTCGACGTCGAAGAGGTGGATCTTCCGGTAGCGGGCGCTGAGCCGGCCGTCAGGGGCGAATACGGCGCAGGTGTTGTACGGCCGCGCCGGGTCGTGCGCGCGCTCGGGGAAGCCGCCGGCCACGATCGTCACGCGGGCGGATCGCGCTGCGTCCGCGAGGCGCTGCGCGATCGGGCCGCCGCCGGCGTCGAGGTCCTCCGCGATGTCGCGCTTCCCCTCCTCGCTGCCCATGTACGCGAAGTTCTCGGGCAGCACGACCGCCGTCGCCCCACGGCGCGCCGCCTCGGCGATACGCGCCTCCACCCGCGCCAGGTTCTCGCTCACGTTCTCCTGGCTGGAGAGCTGGAGGGCCGCCCAGATGACCGGTTTCTGCATGCGGCAAGCCTACCGCACGAGGAACCGGAGTGGACCGCGCGCCGAGCCGCGCGCGGCGTTCACCGGACTCCGCGATCTCCGGACGCGCCCGCGGCCGCGCCCGCTGTTCCGTCTGCGCCCGCAGCCCCGCCGACGCCGGGCGCCCCG
>NZ_JEMA01000489.1:6730-15291 GCF_001589285.1 Sorangium cellulosum | reverse complement strand
CCCGCCGACGCCGGGCGCCCCGCCGGCCCCCGCGGTTCCGCCCGCGCTGGCGCCCGCGGTCCCGCTCGCGCCCGCAGCCCCGCCTGCCCCGGCGGCCCCTGCCCCACCATCGAGATCGAGGGCCGGTTCAGCGCACTCGAGCGGCGCGCTGTGGTACGCGCACCTCGCGCCACACGCGACGCACACGCACGCGAGCACCTGCTGGAACGCCCGCTGGGCGGCGCCCGCGTCCTCAGGGAACACGCACGCCGCCTGGCAAGCCTTGTCGCGACCGCATTCGTTGAGGCACAGGCTGATCTGCCGGCACCCGGGCTCCCCGTCGCACGCCGAGAGCTGCGCCTCGCAGCGCGCGCCGCGGGCGGCGTGCTCGTTGAAGCAGTCACCGCAGCGCCCGGCTTCACCGCCGTACGCCGCGACGCACTCGCAGAGGTTCGCCGGCCCAGGCCCCTCATCGATGTCCGCGTCGAGCGGCGCGCCCCCCGCCGCTCCAACGCTGGTGGACGAGCCGGCATGGGGGCGCGGGGGCGGGAGCCGATCCTCGGTACAGCTCGAGAGCGACGCGGCGGCGAGGAGCGCGCCCCACGCCGCCACGACACAGATGACAGCGCGTCCGTACCACCCGAAAGGAGCGCGCGTCGCCCCCCGCACGAAGGACATGATGAGACGAGCGTAGCCTGCCTCTCCCCCGGGGCCGAGCCCCGAGCCGCGCGGCTCCCCGCCGTTTGCACGAACGGCCAAGGTCGAGCGGAACCCTCTCCCGGCGGTCGCCGATCGCTTCTATGCTTTGCCGACAGATCACGAAAATTCTCATGGAAATCGCTCCCCTCTCGTTGCTACCGCGCTCCGTGCTTGCCCTGGCCAAGGAGGTCGCGCGCGCGCTGCTCCGGCGACCCGTCGTCGGCATCGCCGCCGCCGCGCAGACCGCAGACGGCCGGTGGCTGCTCATCCGGCGCAGCGACACCGGTACGTGGGCGCTCCCGGGAGGGACCCTGGAGTGGGGCGAGACGCTCCGCGACACCGTTGTCCGGGAGCTCGCGGAGGAGGCCGGCGTCACCGAGGTCGAGGTCGGGCGGGTCGTGGGCGTGTACTCGCGCCCCGATCGCGACATCCGGTTCCACGCCGTGACAGTCGTCGTCACGGCCCGGATCGGCGCGCCGACGCGCCCTCCCCAGAACCCGCTCGAGATCCGGGAGGTCAGGCTCTTCCGGGAGGACGAGCTCCCGGCCGAGCTCGCGATGGGCATGGGGGATTTCCTCGCCGCCGCCCGGCGCGGCGGCGACACGGAGCTCGAGTGAGCCGAGGCAAGCCATGACGCAGGCACACCATGACGAGACCGGCGCGCGCAGCGCGCTGCAGGGCGGGCTCACGACCGACCCGAAGCACAAGGCGAGGATCGACGAGCTCGCCGAGCGCATCGAGAAGTACAGGGCGAGCTACTACGCCGGGCAACCCGAGATCTCGGACGCGGCGTTCGACGCGCTCGAGGACGAGCTCCGCGCCCTCGATCCAGCGCACCCGGTGCTCGCGCGGGTCGGATCGGCCTCGCTGATCACCGAGTGGGAGAAGGCGCGGCACGAGATCCCGATGGGCTCGCTCAACAAGGTCGTCTCCGAGGACGAGCTCCGGGCCTGGGTCGCCCGCTGCGACGAGATCCTCGTGAAGGACGGGCACGGCGCGGGCGGCGAAGGCGGGCAGCCGGCGGACCCCGCCAGCGCGAGCGTCGCGAACGACCTCTTCGTGGCGGAGAAGCTCGACGGCATCTCCATCGAGGTCATCTACAAGGGCGGCAAGCTCGTCGACGCCATCACCCGCGGCGACGGCGAGTGGGGCGAGCGGATCACCGCGAACGTCGCGAGGATGAAGGGGGTCCCCTCGAGGATCCGGGAGAAGGGCCGGCTGTCCGTGCGCGGCGAGATCATCCTCCGCCTCTCGGACATGAAGCGCTATTTCCCCGGCGTCACCAGCCCGCGCAACATGGCCGCGGGCGCGGCCAAGCGGTTCGACGGCCAGGGGGCAGAGCACTGCACCGTGCTCTTCTACGATGTCGCCGAGCACCTCGAGATCGCGACGTGCCAGGCGCGCTTCTCCTGGCTGCGCGATCTCGGCTTCGCGACGCCGCACACCGCCCACGGCAGCGTCGAGGATGTCGTGAAGCTCTACCGGCGCTACGCGAGCGAGCTCCGTGCCGGACTCGACTACGAGATCGACGGGCTCGTCGTCTACGTGAACTCGCTCCACCTCCAGGGCCTGCTCGGAGACGTCAACCGGCGGCCGCGCGGCGCGGTGGCGTTCAAGTTCGCGTCGCCCGCCAAGGTGACGACGGTCGTGGCGATCCAGTGGGACACCGGCCCGAGCGGGCGCGTCACCCCCGTGGCGATCGTCGAGCCGGTGGAGCTCGCCGGCGCCAACGTCCGGCGCGCCTCGCTGCACAACGCGGCCAACGTGCGGAGCCTCGGCATCGGCGTGGGCGACGAGGTGCTCGTCTCGCGCCGCAACGACGTGATCCCGTACGTCGAGGAGGTCGTCGAGAAGCGCGGCCCCGGCGCGGTCCCTCCGTCGACCTGCCCGGTCTGCGGCGCGCCGCTCGTCGTCGAGGGAGAGTACCTCCTCTGCCGGAACGCCGGGTGCCGCGCCCTCATCGAGGGGCGCATCCACAACTGGATCGACGCCATCGGCGCGCTCGAGTGGGGCGACAAGCTGATCGAGCAGGTGGTGGCGGCGGGCCTCGTGCGAGAGCCGCTCGACCTCTACAAGCTGACGATCAAGGACATCGCCGAGCTCGATCGCCGCGGCGAGAAGAGCGCCACGAAGTGCCTCGAGCAGCTCAGGAGCCGGCTCCCGCTCACCCTGCCGGTCTTCCTCGCGGCGCTCGGCATCGAGGGGTTCGCGATCCAGACCGCGCGGCTCCTCGTGTCGGCCGGGTACACCACGATCGAGAAGCTGCTCGCCGCCGGCGAGGACGAGCTCGCCGGCATCCCGGGGCTCGGCGCGATCAAGGCCGCGAGCATCGTCCGCGGGCTGCGCGCCCGCAGCGACGAGATCGCGCGGCTGATCGCCGGCGGCATCGTCCCGGTCGCCCCCGAGGCGGAAGGTCCGCTCGCGGGCCTCACGTTCTGCTTCACCGGCGCGGCGGCGCGCCCCCGCGGCGAGCTCACGCACCTCGTCGAGTCGAACGGCGGCCGGGTGCTGAACAGCGTCACGAAGGAGCTCAACTACCTCGTCCTCGCCGACGTGGCGTCCGCGTCGAGCAAGGCGGTGAAGGCGCGCAAGTACGGCACGAAGCTCATCACCGAGGACGACCTCGACAGGCTCGTCGCCGAGCGACGCGGCGGCTGATCGGACCGAGCCGCCGGCGTCACCAGGAGATGACCTGATCCTCGGTGACGCCGGAGACGTCCCGGAGCTCGAGGACCCTCCCGCCCGGGAGGCGAACCGTCCCCGAACAGAGGCAGATCGGCTGCAGGAAATCCGACGTGAGCCAGCCGAGGTTCGTGTGGTTCGAGTGCGCCGCGCCGGGGACGAACCGGAGATCCACGGAGTCGTCCGCGGTCCGGACGTGCCACGGATCGAGCGGCCGCCCCGGGTCGAAGGTGAACCGGCCCTCGGCGAGCGGGATGAGATCGCCCTCGACCCAGAGCGCGCACTCGGCGTCGCCGACGAACCCTTCGCCCAGGTTCAGCCCGACGCGCTCGCCGCTCTGCGCGCGCCCCATCGCGAGCGCCCAGCGCCACGTCGTGCGGCGCGGCAAGAGCCCGCTCGTGTAGTCGTAGCTGGCGAGCGCGCCGTCGAGCGAGATCCGACGGCCGAGCACCGACGCCTCGCCTTCGACGCCGAGGAGCTGCCGCTTCTCGGTCGCGATCAGCGCGCCGCCCGGCGCCTGCGCGACGACCGAGATCGCCGGCGGCGCCGCGCTGGTGTCGAGCCGCGCGCGCAGATCGACGCCACGAAACGCTGCGGTGACCGTGATCCTCGCCTCGCCGCGCGGGCGCTCGATCCGCACGCGCCCGCGCGGCATCCACGCGCGCGCGGAGCTGCCCTCGCCGCCCACGTCGCCCACGCTCGCCGCGAAGGGAGGGCCGAGCGTCGAGCGGTCCACGAGCAGCCTCCGGCCCACCTTGTCGAAGACGACGCCGAACGCGTTCGCGAGGTAGCCGAGGTGCACGACAGCGGCGGCGATGAAGACCTCGTCCGACACGATCGCCACGTAGGTCCACCGCTTGTGCTTGAGCAGCCGGTCGCGCCTCCGCGGCGCGAGCGGCGTCAGATCGACGCGAGGGAGCTCGCCCCGGTAGGAGCCGACGCGCGCCGCTCCCGTGATCGGATCGAGGATCGCATCAGGCGGCGTGCGGAGCTCGCGCATCCCGCGATCGTAGCGGCGGCGCGGACGCTGCCCAAGGCAGGCGGCTCCTGAAACATGGCATCCGTGAAATGCGGCGAGCGCTCGCCTGCACGGCCATCCGGCTCACGCCGCGACCCTCGATGACGACGCGCGGCGGCGCCGGAGCGCTGCGCGCCCGCGGGTCCCCCGCTAGACTCGCGCCATGATCGACGCCATCACCGCGCCCCCGATCCCCCAGAACGAGCCCGTCCTCGCGTACGCCCCTGGCAGCCCGGAGCGCGCGGCCCTCAAGGCCGAGCTCGATCGCAGGGCGCGGGAGACGATCGAGATCCCGATGGTCATCGGCGGCGAGGCGGTCCGGACCGGCGCGCTCGACGAAGTCCGCGCGCCGCACAGGCGCGACCTCCTGCTCGCCCGCGCCCACCAGGGCGGCGCCGAGCACGTGGCGCGCGCGATCGAGGCCGCCAGGCGCGCGCACCCCGCCTGGTCGAGGACGCCGTGGACGGCGCGCGCCGCCGTGTTCCTCAAGGCGGCCGAGCTGCTCGCGACCCGGTACCGCCCCCTGCTCAACGCGGCGACGATGCTCGGGCAGAGCAAGACGGCGTACCAGGCGGAGATCGACTCGGCATGCGAGCTCATCGATTTCTTCCGCTACAACGTCCACTTCGCCCACCGGATCGCCTCGGAGCAGCCGTCGAGCGCGCCCGGCAACTGGAACTTCGCCGAGCCTCGCCCGCTCGAGGGCTTCGTCTTCGCGGCGACGCCGTTCAACTTCACCGCCATCGCGGGCAACCTGTGCGCGGCCCCGGCGCTGATGGGCAACACCGTGGTCTGGAAGCCGTCGGCGAACGCGCTGTACTCGGCGCATTTCGTGATGGAGCTCCTGATCGAGGCGGGGCTCCCGCCCGGCGTCATCAACCTCGTCATGGGTCCGCCCGAGCTCGTCTCGAACGCCTGCCTCGATCACCCGGACTTCGCCGGCATCCACTTCACCGGATCGACCGCGGTCTTCCAGTCGATCTGGCGCCGCATCGGGGAGAACATCGGGCGGTACCGCAGCTACCCGCGCATCGTGGGCGAGACCGGCGGCAAGGACTTCGTCTTCGCGCACGCGAGCGCCGATGTCGACGCGCTCGCGGTGGCCCTCGTCCGGGGGGCCTACGAGTACCAGGGGCAGAAGTGCTCGGCCGCGTCGCGCGCGTACATCCCCCGCTCGCTCTGGCCGGCCCTCAAGGACCGGATCGTCGGCCACGTCCAGGCGATCCGCATGGGCGACATCGCCGACTTCCGCAACTTCATGGGCGCTGTGATCGACGGGCGCGCGCACGCGCGGCTCACCGAGCGGATCGCCGCGGCGAAGAGGGACCCGGCGTGCTCGCTCGTGTGCGGCGGCGGCGCGCGCGCGCACGACGGCAGCGACGGCTGGTTCGTCGAGCCGACGCTCGTCGAGACCGCGGACCCGCGCCACGCGTTGATGACGGACGAGCTGTTCGGGCCGGTGCTCACGGCCTGGATCTACCCCGACGGCGAGGAGGCAAGCGCGCTCGCGCTCTGCGACGAGACGTCGCCGTACGGCCTCACCGGCGCGGTGTTCGCGCGGGACCGGGCGTTCATCGAGAGGGCGAGCGACGCGCTCCGCTTCGCCGCGGGCAACTTCTACATCAACGACAAGCCCACGGGCGCCGTCGTCGGGCAGCAGCCGTTCGGCGGCGCGCGCGCCTCCGGCACGAACGACAAGGCGGGCAGCCTGTTCAACCTGCTCCGCTGGGTCTCGCCGCGGGTCGTGAAGGAGACGTTCGCGCCGTCGCGCGCCGTCGCCTACCCGTTCATGGCAGCGGAGTAAGACGCGCGGCGCGCGTCAGCGGGCGGAGCGCCTCGCCGCTCAATCCTCAGGCGAGTAGTCGCAGGCGCCGCTCGCGAGCGAATCGCAGGACCAGTCGTCCTCCTCGTAGCACGCGGCCTGGTGCTCGATCGCGTCCGCATAGGACGCGCGGTCGGACAGCTCCACGCACAGGGCGGTGCATGTCTCTTTGCCGGGGCCATCGGGCTGGCACTCGGCGTTCTTGGCGCAGACGACCTCGCAGGGGTCGCTGCCCGCGCAACCCGAGGCGAAAGAGGAGAGCAGCAGGGCGAAGAAGAGCGCGGGACGATGCATGGCAGGGAGGCTCCAGCCGCCATCGGAGCACGCTGCGGAGCCGGCGGCGAGCGGCGAGCAGCAGGGCGACCGCGCGTCGGGCGGCGCGGCCGCCCACCTGGAGGGGAGCGCGCAGCGCTGGCGATGGATCGAACCCATGAACCAGCCGCAACAACCATGGTGCGCCAGCATCGGTGAGCTCGTGAGTCAAGACTGGGAATCTCCTTAGGACGTCAGGCGCAGAGCCATCATCATCTCAGGTGCTGCTCACCGGGCTCTACAGCCCACTTTCCATGGTCATCGAGATGACGTTGTAGAGCAGCATTCATCCTTTCCGATGCTCCAGAGTTCCGGCCGACGAAACCTTGCGCTTTCATGGCACGTTGGACCGACTGCGGTGTAGGTGCACTGTTCCAACAAGAATACAGCAGACACTGCTGTAGAGCAGCAGACGCTGGAGGTACCATGAGATCGATTTATGTCCTGGGTTGCTTCGTGCTCGGCACGATCGCGGCGGCCGCCGCGGGATGCGGCGGCGATGACGAAGGTGTCGGTGGCGAGAGCGGTACCGGAGGAGCGGGAGGGGCCACGAGCTCCACGACGTCGAGCTCGACGAGCAACAGCGTCACCACCACCGGTGCCGGAGGCGAGGAAGGGGATGGGAACGACAGCATCGAGACGGCCGAGTCGATCGAGATCGACGCAGACGCAGTGCAGGAGACGCTCGATCCGGTCGACGCAGACCAGGACTTCTACCGCTTCACCGGGACCAAGGGGCAGGTCCTGTACGTCCTGACCGACGCGAAGCCGGAAGCCGACGAGAACGATCCGCGGTATCCCGATCTGGTCGTCTCGCTGCTCGACGCGCAAGGCGAGCAGATCGCCCGGAACGACGATCCGCCTCAGGGCGGCAACGACAGCCGGCTCATCACCGTCCTGCCCGCTGACGGCGACTACTACCTCCTCGTCGAGGAGTGCACGTCCGCGCTGGGCGCGAGCAGCTGCGCGCCCGCCGACGGGATCGAGAACTTCGATTACGCAATCGGCATCTCGTCGCTCGACGCGGCCGCCGCCGATGACGACAGCCTCATCGAGGACAGGGAGCCGAACGACGAGGAAGCGCAGGCCCTGCCGCTCCACTACGAGGCGCTGGACGACGACACGGGATACTACACGACGTTCCTGATCGGCGATTTCGAGACCGCGACGGACGTCGACGTCTACTCGTTCATGCTGCCGGAGACGCCCGCCTCCGAGCACGGGCTCAAGGCGACGTTCCTCCTCTCGGCCCCGCCCGGAGCCGACGGCAGCGGCTCGACGGTGGATGTCAGTGAGATCACCGTGTTCGACGCGGCGGATCTGACCACCCCGTACGCGAAGATCGACCCGTCGAAGGGCGGCAGCATCGAGGTTCCTGTCAAGGCCGGCGCGGAGGCCGAGTACCTGGTCTTCGTCAAGCGCCCGCAGGGAGAAGTGGGGGCGAACGACTTCTACGTTCTCCTTCACAACCGACTGGAGATCTCCGGCCGCGAGGCCGAGGACCTGACCAACAACCTCGCCACGACGCCAGAGGGCGATCTGTACTCCTTCGAAATCGGCGGGGGCGGGCTCGTCTACACCGTGGACGGCGAGCTTTCTGAGGCGGTGACCCCGGACGCCGACCATTATGCGCTGCCGGTGCCCGAGGGCGCGGACGCGACATGGAAGGTATCCGCCTTCTGCGGAGCGCAGCGCCACGGCTCCGGGCTGCGCGAGTTCACGCTCACGCTGCTGAACGGCGATGGCACCGAGATCGGCAGCGACTACACGGCCACCGAGAGCGAGACGGCGGACCTGGAGATCACGGGGGTTGATCTCCCGGCGAGCCCCGCGGAGAACCGGTTGATCGCCCTGGTGTCGGCCGGCACGCCCGCCGCCGATGTGGCGAGCCGCAGCTACGACTGCGTCTTTGGCTTCATCCCGGGCGCCGACTGAGGATCCGACGCTCGCGGCGCCGCGCCCCCTCCCGGAGCCGGCGCCGCCGGGCCCCGGCCGACACACCGCCGGCCGTCCGCTTGAGGTTGTCCCGCCGGTTCCATCGGCGGCGCG
>NZ_JEMA01000489.1:0-6710 GCF_001589285.1 Sorangium cellulosum | reverse complement strand
CGGCGGCGCGCCGAGCCCGCGGACGACCCATGATATAGGCGGACCGCCATGAAGGTCGGTCACTCGCCCGCGCCCGGCGCGCTCCTCTCGATCCTCCTGCTCGTCGCCTGCAGCGCCGGTCCACCGACCGCCGTGGTGCCCTCGCCGCCCGGGCCCGGCAGCGCGGCGCCGGGGACGGCCTCGCCCGCGGCGACGACGGCGCCGCCCGAGACGCCTGCGCGCGCCGAGTTCGACCCCGTGGCGGTGGGGATCACCGCGGGCGGGGTGCAGCAGCTCTGCGATGACCACCTGAGCGCGGCAGAGGCGCACCTCGACGCGATCAGGGCGCTCAAGGAGGCGCCGCCGGAGAAGCTCACGTACGCCGCGACGCTCGGGCGGTTCGACGGCGCGGTGCTCGAGGTGAACAGCGCGGGCGACTTCCCGTACCTGATGGGGGTCGCGCACCCGGACGCCGCCGTGCGAGAGGCCGCCAGGCTCTGCGAGCCGAAGGTGGACAGGTTCACGACCGCGATGTGGCTGGACGCCGATCTCGCCGGCGTCATCAAGGCGTACGCCGAGAAGACCGAGACGCGCGAGGCGCTCCAGGGGGAGCGGGCCCGGCTCCTCTCCGACGTGCTGCGCGACTTCCGCCGCAACGGGCTGTCGCTGCCGAATGACCGGCAGCAACGCCTCCGCGACGTGAACGAGCAGATCACCCGGATCGGGCAGGAGTTCATGTCGAACCTGTCCGCGTCGCTCGGGTCGATCGAGATCGCGCCCGCCTCGCTCGAGGGCTTGCCCAAGGAGTACGTGGCGAAGCACCCGCCCAAGGCGAACGGCAAGGTCGAGATCACCACCGACTACCCCGACTTCTTCCCGTTCGTGACCTACGCGAAGGATCGCAAGGCCGCGCTCGACCTCTACGTGCTGTTCACGAACCGCGGCGGCGAGAAGAACGTGAAGCTGCTCGAGCGCCTGCTCGCGCTCCGCTCGGAGAAGGCGAAGATGCTCGGCTACAAGAGCTGGGCCGACTACGCCATCGAGCCGCGGATGGCGAAGACGAGCGGCGCCGTGCGCGGCTTCCTCGACCAGG
The DNA here is from genome assembly GCF_001589285.1 of Sorangium cellulosum. GTDB lineage: Bacteria > Myxococcota_A > Polyangia > Polyangiales > Polyangiaceae > Sorangium > Sorangium cellulosum_G. Next base: position 5,638 of record NZ_JEMA01000489.1, on the reverse strand, counting down.
TCCGGGCCGCGCTGAAGGAGCCCGCCAAGGCCGAGTTCGCCGAGCTCATGAAGGAGCACGCGCGGCTCGGGGGCAAGCCGCGCGACAAGCTGCCGCCCTCGGAGCGCTACTTCCTCGAAGACCGGGTCCGCGCGTCCAGGTACCAGTTCAACTCGCAGGCGCTCTCGGACTACCTCGAGATCGGCGCGGTGAAGCAGGGGCTCATGGACATCACCGCGCGGATGTACGGCCTGGAGTACAGGGAGGTGCCCGCGAAGGCCTGGCACCCCGACGTGACAGCGTACGAGGTGCGCTCCGAGGGGAAGGCGATCGGGAAATTCTACCTCGACCTCTACAGCAGGCCCGACAAGTACAAGCACGCGGCGATGTTCTCGGTGCGGACGGCGAAGCTGCTCGACGACGGGTCGTGGCAGACCCCGATCGCGGCGCTCGAGTGCAACTTCCCGAAGCCGGGGGCGCAGCCGGCGCTCATGTCCCACGAGGACGTGGTGACGTTCTTCCACGAGTTCGGGCACGTGCTGCACCACCTGCTCACGCGCTCGGAGCTCGCCTCCTACTCGGGGACGGCGACCGTGCGCGACTTCGTGGAGGCGCCGAGCCAGATGTTCGAGGAGTGGGCGTGGTCGCGCGACGTGCTCGATCTGTTCGCGAGGCACCACGCGACCGGCGAGAAGATCCCGGACGATCTCTTCCAGGCCATGACGCGCGCGCGGGGCTTCGGGCGAGCGCTCGCGACGCAGCGGCAGCTCACCCTCGCGGCGATCGATCTGGAGCTCCACGCGCGCGAGCCGGGCTTCGACACGACCGCTGTCGTGGAGCAAGCGCAGCGCGCGAACGAGTCGTTCGCCTTCGTGAAGGGGACGCACCTGCAGTCGAGCTTCGGGCACCTCATCACGTACGACGCGGGGTACTACGGCTACCAGTGGGCCCTCTCGCTCTCGCGCGACGTGCTCACCCGCTTCCAGCAGGAAGGCCTGCTGAACCCCGCGGTCGCGCGCGCCTTCCGCGACGAGGTGCTCGCCAAGGGGGGCGGCGTCGAAGCAGGAGATCTCGTCGCCCGCTTCCTCGGCCGCCCGCCGAACCACGACGCGTACCTCGCCTACCTGCAGGGCAAGCGGTGAGGGCGCGCGGGCGCGCCGGCGCTGAGCGCGCGGCGCGCGCCACGGCTGGCTGGCGCGGCGAGCGCTAGGGCTGGATGGCGACGCCGAGCTCCTCGCGCAGGGCGTGGTGGGCGTCCGAGACGGTGAACGAGAGCAGGTCGCCGATCTTCTCCTCCGCCGTCAGCACGCCCGGCGCGTCCGCGCGCGAGAGCGACGACGCCGCGACCGGGAGCTCGCCGGTCAAGAGGTAGCCGACACGGGCAGCGCAGCGCTCCACCGAGCCGGCCCAGTGCGCGAGATCGAGCGGCGCGCGGATCTCGTAGAGCTCGAACACCGCCGCCTCCAGCGCGTCACGCTCGATCTCCGTGAGCTCCTGGTCGAGCAAGGGCATCAACGAGAGCACCGCGGCCTCGATCTCGGCAGGGACGGGCTCCGAGGGGCGCGTCAGCTTGACGGCCGCGGCCAGGCAGACGCCGAGCTCCTCGAGCGACGGGAAATGGAGGAGCAGGCGGTGCGGGCCGACGTGGTACGCGACGTGGCTGCCCACCAGGAACGCGAGCTCGGCGGCCGTCCGCCCGCGGAGCGCCTCGCCGCCGACGAGGACGCTCGGCTCGCCCACCGGCACCGCGGCGACCCCGATCTGCGCGTCCTTGAGGAAGTAGATCGCCGGCGTGGCGATCCCGAGACACCGGCTCGCCCACGCAAACAGGCGCACCACGCCCGCCGCGCTCCGCTCCGCGTCGGCGCGCGCGGCCGGATCGAGCCGGGGGAGCTTCTTCTCCCGCGCCCGCTGCGCGAGCCGGGCGCGGATCGCCGCGTCGGCGACGGACGCGAGCACCTCCTCGAGCGCGCGATCGCGATCGGCCGCGCGCAGGAGCTCCCACGCCCCGGCGCTCAAGCCGCGTTCGGGCTGCACCAGGCCCGCCGGCCGGTGCTCCTCGAAGAGGAAGCGCTCCCGCGACTCGGCGGCGTCGAGGTACACGGCCACGCTCGCCGCGGCCCAGGCCTGATCGGTGCGCCGCAGCTTCTGGAACGTGTCGAACAGGTCGTGGAACACCTGGACGTTCCCGGGATCGAGCACCGCCGCGGCCTGGAGGTGCGCCGCCGCGCGCTCGAACCGGCCAGCGCTGCGCGCGAGCGACGCCGCGCTGACCCGCCCCGCGACGTCGTCCGGCCTCTCGGCCACCGCGCCCTCGAACGCCTCCAGCGCGGAGCCTGGATCCTCGAGGTGATCGCGGAAGAGCAGGCCGAGGCGGCGGCACAGCTCCCAGACGACGTCGCTGCGCGTGCGCGGGTCGGCGATGCGCTGCGCGCGGTCGAGCATGCGCCGGTACGCGAGCTCCAGCTCGCCCCACTCCTGCCGCGCCGAGAGGAGGATCGCGATGAGCGCGAGCGGATCGAGCAGCGTGGGATCGGCGTCCAGCGCGCGCTCCAGCAGCTCGAGGCCGGCCTGCTCCCGCGTGACCTCGGTCAATGTCGCGCGGGCCTCGCCCTGGATCGCCGCGCGCGCGAGCTCCAGGAGCGAGACCGCCCGCTGCCGCGGGTCCTCCACGAGCTCGATGAGGTCGCGGCGCGCGTCGAGCGACGCCTGGACGTCGCCGGCCTCCTCGTAGAGCCGGCCCAGGCTGCGCAGGACGGAGGGCTCGACGGGGCGGAGCTCCCGCGCCCGCTCCAGGAGCTCCCGCGCCCGGTCCGTGTCCCCGGCGATGATCTCCCAGCGCTCGGCGGACTGGACGAGCAGCCCGAACCGGTCGGCGTCCCCCTCGATCCGCGAGAGGAGCCGCTCCTCGGCGGTGCGCAGCCCGGCGAAGTCACGCGCGGCGAGGCGCACCTCGACCAGCGCCTCGAGGGCAGCGCGGTGCTCGGGCGCGAGCGCGAGCGCCTTCTCGAAGCCCTCGATCGCCTCGGGGTGCCGCTCCTGGCGCCACCTCACGTGCGCGATGCGCACGTACACCTCCGCGCGCGCGTCCCGCTGGGCGGTCCCCACGAGCGCGAGCGCCTTCTTGTACGCCGTGAGCGCCCCCTCGAGGTCCGACGCGGCGATGAGCGTGTCGCCGACCGCGAGGTACTGGGCGACCGGATCGTCCGGCGCCGGCGCGGGCGTGGTGGCGGCGTGCTCCCCGCCCGCGGCGTCGGGCGGAGCGGCCGCGGGGCCCTCCGCCGGGACCTCGCCCGGGACGCCGCCGCGCGGGACGAGCACGAAGAAGGAGCCCCGCCCCTGGCCGCGCGCGAAGCACGGGATGGCGCCGGCGAGCGCGGGGCTCTCCTGGACGCGGCGGGCGATCGCGCCGGCGGTGAGGCCGCGCTCCGGCTCGGCCTCGTCGAGGTGCTCGACGAAGGCGCGGGTGAGCACCGACGGCAGGTCCGCGTCGAGCGAGCCGATCGGGTGGGCCGCGGCGAGCAGCTCGATGCCCGTCTCGGCGGACGCCACCGCCCGCTCCGCCGCGGCGACGACGGCGCGAGAGGTCGCGCCAGGGGCGTGATGGCACTCGATGACGAAGAGCACCTCGCCGCGCGCGCGATCGCGGAACACCGCGGCGACGTCGCTCAGCGCGTCGCCCACGCCCGGGTTCTCGGGGTCGAGGCAGAGGAAGAGCTCCCCGTCCGGCGACAGCGCGACAGCGCTCGAGGCGTAGAAGAGGAGCAGCGTGGACGCCTCGTCGCGCGCGGCCTCGTCGGCGTCGACCAGCGTCCTCCTCGTCGCCACGAGCTCGTCGAACATCGCGTCGAGCTGCTCGGCGAGATCCCGGCCAGGATCCACGTCGATCACCCGGAAGCCCGCGTCGTCCAGCGAGAGGCGGGCCCGGATGAGATCACCGTCGAGCGAGCCTGGAGCCGGTCGTTGATCGCGGTGCAAGCTCGGCGTGGCGACGATCGCCAGGCGCATCAGCCCGCCCTCTCCTCGTTGCGTGCGCGCATGTAGGCGAGCAATCTACCCAGGGCCGCGCCCGAAGCGAAGCGAGTTGCCATCCTGCGCGCAACTCCGCCGCAGTAAGGTCCCCCGCAGAGACATCACTCCGGGAGAGAGCACCCATGAGCAGAGGCAGGGGTCGTTGGTGGACGGAAGCGCCCGGCAGCTCCGGAAGAGCGCGCGCCGCGTCGATCGCTGTCGCGGTCGCTGTCGCGTTCGCGTCGGGCTGCGGCAGCGTGTGCGATGAGGCCGCTGAACACACGGAGGAGTGCGGCTACCAGGGCGGCGGCGCCTCGAGCGAGGCGTCGTGTGAGGGCGACGTCCGGTGCGCCTCGGAGTGCGCCGCGGAGGTGCCCTGCGGCGCGTTCGACGGGACGGACGCGGCCGCTTTCGAGGAGTACATGCGCTGCCTCGATACCTGCTGAGCCGCCGCGGCGCTCAGCAGGCGGCCCGGACGAGCGCGGCGCCGTCCGCCGGCCGCTCGTCGTCGGGGCCAAGGCACCGCAGCGACAGCTCCTTCCAGGCCGCCAGCCCCTCGACCCCGAGCGCCTCGAGGCGCACGAGGACGTCCTCGAGCACGCGGCCGTAGCCGTAGACGTCGTCGCGCGGGTCGCTCGGGCGGCCGGCGAGCCGCTCCGGGGAGACGTAGCCGGGGCTGCCGCCGGCCGACGGCGCGCCGCGGGGCCTGGCCAGACCGAAGTCGCTGAGCACGGGCTCGCCGACGTTGCGCAGCAGCACGTTCGCCGGCTTGACGTCGGCGTGGACGTAGCCGCGCTCGTGGACGCGGGCGAGCGCGCGCGCGAGCGGCCGCGCCCACCGCGCGACCGGCGCGAGCGCCGCCGCGTCCCCGGCGCGGAGCGCGTCCCGGACCGAGCCGCGCGCGATCCACTCGAGCGCGATCCATCCCTCGTCGGGATCCGCGTCGAACACCCGCACGACGCCGGGGCCCGCGAGCGCCGCGGCGAGCCGCGCCTCGCGGGTGACGTGCGTCCGGTCGGCGCCGCGCCCGTGGTAGACCTTGAACCCGACGCGCCGGCCGAGCACCTCGTCCTCGGCCTCGTAGACGGCCCCGGCGCCGCCGCGCGCCACCTCGCGGAGCAGGCGGAACGGGGTCTTGGCCGCCGAGGGCGCGACGACCGTCACGTCCTCCACGCGCGCCGCCGCGGGCCGCTCCGCGCCGAGCGCCGCGCGCCAGCGCTGGTGGCGCTCGCGCGCGCCGGGCGCGCCGATCTCCCGGACGAGCACCCGCTCGATCGCGCCGACCGCGCGCGGGAGCTGCCCCAGCGAGGCGTACAGGTCGGCCGCGAGGACGAGCCCTTCGGTCGAGGACACCGGCCGCGCGCGCGACGCGCCCCCGCGCTCCCGTGACGCCGCCGCGCCCTCGAGCACGGAGAGCGCGCCCAGCTCGTCGCCCCGGGCCGCGAGGAGATCGGCGCACGCCACCCGGACCGGATCCGGGAGCACCCGCTCCTCCATCGCCGCGACGAGGTGCGCCACCGCCTCCGCTTCCCGCAGCGTGCCGCGCGCGCGCCGGAGGACCGCGATCACCTCGTCCGTCGAGGGTCCGTCCCGCGACCCGGCGCTCCGGAGGCGCGCGATGTCGTCGACGCCGTCCTTGCGCGCCGGG